>CAIOKP010000037.1 GCA_903858875.1 uncultured Sphingomonadales bacterium
GTGCGCAATCTGGAAAGCCCGTTCTGGATCGGCACGTTGCGCCACACCGAATACCGTTGCCTGGTGCCTGCCACGTCGTTTTGCGTGACGCGCGCGGGCAGGGGCGAATGGCTGGCCGTGCCGGGGCGGCCGGTGATTGCCTTTGCCGGCATCTGGCGCGATTCCGAGGTGCCCAGTTACGCGATCGTGACGACCGAGGGATCACTGGCCGGGATTGTCAGTCTGCCGCTGATTTTGCCGCCGGAGCAGTGGCACACGTGGCTCGCCGCCGACTGGAAACAGGCGCAGCGGCTGGTGGCACTGGCCCACTCGCCGCTCGATCTGGTTCCAGCCGCGCGGTAATCAGCCCTTGCGATCGAGCGTAAAGCCGATCGTGCCGTCGATCCAGGTGTCGCGGTCGGCGATGATGGCCTGCGCCGGCAGATGCGGGGTGGCGACCGCCAGACCGTCCTGGCGCTTCACGGCGGTGCCCACGGCGAGGAATTCGACCAGGCCGTTGCCGATTTCGGCGATATAGGTCTTCACACCGATGACATCGTCGGCGCGCAGCGCGTCGGCTTCGCTTTTCAGGCGGCCGATGGCGGATTCGCGCGCATCGTGGATCAGCGAGGTCAGATCGCTGATTTCGCCGCGCGTAAACGACTTGATCATCGCCTTGAACCCGCCGGCCATGCCCAGCGAATAGATCGAGGCGGAAATCAGCAGCTTGATCGGCGCAACGCCCAGTTGCGTCATTGCCCATAGCTCTTCGGCGGTCAGGTCGCTGGTCACGGGCTGCGCGGTGCTGCCGAGTGCGGGATTTTGCGCCGCCGTGCCGGTCATCACCATTTCGTGCGCGCCGTGCCAGAACATGATGCGGGTCTGGATGCCGACCACGGCATTGGCGCCGCACTGCCGCGCCTGCGCAACGATGCGTTCCAGCGCAAGATGGCGGGTGTGATTGAACACATCCGAATATTCGGAAATTTCGCCGCGCATCATCGTCTTGAGCGATCCCATCAGCCCGCCGCCGACGCCCATGCTATAGGCAACATTGCCGAACACATGGCTGATCGGGCGATAGCCGGCATCGATGTTGCAATACAATTCCTGCGCGCTGCCGGCGCTGGAAAAGAACCCCGTTGCGACAGGATTCACGCCGGGCATCACCGCCGATCCGACAAACAGGAATTCGGTGTTGCCGGCAAAATCCTTCAGTTCGCCCGTCACCCCGGTCACGCCCGCGGCGCCGGCTGCCTTTGCTTCGCCAACCATCCGGTCAAACGCACATTGCCGCCCGGCCTCGACCGCCTGCGACACTTGCTCGATCTCGCCACCGACCACGCCGCGAAATCCCGACGCGATCGCACCCAGAAAACCCATCGACTGCACCGAATTGCCCACCGCAATCTCGCCCGGCGCCAGATCCTTCATCGCCAGACAATAGATTTCGTTGCCCGACAGTCCCGTTACCATTGCCATTGCCGCGTCCCCCCGTTCAGTCGCGGTGGACGTATAGCATGGAACTGAACGAATGCTTAGGGGCAGGGCGTGGCCACGCGCGACTGTATCGCGAAGCTTTTATGTCCGCCTGGGGACATAGGTACCACGCGGATTGTTATTCAGCCCCAAGCAGTCGGAATCCGCCGAAACAACCCAAGCATTGCCGTTTGGTTTGATGGTGACAGCACAAATGTTTGCCGCTGCGTCATGGCCAACCCCGTCACGCATTGTGATCACGCCAAACAGGTCACCCGAAATTTCCTGCGGGTGATCCTCGCTATAGGCATAGCTGAAATAGGTGGACCACAGATGATAGACATATTTGCCACCGCCAACATCCAGCAGCGCCAATCCGCCCGGCCCGTCATCCTTGCTGCGAAGGTATGTCGGGACAGTCGCCCGTTCCGGCTTTTGGCTGGTCCCGAAAACGCCGCCCTCCATCAGCAGCCGACGGGTATAGGCCCGGCGAATGCAGACTTTGACCTTTGGGACGCTGCTGCATCGGTCGCGTTCGGCCAGCCAGGCCTTTTGCGTTGCGCGCAGGGCCGGCTTCATGCGGGGATAGGCCAGCGCCATCGCCCGATCATAGGCCGCCAGTTCCGGATCGGCGCAGATGGCGGCTTCGATCGGCGCGTTGGCCGGCGTGCACGCAAACGAGGGCAGATCTGCAAC
>CAIOKP010000038.1 GCA_903858875.1 uncultured Sphingomonadales bacterium
CAGACCTTCGCTGATCGCGGCATGGGTATAGACTTTGGCAAGCCGTGACAGCGTGGCGGGGTGTTCGATCAACGGCACACCCCCGCGGTCTTCGGTGCGCGCCCAATCGGCGACCGCGGCGACCATCACCGCAATGTCGGCGGGCAAGGCGGCCTCGACCGCTGCTGCCATTTCGCGCGCGGTTTGGACATTCACCCGCGTCACCCCGCGCGGCGTCGGCAAAGTCACCGGCCCCGCCACCAGCGTCACCTTTGCCCCCGCCGCCGCCGCCGCCTCGGCCATCGCAAAGCCCTGCTGGCCGCTCGACCGATTGGCGATATAGCGCACCGGGTCGATCGGCTCATGCGTCGGCCCCGCGGTGATCAGCACATGCCGCCCCGCGAGCGCCCCATGCACGGCACCGGCCTGCCCCAACGCCGCGCGAATAGCGCCCAGCACCGCCTCCGGCTCCGGCAAACGCCCCGCGCCATATTCGCCGCAAGCCATCATGCCCTCGTCCGGGTCCACCACCGTCACGCCGCGCGCGCGCAACGTCGCGACATTGGCCACCGTCGCCGCATGTTCCCACATCCGCACATTCATCGCAGGGACAGCCAAAACCGGCTTGTCCGTTGCCAGCAACAGCGTCGTCGCCAGATCATCGGCAATCCCCGCCGCCATCTTGGCCATGATATCCGCCGTCGCCGGGCACACCACCACCAGATCGGCCGCACGCGACAATTGAATATGCCCCATCTCGACCTCGTTTTTAAGGTCCCACAGGTTGCTATGCACCGGATGTTCGGACAGCGCCGCCAACGTCATCTCGGTCACAAATTGCGCGCCGCCCTTGGTCAGCACGCAAGTCACCTCGCCGCCTGCACGACGGATCAGGCGGATCACCTCGCAGGACTTATACGCCGCGATGCCGCCGCCAATGATGAGCAGGATGCGTTTGGTCTGCATCGGGGGGTAATAGAACAAAGCGGGGCAAGATGCGAGGGCCATTGCCCTCGGGCCTACCCCTTAACCCCCAAAGCCGCCCGCCCCAACGACCGCGCCGCCATCGGCACAAAGGCCAGCCCCAGCGCCATCGCCGGCGTCACCACCGCGCCCCAGTAGAAATTATCATTCCGCCCGGCGATCATGAACGCCGCCGCATAGCCGAGGAACAGCAATGTCCCCGTCACCCCGGCGCGGCTGTTCCACCCGGCCCAGCCAAAGATCATCAGGATAGTCAGCGGCCCGGCGATCCAATGCGGCATAAACCGCAGGTTGGACGACAGCACGACATTCGACAAAAACCCGCCAAGCCCGCGCAGCGCCAGCCAGCTTGGCCCCACAGGATCGCTGGGCAGCGTATGCGCCGCAATCAGGTGCAGGTGGATACCCATACCCAACGCAAAACCCGCGACCAGCGCGCCCCAAGCCGCCATTTCGGCCCACGCACCGCGCCACCCCGCCATCGCGCCCATCAACAACACAAAGGGCAAACTATGCTCGCGTATCGCCAGCGCCAGCGCGGCGGCGGCCCAGGCGCCCAGCCAGCGCCCCTCGCCCCGCAATGCCGGCCGGTGCAACCCCAGCGATAGCGCCAACAGCATCCCCGCCCACAATTCATGCAACACGAAATAATAGCGGTTCAACCCCAGCGACGCGCCAAAAAAGATCAGCGCCGTCCCCATCCGGCGGATCGAGGGATCGACGCCTTCGGCACCCAATCGCCCCCACCACGCCGCGATCACGCCGATCATCAACGCCACCGCCACCGCCATCGCCATCGGCGCCGGCCGGTCGCCATCGACACCCATCGCGGCATCGAGATAGGCCAGCGTCGGCAAGCGCACCGCCACCCCCGGCCGCACCGGATAATCGGCCCGCCGGTGTTCCGCGACGATGAAGTCATAGTAATTCTCGCCGTGAGTAATCCGGCTGATCGCGCGATCGTACAATTTGAGATCATCGTCGCGCGGGCGATCGGCGGCGGCGGCATTATGCGCGATGACGATGCTCGGCGGCCGGGCTTCCTCGCCGCGCCCCACCGTCAGCGGCACCAGCGCCGAGGCGATCAGCACGCCCAGCAACACCAGCGCCAAAACCAGCGCCCGCCCCTGTGGCCAACGGGCAAACCGATCAGAGGCGGCGGGCGCGGGGGATACCCCGCCCGCCTCGCTCGTCAGATCGGCCAACCCAACCGCAACCCCAACCATGCCGCCACGCCCCCCATCAGGAATACCCCGATATATCGCGCCCAAGGGTTAGGATTTCGTTTACCACGCGCGTCCGCCGGATCGCCATTGGCCGACCCGCCCCACATCAACGGCACATCGGGCAAAGGCGGCTGTTCGGGCGCGCCGCCCTTGGCGGGGAACTTGTCCTCGATCCGGCGCAACAGGTCGGGCAGGCGGGCGATGGTTTTGACGCCATCCTGCAATGCCTTGGCGATGGCCGCCTCTGGCCCCATCTCGTCGCGCATCCAGGTCGAGACGAACGGGCCGGACACTTCCCACATATTGATGTCGGGCCACAATTGCGTCGCCAGACCCTCGACCATCACCATCGTCTTTTGCAACAGCAACAGATGCGGCTGGGTCGCCATGTCGAAATCGCGCGTGATGGCAAACAGCCCGTCGAGCATTTGCCCGACCGACTGGTCCTTGACCGCGCGGCCACGCATTGGTTCGCCCACCGCGCGCAAGGCCGTCGCGAATTCGTCCAGCGAATGGTACGACGGCACATAGCGCGCCTCGAAATGGATTTCGGCGACGCGGCGGTAATTGCCAGTGGTCAACCCATGCAATATCTCGCCCAGCCATACCCGCGCGCGACGGTCGATCCGGCCCATGATGCCGAAATCGATGGCCGCGATCGTGCCGTCGGCCTCGATGAACAGGTTGCCCTGATGCATGTCGGCATGGAAATAGCCCAGATGCACCGCTTGTGTCAGGAACACCGTGACCAACCGCTTGGCCAGCGCGGGCAAATCATGCCCGGCCGCGCGCAAGGCGGCCATGTCGGAAATCTTGACCCCGTCGATCCAGTCGAGCGTCATCACCCGGCCGCAAGTGCGATCCCAATCAATCGCCGGAATGCGGTATCCGGGCACACCGCCCATCAATTCGGCCAGTTCCGATGCGCTCGCCGCCTCGCGCCGCAAATCGAGTTCGCGCAGAGTCCAGCGTTTGAAATTGGCAATGACCATGCGCGGGCGCAGCCGGTCGGCCTCGCCGCCCAAGGCCTCGAGATGCGCGGCGGCCCATTCATAGGTCTGAATGTCGCGGGCGAATTTCTCGCGGATGCCGGGGCGCAATACTTTGACCGCCACGGTGCGGCCATCGGGCGTGACCGCGCGGTGGACCTGCGCGATGCTCGCCGCGCCGACGGGTTCTTCCTCGATGCTGGCGTATAATTCGATGATCGGGCGGCCAAAGGCGCTCTCGATCTCGGCGCGAATCGCCGCAAACGGCACCGGCGGCAGGCGATCTTGCAAGCTTAACAGATTATGCGCCGCCTCCTCCCCCACCACATCGGGGCGGGTGGCCAGCGTCTGACCCAGCTTGATCGCGGCCGGGCCAATCGCGCGAAACGCGCCGGCATAGTCGGGCACCGCGGGCTGGCGCGTGCCAAACCGCGCGATCCGGCACAGCCGCCGCACCGGGGCGGGCGTGGCAAACCCCTCCTCGATAATCCGCAAGGCGCCATGTCGCGCCAAAATTCGCCCCCAACTCAGGAGGCGCAGGATGTGAGTGGCAGAAGACGTCACGAGGGGGCCTTACACCTTCCAACCGCTGTGGATGGCGACCAGCCCGCCAAGGATCGGCTCGACCCGCGTCTGGACGAAACCGGCGTCCTCAATCATCGCCTGGAACTGCGGCATCGGCGGGAACCGGCGGATCGATTCGATCAGATAGCGATAGCTCTCCGCGTCGCCTGCCACCATCTGGCCCAATTGCGGCACCAGCTTGTGCGAATAGGCGTCATAGGCCTCGCGGAAGCCTGGCCATTCGGTGGTCGAAAATTCGAGGCAGAAAAACCGCCCGCCAAAACGCAAAACCCGGTACGCCTCGGCCAGCGCCTTGTCGATGCGCGTCACGTTGCGGATGCCAAAGGCGATGGTATAGGCATCGAAAGACCGGCTGGGAAAGTTCAACGTCTCGGCATTCTGGCACGACCAGACGAGGCCATCGATGCCGCGTTCCATCGCGCGCTCGACGCCGACGTCCAGCATGTCCTGATTGATGTCCGACACGGTGATGCTGGCGCCGCGCGCCGCCATGCGGAACGCGATGTCGCCGGTGCCGCCCGCCATGTCGAGGATCTGTTCGCCCGGCTGCGGCTTGACCCGGCGGACGAAAGTGTCCTTCCACAAACGGTGCATGCCCGCCGACATCACGTCATTCATGATGTCATATTTCTTTGCGACGCTGGAAAAGACCGCGCCGACGCGCGCGGTTTTGTCCTCTGGGCTGACCTCCTCATATCCAAAGGAGACCGTGTCGTGCTCGTTCATCGCCTGTTCGCTCATGCGGGAGGCTTTAGGAGAGTTTGAGCCGCGGTGCAAAGGTGGATATGAGGACACAATGCCCGAACTTCCCGAAGTTGAAACCACCCTGCGCGGGTTGACCCCATATCTGGCGGGCAAGCGCCTGTCCCGCGTCGAGGTTCGCCGCGCCGGATTACGCCGCCCTTTCCCGCCGGACCTGGTGCAAGTGCTGACCGGCGCGCGGGTTACCGCCCTGTCGCGCCGGGCGAAATATGGCCTGATCCATACCGACCGCGACCAGACGATGGTGTTTCACCTCGGCATGTCGGGCCGGTGGCGAATCGATCCCGATGCGGTCGAAAAGCACGACCATCTGATCCTGACGACCGAGGCGGGGCATGTGCTGGCGTTGAATGACGCGCGGCGGTTCGGCTCGGTCGATCTGGTGGAAAGCGCCGCGCTCGATACCTGGGGCCCGTTGGCCGCGCTGGGGCCGGAGCCGTTGGGGCCGGATCTGACGGCGGCGCATCTGGGCGCGGCGCTGGCCGGGCGGGTGTCGCCGGTCAAGGTGCTGTTGCTCGATCAGGGCATCGTGGCGGGCCTCGGCAATATTTATGTCTGCGAAGCGCTGCACCGCGCCGGGATCAGCCCGCAGCGCGCCGGCGCCGCAGTGCGCCAAAAGGACCTGCCGCCGCTGGTGCGCGCGATCCGCGATGTTCTGGCCGAATCGATCGCGGCGGGTGGCTCGACGATCCGCGATTACGCCCAACCGAACGGCGAATTGGGCTATTTCGCGGCCAATTGGCGCGTCTATGGACGCGAGGGCGAGGCCTGCCATGGCTGTGGCGCCCCGATCGTGCGCGGGGTACAGGCCAGCCGGTCAAGCTTTTGGTGCCCCGCGTGCCAGAAGTAGCGCCTCTGCCGCTACCAACGCCTTGACGATTCGGCATTGGCTGGGTAAGGGCCGCGCTTTCCGATGGTATCGGTCGCTTGGGCTTCGGTCCGCTGGCTGGTCCACGACTGTTTTTTAGTTTCTAGCAATATGCGGCCGTCAACGGCCATGACAGAGGACAAACATGGCCAATACGCCGCAAGCCCGCAAGCGCATCCGTCGCAACGAAGCCCGCGCCACGATCAATGGTGCCCGCCTGTCGCGCATCCGCACCTTTGTGAAGAAGGTCGAGTCGGCCATCGAAGGTGGCGACAAGGCTACCGCTGCTACCGCCCTGCTGGCAGCTCAGCCCGAGCTGGACCGTGGCGTGGCGCGCGGCGTGCTTCACAAGAACACCGCTTCGCGCAAGCTGTCGCGCCTGTCCAAGGCTGTGGCGGCCCTCTGATTCGCGAATCAGCTAGGAATTAGTTGATCCAGAATTCAGTTTAAGTACTAGTATTTAAAAAAGGCCGGTGGGGATCCCACCGGCCTTTTTTATGGCCTTGCCACGGCCCAGGCCACCGCGAACACAGCGCCAGATCGAACCGACGCTTTTCCCGCGATTCGGGCGATACGTTTAAATTTTTACACTTTAATTCAATGACTTATGCCATTCCGCAGAAAAGCGGCGCTCTGCTGGTGTCAAGCCAATTATTTCAAATCTTTTGCAAAAACGCGCCTTGCTCTCCCCCCACAAACGCCCATAGACATAGCTCGTCCGGAGCGCTTGCGCCCTCGGGCTTCACGAGAACCATGATTTTACGGTGAACTGCCTGTGGGGTGTCCACAGCCGGTCTGTTGTTCGTTTGTGCCCGCGGGCCGCAAGCACAACCGGCCTGGCGTGTGATCCAGTCAGTTTCATCCGAACGACGGTCTACGAAACGGGAGCGATTAATAGTGACAGGAACCGTTTGGGGCGGCCGACGTACAGAGACAGCGGCTGCCAAAGGCAAAGCCGCAGGGCTTGCACCTGTCGAAGATCAAGACGCGCTCGATCTGGCCGCAGATTGGGCCGATATCAGCCAGGGCCTGCGCAAGGACCTGGGCCAGCAATTGTTCAACCAGTGGATTCGTCCGATTCATCTCGGCCCCTTCTGCAAGGACACCGGCACACTCGACCTCTACCTGCCCACCGAATTTTCGGCCAACTGGGTCGCTGATCGCTTTGCCGACCGCCTCACCCTAGCGTGGAAAATCGCGCGCGATGTCCGCAATGTCCGCATCTCGGCCCAACCGGGTCGCCGCGCCATGCCCGACTTGCGGCTGGCCCGCGACGGCGGCCTGTCGCGCCCGGCCAATGACGGCAGCGCCAGCCGCGCCGTCGGCCTGACGATTGGCGATACCGCGACCGGCATTACCGATGCGATCGGCCTGGCCTCGATCGGCCTCGACCCCTCGCTCACCTTCGCAAGCTTTGTCACCGGTACGTCGAACGTGCTGGCCTTCAACGCCGCCCAGCGCATGGCCGCTGTCGAAGCGCCGCAATTCTCGCCGCTGTACCTCAAGGCCGCCACGGGGCAGGGCAAGACCCACCTGATGCACGCCATCGGCCACACCTATCTGGCCGCCCACCCGCGCGCGCGCATCTTCTATTGCAGCGCCGAACGCTTCATGGTCGAATTCGTCCAGGCCCTGCGTCAAAACCAGATGATCGAGTTCAAATCGCGCCTGCGCGGCTTTGACCTGTTGCTGGTCGACGACATCCAATTCATCATCGGCAAGGCATCGGCGCAGGAAGAACTGCTCTACACGATCGACGCCCTGCTGGCCGAGGGCAAACGCCTCGTCTTCGCCGCCGACCGCGCGCCTCAGGCGCTCGACGGCGTCGAACAGCGCTTGCTGTCGCGCCTGTCGATGGGGCTGGTTGCCGACATCCTGCCCGCCGACATCGACCTGCGCCGCGCCGTGCTCGAACACCGCCTCGCGCGCTTTACCTCGGTCATGGTGCCCGGCGACGTTATCGAATTCCTCGCCCGCACCATCAACCGCAACGTGCGTGAACTGGTCGGCGGCCTCAACAAGCTGATCGCCTACGCCCAGCTCACCGGCCAACCCGTCAGCCTCGCGCTGGCCGAGGACCAACTGACCGACATCCTGTCGGCCAACCGCAAGCGTATCACCATCGACGAGATCCAGCGCACCGTGTGCCAGTTCTATCGCGTCGACCGCACCGAAATGTCGTCAAAGCGCCGCGCCCGCGCCGTGGTCCGCCCGCGTCAGGTCGCCATGTACCTGTCCAAGGTCCTGACCCCGCGCAGCTATCCCGAAATCGGCCGCAAATTCGGCGGCCGCGATCACTCGACGGTCATCCACGCCGTCCGCCTGATCGAAGACCTGCGCACCCGCGACGCCGACATGGACGGCGACGTGCGCTCGCTCCTGCGCCAGCTGGAAAGCTGATCTCATAACCCCGGTACAAGCTGTTGACGGGCGGTGCACAAGTCTGTGCGCCGCCTGTTGGCATGCCTGTGCATAAGCTGTGGAGTGTCAGGGGATAGATGCTACGGGGTTACCCCCTCGCGCTCCCTGTGACGTCTTCCGGCGATCCGTTGCGCAGAGTGAAATTCTGCGCTTATATCGTCGGATATCGATTAATCTTTTCGTTATTTTTCTGGCATTCCATTGAAATTACATCCCTATTTGCTATCCAATTTTAACGATAGTTATTGAGGGGGCATTTTATGAATAAGAAGATTCTTTGCTTGCTGTTTTTGACAACGTCTCTTTCAGGCTGCGCCACGATTGTACGCGGCACAAGCCAAAGCTTCGTGATTGAATCCGAGCCTGCGGGTGCCGAAGCGGAGCTGTCCAACGGGATTCACTGCAAAACCCCGTGTTCGCTCAATCTGAAGCGCAAGACAGCCTTTTCGGTCAAGATTTCCAAGCCTGGCTATGAAACCATCGACGCGCATGTGAACAGCCAAACGTCCGGCGGCGGCGGCGCGGCATTGGTCGGCAACGTGATGTTCGGCGGAATTATCGGCGCTGGCGTGGATGCCACGAACGGGTCGCTGAACGACCTCAAGCCGAACCCCTTGAAGGTCAAGATGGACCGCCAAGGTGAAACGGCGAAACTCGAAACACCTGCCACGCCTGCGGTAGCCGCAACGCCTGCCCCTGTGACTACGCCAGCGGTGGCGGCGAATCCTTCAACCGCAACGCCAACCGCGGCCGCAAGCACGGCGGCGACTACGGCAACGCCGCCCGCAACCGCGGCAACGCCGCCCGCGGCCGCAAACACTGCGGCGACTGTAGCCAATACTGCTGGCCCAGCCCAGACCGGTGCAGCACACTAAATCAGGTTTTTTGGGGGCGGGGCCGTTGCAACCAGAACGCTGGTTCGTAACGCCCCCCTTTCCTACACCAACCATATCGGTTAAACGCACCCCACCTCCCCCGGCAAAGCGCAAGTCTGGGGGGGTGATCGAAGGGCCGGCGTTGTTGGGCCGTGGGTGTCGGATCAAAGCCGTGGACCACGCCACCAGCGCCCTACCAACGCCCCTGACGCACCCGATGGCGGCTTTTTGCGAGCCTGACCCGCCATCTGTCAGCCGGGCGTCAAGGCCGAACCCAGCGGGACCAACTGGCCGCCCCCGGGTCATTCGCACAAAGGCCACCCCGCGCCCGCCGCACAACGGGCGCCCACAATGCCGGCCCTTTTCCCCCGCATCCGCCGCCAGCGGAGGCCTCGCCGCGCCGGAACACGGCATGGCGCGCGCGAGGGGCTAGCCCGCCTTATCTTTTCTCCCTAAACCCCCAAGACCATGATCCTTCCCCCCGACCGCCTCGCCCGCTTTGCCCGCCACATCGTCCTGCCCGAGGTCGGCGGCGCGGGCCAAGTCGCGCTGACCCGGGCGCATGTCGTGCTGATCGGCTGTGGCGGCATCGGCAGCCCGGCGCTGCAATATCTGGCGGCGGCGGGCATCGGGCGGCTGACGCTGATCGACGATGACGCGGTCGAGGCCAGCAACCTGCAACGCCAGACGATCTTTACCCAATCCGACATCGGCACGCCCAAGGCCACGGCATCGGCAAGCTGGGTCGCGCGATTCGACCCGGCGATCACCGTCACCGCGCACCAGTCCCGCCTCACCCCAGCCAATGCCGCGACGTTGATCGCCGGCGCGACGGTGGTGCTCGACGGCTGCGACAATTTCGCCACGCGACTGGCGGTATCGGACGCCTGCGTCGCGGCCGGCATCCCGCTGACCTCCGCCGCCATCGGCAGGTTTCAGGGGCAGGTCGCCAATTTCGCCGGGCATTTGCCCGATCACGCCTGCTATCGCTGCTTTGTCGGCGATGCGTTTGATGCGGCCGATTGCGACACGTGCGCCGCCGATGGCGTGCTGGGGGCGTTCGTCGGCATGGTCGGCAGCTTTGCCGCGATGGCCGCGATCCGCGTCGTTCTGGCGGGCCATGCCGCGCTTGGCGATCCGCAATGGGGGCGGCTGCACCTGATCGACGGGTTCGCCCCCGGCCTACGCACCCTCGCCATTCCCGCCGACCCGGCCTGCGCCGCCCATCGCGCCTAGCGCAAAACGCGATATTGCGGATTGCCGCCCGGTCCCCCATGACGCCCGGCGACGAGGAGAACACAAATGGCTACATTCGGCATCATCGGTCACGCGGGACGCATGGGCCACGCCATCGCGGAGGCGATCGTGGCGTCGGGCCACACGCTGTCCGGCGGCATCGACCGCAGCGGCGACCCTGCCCCCCTGGCGCGGGCAAGCGATGTGCTGATCGACTTTTCCGCCCCCGCCGCGCTGGAGGCCAACCTCGACGCGGCGATCGCGGCGGGCGTACCGATCCTGATCGGCACCACTGGGCTGGAGGAACGCCACCACTGGTTGATCGATCAGGCCGCCGAAGCCATCCCCGTGCTGCAAACCGGCAATACCTCGCTCGGCGTCAATATGCTCGCCTGGCTGGTCGAGGAAGCGGCGCGGCGGTTGGGCGATGATTGGGACATCGAGATCGTCGAAACCCACCACCGCATGAAGGTCGATGCCCCCTCCGGCACCGCGCTGCTGCTGGGCGAGGCGGCGGCGCGCGGGCGCGATGTGGCGTTGGGCGATGTCGCCGTGCGCGGGCGTGACGGCATCACCGGCGCGCGCGCGGCGGGGACGATCGGCTTTGCCAGCTTGCGCGGGGGTAGCGTCGCGGGCGATCATACGGTGCATTTCCTGGCCGATAATGAACGGTTGGCGGTGTCGCATCTGGCTGAAAATCGCGGGATCTTTGCGCGCGGCGCGGTCAAGGGCGCGGGCTGGCTGATCGGGCAGAAGCCGGGGCGGTATGGGATGGCCCAAGTTTTGGGGTTGTGACGGGGTAACGGCTAGATACGAGGGCCATCGCCCCCTGCTTCTTGAAATTCAAAGGCCGCCATCATGAAAAAAGCCGACATCTTCGAATTCTTCCGAAGGCTGGCCGAGGCCAATCCCGACCCGCAGACCGAACTGGCCTTTGGCAATACCTATCAATTGCTGGTGGCGGTAACGCTGTCGGCGCAGGCGACCGATGTCGGCGTGAACAAGGCGACGCGACGCCTGTTCGAGATCGTCAAGACGCCGCAGGACATGCTCGACCTGGGCGAGGACGGCCTGAAGGCGCATATCAAGACCATCGGCCTGTTCAATTCCAAGGCCAAAAACGTGATGGCGATGGCCGAGATCCTTGTGCGCGACCATGGCGGCGAAGTGCCGGGCACGCTTGATGCGCTGACCGCGCTGCCCGGTGTGGGGCGCAAGACGGCCAATGTCGTGCTCAATTGCGCGTTCGGCGCAGAGACTTTTGCGGTCGACACCCACATCTTCCGCGTTGGTAATCGCACCGGCTTGGCCAAGGGCAAAACGCCGCTCGCGGTTGAAAAGGGGCTGGAGGAAAAGGTACCGCAGCCGTTTCGCGTCGGGGCGCACCACTGGCTGATCCTGCACGGCCGCTATATCTGCAAGGCGCGCACGCCGGAATGTTGGCGGTGTCCGGTGGTCGATTTGTGTGGGTTTAAGGCGAAGGTTTTGGAGAAGAGGAAGGGGTAGGTGCAAGGGCCCTCGCCCTACCCCTTTGAAAACCTACTGCACCGGATCGATATGCAACCCCCGCCGGCCATGCTCCGCCGTATCATGCGGCGTCGGCGCGTGGGGGCCATCGGGGTCCATCTCGGGCTGCAACATGCCCTCGGATTGGGTGATGACCGCCGTTGCGACGGCATTGCCGACGACATTGGTCGCCGACCGCCCCATGTCGAGGAACGTGTCGATACCCAGCAACAGCGCAATCCCCTCGACCGGCAGGTGGAATTGGGTCAGCGTCGCGGCGATGACGACCATGCTGGCGCGTGGCACGCTGGCGATGCCCTTTGACGACACCATCAGCGTCAGCAGCATCAGCAATTGCGTACCGATCGGCATATGGATGCCATAGGCCTGCGCGATAAACAGCGTGGCAAAGCTGGTATACATCATCGAACCGTCGAGGTTGAACCCATAGCCCAGCGGCAGGATAAAGCCCGAAACCCGGCGCGGCACGCCAAACCGGTCGAGTTGTTCGAACAATTTGGGCAGGCCCGCCTCCGACGACGCGGTGAAAAAGGTCAGCAGCACCGGCTCGCGGATATAACGGATCAGCGCGAAAATCCGCCCGCGCAGGAACACCGCCCCCGCCGCCAACAGGCCGACCCACAGCAACAGCAACCCGCCGTAAAATTCGCTGACCAGCACGCCATAGGTGACGATGATGCCCAGCCCCTTTTGCGCCACGATGCTGGCAATCGCGCCAAACACCGCAAAGGGCGCAAATTGCATCACATAGCCGGTGATCTGCAACATCAGTTGCACCAGCGCCTCGCCCGCATCGAGCAGGATCTTGCCCTTGGCCCCGATGGCCGACAGCGCGATCCCGGCAAACACCGAAAACACCAGAATTTGCAGCACATTATTATTGGCCATCGCACCCAAGGCGCTGTCCGGAAAAATCTCGAGCACGAAATGGCGCAGCGACAATTGGCCCGTCGCCAATTCCCCCACCGGCACCAGCGCGGTCATCGACAGACCCGCCCCCGGCTGGAACAGATTGACCAGCGCCATGCCCAGCAGCAACGACACCAAACTGGCGCACAGGAACCACCCCAGCGCCTTGGCCCCCATCCGGCCCAGCGCCGTCGAATCGCCCATCCCGGCAATGCCCGTGACAATCGTCGCAAACACCAATGGCGCGATGATCATCTTGATCAGCCGCAGAAACACATCGGGCAACAGCTTCAAATAATCCGCCCAGGCCAGCAACGCCGGCGCCTTTGGATCATAAGCGCCATGCAGCACAAAACCGAGCGCGATGCCCAACCCCATGCCGAGCAAAATATAATACGTCAGCCGCTTTTCCATGGCCGTCCATGCACCCCGTGTTGCCTTAATCCGCACCGCTACCAAGCCTATGGCCGGGGGGCAATGGCGCGCTATGGCGTATGGGGGATAGGGGGGCGGCGGGCGATGGCCCCCGCCTCGCCCCTTTAAATCACCCGGCCAAAGCCGCCCGCGCAATCCGCGCAAAAATCCGCGCCAAAGCCTCCAGGTCGGCGACCGCCACCGCCTCATCCCGCTTATGCATCGTGGCGTTACACAGGCCAAACTCGATGACCGGCGCGAGGTTTTTGAGGAACCGCGCATCGGACGTGCCCCCGCTGGTCGAAATCTCCGGCTCGCGCCCGGTTTCCGCGCGGATCGCCTCGACCACCAGCGCCGAAAACGCCCCCGGCAGCGTCAGAAACGCCTCGCCAGAGATCGTTGGACGGGTGGTTCCGCCATGCGCCGCGGCGATCGCGGCGACCCGCTGCGCCAGGCTTTCCCCGGTGTGCAGATCGTTGAACCGGATCGAAATCCGCGCCCCCGCGCGCGGCGGAATGACGTTGGTCGCAGGGTTGCCACACGTCACATCGGTGATCTCGATATTCGACGGCTGGAACCACTCGGTCCCCGCGTCCAGCACCACCGCGTCCAGCTCGGCCAGGATCGCGACCAGCCGGGTCAGCGGATTGTCGGCCAGATGCGGATAGGCGACATGCCCCTCGCGCCCCTCGACATCGATCCAGATGTTGACGCTGCCGCGCCGCCCGACCTTGATCATATCGCCCAACCGCGCGACCGAGGTCGGCTCACCCACCAGAATGAGGTCGGGGCGTTCGCCCACCGCCGCCATGTGGTCGATCAACGCCAGCGTGCCGTATTTCGCCGGGCCTTCCTCGTCGCCGGTGATGATAAAGCTGATCGTGCCGGCCTCCTGCGGCACATCGCGGACCGCGGCGACCATCGCGGCGACCGAGCCCTTCATATCGACCGCGCCGCGCCCATAGATCAGCTCGCCCGTCTCCGCCGAGCCGCGCCGCGCCGGGGCGAAAGGTCCGCTGGTCCACCCCTCGCCCGGCGGCACGACATCGACATGGCCGGCATAGCTGAAATGGCGGCTGCCCACGGGGCCGTGGCGCACCGCGAACAGGTTTTCGACCGGGCCATCGGGGGCATCGCCCGCGATAAAACGATGCACCGCAAAACCCAACGGGACCAACATCTGTTCGAGGCAATCGAACACCATGCCGGTGGCGGGCGTCACGCTGGGGCAGGCGATCAACGC
>CAIOKP010000039.1 GCA_903858875.1 uncultured Sphingomonadales bacterium
AGAGATGGCCGCGGGCGTTGAACTCTCCGACAGCCTGATTGCCCAGGTTCGCTCGCGCCTGCGGGCAGAGCGCAGCCCGCGCCATGTGCCCGATGAAATCCTCGCCGCCCCGGCCATTCCCGTGACACTGACCGGCAAGAAGATGGAAATTCCTGTCCGTCGCCTCTTGATGGGGGAGCCGATCAATAAGGTCGCCAGCAAGGATGCGATGAGGAATCCGGCTGCTCTGGAATGGTTTGCAGCGTTTTCGAATGAACGGGCGCAATAATGATGGAAACGGACTTGGGAGAGTTTGGAGTGACGAAGAAAAAAATTCTCATGATCGTGACGCAGGATACCAAGCAGATTGAAGCTGCCTTTTTGCGCAAGGAACTCGAAAACGCGGACGTCAGCGTCATTCATCTCGATCCATCGGTGCGCAAGGTCATTCCCGGCGCCGAGATCGGCCCCGATGAGGTCGCGGCGGCCTGCGGCATGACGCTCGAAAAGATTCGCGCGATTGGCCATGAGGGCGAAATTTTGGAGAAGATGACCGAAGGTGCGATCAAGATTGCCCACGCGGCCAACGAAAAGGATCCCATTTCGGGGATTATCGCGATTGGCGGCTCGATGGGCACAACGCTGGGCACGCGGGTGATGCAGACATTCCCCTTTGGCGTTCCCAAGGTGATGATTTCGACCCTGGCCTCGGGGATGACCGCAGGCTTTGTCGGGATCAAGGATATCGCCATGTTCAATTCGGTGTGCGATATTTCGGGGCTGAATTCGATCTCGCGGGAAATCTATCGCGGCGGAGCCTATGCGGTTGCCGGGATGGCCAAGGTCTACGAACCTGCTGGCCCCAATGACAAGCCGCTGGTGCTGATGTCCACGCTCGGGACGACCGAGGCGTGTATGCGCCGTGTGCGCGAGGGTTTGGAAGCGCAAGGCTGCGAAGTCATGGTGTTTCACACCACCGGCAATGGCGGGCGTACGCTGGAAGCGATTGCCGGCGAACGCAATGTTGCGGCAGTTGTTGACATGTCTCTCGTCGAAATCAATGACTTCCTTCATCAGGGCATCTGCGCCACCGGGCCACACCGGGCGACAACATCGATCGCTCGCGGCATCCCCACGATTTTCGCGCCCGGCAACATCGACTTTTTCATCATGCCCAGTGAATTGGCCAAGGGTGAGGCACCTTTCGGTGGGCGGGATTTCCATGTTCACAATGCCGCGCTGACCGCCGTCAGAACGACCGAAAATGATCTGCAACTTCTAGCCGATCACTTGGGCGGCATTTTAGCGGATGCCAAAGGGCCAGTCAGCTTTCACATCCCGCTTGGTGGCTTTTCCAGCCATGACAGCACGGAGGGGAAGCTCTATCGGCCCGACCTGCCGACCCGTTTTGCCCAGCAATGCGAACAGGCGCTGCCGGCCCATGTGGATTTCAAGGTGATTGACGCGCACATCAATGACCCTGCATTTGCCGACGCCCTGATCGCCGCCACACTGCCGTTCATCCCCAGCTTTGCAACGGCACAAGCGGATCATGTCTGACCTGCGCTTTTTGATCTTCCTGCCCGAATTAGGAAACCGATATGACCATTGACCTCTCCAAAATCAAAGCCATCGACGTCCATGTTCACGCCGAAGTCTCCTGTCATGATCCCGAGGATCCTGTGATGGGCCAGTATTTCGACGCTGCCAGCGCCTATTTCAAGGCGCCGCGCGAACGGCCCAAGATGTCCGAGATTGTCGAAATATATCGCGAACAGCAGATCGCCTTCTGCCTGTTCACGGTTGATTGCGAGAGCGGCATTGGGGCCAAGCGGATCAGCAATTACGAGGTGGCCGAATTCGCGGCCAAGCATGATGACATTTGCATACCCTTCGCCTCGATTGATCCGCACAAGGGCAAGCTGGGCGCCCGCGAGGCCCGCGATCTGGTCGAGAACCACGGCGTTCGTGGCTTCAAGTTCCACGGGATCATGCAAAACGCCCACCCGGCCGATCGGATGGGCTATTCGATCTA
>CAIOKP010000040.1 GCA_903858875.1 uncultured Sphingomonadales bacterium
CATCGAACAGGTCATCCGGCGGCAGGGATGCGGCAATGCCCGCCTTGGCGCCAACCGCCGTGGCACTCGCGGGGGCGCCGCCGGTCGTTAGTTCCTGCGCGCCGGTCAGATAGATATTGCGCCACACCGAATTTTCGCTGCTCCATGCCAGTTGGCGATAGGCGCGCGCCAGCAGTTCGCGTGCCGCCTTGTCGCCCGGATCGGCAAAAATTACCTTGTTGAGCAGTTCAGCGGCCCAAGTGTAGTCCCCTTTGTCAAAGGCGGTCTGCGCCAGTGTTCTTACCTTTTCGGCTCCGCCCAGCGCCTCGACATAGCGCCGCCCGCCCTCGACCGGCGGCAGGGGCGCAAGATGCGCCGGATTGGCATCATACCATCCCAGATAATATTGATAGACGGCCCGCGCGTTGAAGCTGAGCGAACCGTAATAGGGCCGATCATACCACTCCTTTTCCAAGGCGGGGGGCAGCTTGATCTTCGCCGCGATTTCATCACCGTTCAGCCCCTTGTTCATCCAGCGCACGGTCTGGTCATGTAGAAAGGCGTAGGCATCGCGGTGTTTGGACAGGTAGTCGGTGATCTCGCCCGAGCCCCAGCGTGGCCAGCCGTGGCTGGTGATCAACACCTCGGAACCGGCGAAGAATGCGATCGCTTCGGTCAGCCCCTGTGCCCAGCCGCGCGCATTGCGGATAACGGCGCCGCGCGGGGTCAGGATGTTATGCTGGCTGACATTGGCATTTTCAGCCAGATCGGCCACTTTCCAGTCTGGAAAGCCCAGATTCATTTCCGCTGGCGCCTCGGTGCCCGGTGTCAATTGAAAGCGGATTTTCACGCCGTCGAGCACCAATTCGGTGCCATTGGTGTCAATATCGGCAGTGGGCGGCACCAGTCCCTGCGTGCCTTTGGGCGTGCCAAGCCCGATGCCAGAGCCCAGCGATCCGTCCACGGCAGCAGGCAGCGTGGCACCAAACTGATAGGTTGCCCGCCGCGCCATGGCTGGCCCGGCGATCACATTTTCGCTGACCGCCGCTTCGCGAAAACCCTTGGGGGCAAGAATGGGGGCGTTGGCCAACAGATCGGGCATGAATGCCGCCGTGCCGCCGAAATGGTCGACATGGCTGTGGGTGTAGATGATCGCGCTGACCGGCGCCTTGCCAAGCTGTGTCACCACCAGATCCCACGCCGCCTTGGCGGTTTCCACTGTGGTGCCCGTGTCGATCACGATCCAGCCCTTGTCGCCACGCACAAAGGTGAGATTGGCGATGTCGAATCCGCGCACTTGCCAGATTCGATCTGTAACCTTGAACAGTCCGTGCTTGGCCAGCAGGCCGGTGTGATGCCACAGGCTTGGGTTGACGGTGTCGGGCGCCGCGCCCTTGACGAAGGCATAGGCATCCAGATTCCACACCACATGGCCATCGGCATCGCGGATAAACGGATCCTTGCGGGTGGCAATGAAGCCCCGCGTCGCAAACGCCTCGTCGCGTCTGTCGGCCAGCGGTGCCTCGGCCAAAGCTCTGGCGTTGGCGGCGTGGGTGGTTGCGCTGGGTGTTTCCGTTTCGGCGGCATGGACAGGGGATACGATCATGGCAGCCGCCGCGATTATCGGCAGCGTGGCAAGCAGGCGCAGGCGCATAAGACAAAACCTTGGAAAACGCTGGGGCAGGCGCAACACCCGCCCCAGCAAGGTGGATCACTTCAGGTTGAGATGCGCCTCGC
>CAIOKP010000041.1 GCA_903858875.1 uncultured Sphingomonadales bacterium
CCCGGCGGGTTTTCGTATGGCGACTATCTGCGCTCGGGCGCGATGGCGGCACGATCGCCCATCATGCGCGCGGTGATCGAGGCGGCGGGCCGCGGCGTCAAGGTGCTGGGCGTCTGTAACGGTTTTCAGGTGTTGACCGAGGCAGGCTTGCTGCCCGGCGCGCTGATGCGCAATGCCGGCATTCGTTTTGTGTGCCGCGAAGTCGCGTTGACGGTCGAAAATAACAGCTCCGCCTTCACCCACCGCTATTTCAAGGGCCAGCGGATCACGGTCCCAGTCGCCCACCACGATGGCAATTATTTCGCCGATGCCGCGACGCTCGACCGGATCGAAGGCGAAGGCCGCGTGGCCTTTCGCTATGCCGAGCCAGTCAACGGGTCGGCGCGCGACATCGCAGGCGTGCTGAACGAGGCGGGCAATGTGCTGGGCATGATGCCGCACCCCGAACGCTATGTCGAAGCGGCACAGGGCGGGATAGACGGCCGCGTGCTGTTTGAAAGCGTGGTCAAAGGGCTGGTTGCCGCGTGATCTGCGACGTCCTCGGACGAAGACAAAGGGCCGGCCGGGACATCCCCGCCGGCCTTTTTCATGCAACGATGATCAGCCTGTTTGCAGGACCCCTTTGGGCCGGTTGAACAAACGTTCGATCTCGCTCGCTGCCATTGGGCCGCCATAAGCGATACCCTGTAATCGGCCGCACCCCAGCGCGCAGGCAATCTCCAACTCGGGCTCGGTTTCCACGCCCTTGGCGATGGTGACCATCTCGAGGCTTTCGGCCAAGGCGGCCACGGCACGGATCATCGCGACGCTTTCGGCGTTGCCAAGGGCGGCCCCTTTGATCAGCGCCCGGTCGAGCTTGATTGCTGCAAAGTGCAAGCTGCACAGAAAGCTGATCGACGCGGCGCCTGCGCCGAAATCGTCCAGCGTCACCGAACAGCCCAACGCGATCAACCGGTCCAGCGTCGCGCGCGCGGTCGCCGGATCGCGTTGAAAAATCGCTTCGGTTACCTCGATTTCCAAGCGTTGCGGCGCAAGGCCGCTGACCATCAACGCGGTCACCACATGGTCGATAAACGCCGGATCCAGCGCCTGTTGGTCAGAGACATTCACAGCCACCCGCACATTGCCCGGCCACCCTGCGACCTGACGACAGGCCTGGGTCAGGACCCACGCCCCAATCTGCAGGATCAACCGAGTCTCATCCGCCAGCGTCAGAAAGCGGTCGGGCAACAGCCGCCCCATGTCCGGACTGTTCCAACGCAGCAGCGCCTCAACGCTGACCACGCGCTCGGTCATCGCATCGACGACCGGTTGGTACACCAGTTCGAACTCCTCGCGCGCGACCGCCATTTGCAAGGCCTGTTCCAGCCGCGCTTTTGGCCCGGATTCGTCCTGCACTGCCGCGTCAAACGCCGCATGGCAACCGCGCCCACCCCGCTTGGCGCGATAGAGCGCGACATCGGCGTTACACATCAACGTCTCGACCGTACCGCCATCGGCCGGGCCAAGCGCCGAGCCGATACTGGCGCCGATCGATAATTCGTGGTTCTCGACATGATAGGGTGCCGACAGATCCGAAATGATCGCTTGCGCCAACCGATCGATCAGCCCCAATTCGCTGGCATCCCGCAACACCACGCAAAATTCATCGCCGCCCAACCGTCCGCATACTGTGTTACGGGTCATCAACACCTTTAGCCGCCCAGCGACCTGCGCCAGCAATTGGTCGCCCACCGGATGGCCCAGCGTATCATTCACCGCCTTGAACCGGTCGAGGTCGATCATCAAAAACGCGCATGGCACGCCGCTCTAACGCCGCCGGCCGCTTATCACGCGCAGACTGATTCAAATCATCCGCAATCCGCGCAGGCATCAGA
>CAIOKP010000042.1 GCA_903858875.1 uncultured Sphingomonadales bacterium
CGTCGAGGAAGGTTTTGGCCGCAAGCTCCATCCCGGCGCGATATCGGATCAGCGGCTCTGCGAATTCGTCGCGCGCTTCGATGCGGCAATGGGTAAGGAAGTAATGGACCAGTCGGCTGATGAACCGCTTGCGCCGCCCGCCCTCGCCAAACAGTGCGGCGACAAGGCCTTCATAGACGTCATTGCCGAATTCCGCGGGATATTTGTCCTTCAACCGATTGAGAAAGTCGGCGCAGGCATCTTCGGTCACATGATGGCGAAATTGTGCCTGATCGATCAGGCCAAGCGCCAGCGCGTCCTCCAGATCATGGACGCCAAAGGCAATGTCGTCGGCCATATCCATGATCGAACAATCGAAGGATTTGTGCCGGGCCTTGCCGTGGCGCGCATCTGCGGGCGGGGTGAAATCGGTGAATGCATCGCGGTCGGCTGGTGATAGCGGCGCCAGAATCCAGTCGACCACCGCCTGTTCGCCATCGAGATAGCATTTGGGTGGTTTCGACGCGGCGCGGTCGATGATGCGGATCGCGCTCGATGTGGGATCGAGGCGGGGGATCTGCGCCGGATGGGTCACGCGCGAAAATGGCGCTGGATATTTCAGCACCGCCAGCATCGTTCGCCGCGTCAAATTCGCACCGGCGTGGGCTGAAAATTTTTCCAGCCGGGCCACGATGCGCAAGGTCTGACCGTTGCCCTCAAAGCCACCCGCATGGCGCATGCAATAATTCAGCGCGACCTCGCCCCCATGCCCAAACGGCGGGTGGCCGAGATCATGCGTGGCGCCCGCTGCCTGAATCATCGCTGGGTCGGGCAAATGGGGAAAGGCGGGATGCGATGTATAATCCTGCGCGAATTGGCGCGCGATACCGCCTGCGATTTGCGCGACCTCCAGACTGTGTGTGAGGCGGGTGCGGTAAAAGTCGCTGTCACCCAGGTTCAGGATCTGGGTCTTGCCCTGCAACCGGCGGAAGGAGGCGGAATGGATGATGCGGGCGTAATCGACATCGGCGGCGCCGCGGGCATCCTCGCCTTGCGTATTCCATCCTTCGCGGCGGGCCAGCCAGTGCATTCCATTTCCTCGGGCGGCGGAGTTGCGCGACGCTGCTCTACAGCGGTAATGGCGAATGATCCATGCCCGCGTAGCGCGTTCACCCCGACGCAAAGGGGCGCGGCAGGCCAAAGCCGCCGCGCCCCTGTGTTAGGCAGGTTCGGCCGATCAACGCGGCAGTTGCGTCACACCCATCAGCGCCTCGTCCACCGCGCGGGCGGCCTGACGGCCTTCGCGGATGGCCCAGACGACCAGAGATTGGCCGCGGCGCATATCGCCACAGGCAAAGATCTTTTCGTCGCTGGTGCGATAGTCATTGGTGTTGGCCGCAACATTGCCGCGCCCGTCAAGGTTGACGCCCGCTTGATCGAGGAGCCCCTGCTTGCGCGGGCCAACAAAGCCCATCGCCAACAGGATGAGGTCGGCCTTCAGCGTGAACTCGCTACCGGCGATTTCCTGCATCTTGCCGCCAACCCATTCGACGCGGACGCAATCGAGGCCGGTAACAACGCCATTTTCGCCCACCACACGCTTGGTCAGCACGGCAAATTCGCGGTCCGCGCCTTCGTCGTGGCTGGTCGAGGTGCGCAGCTTCAACGGCCAATCGGGCCAGCTCAACGCCTTGTCTTCCTTTTCGGGCGGACGCGGCATGATTTCCAGCTGGGTGACCGATGCGGCGCCCTGACGGTTCGACGTGCCGACACAGTCAGACCCGGTATCGCCGCCGCCGATCACCACGACATGTTTGCCGGTGGCGGTCAGGCTGCCGCGCGGCGCGGCGCGGATTTCATCATCGCCCGCATTGCGCTTGTTTTGCTGCGTCAGAAATTCCATCGCAAAGCGCACGCCGGGCAGCTCATAGCCCGGAATGTTCAACGGACGGGGATCTTCCGACCCACCGGCCAGCACGATCGCGTCGAAGTTTTCCTTCAGCGATTCGACCGACACATGCACGCCCACCTCGACCGATGTGCGGAAGGCGACCCCTTCGGCCTCCATCTGCACCATGCGGCGGTTGATGAGGTGCTTTTCCATTTTGAAGTCGGGGATGCCATAGCGCATCAGCCCGCCGACCCGGTCGTTCTTTTCAAACAACGTCACCGAATGGCCCGCGCGGGACAATTGCTGTGCTGCGGCCAGCCCCGCCGGACCGGATCCGACGACGGCGACCGACTTGCCGGTCTTGTGCGCGGCCACTTGCGGCACGATCCAGCCGTTTTCCCACCCCTTGTCGACGATCGCACATTCGATCGACTTGATGGTCACCGGCTGATCCACGATGTTCAGCGTGCAGGCCGCCTCGCAAGGGGCGGGACAGATGCGCCCGGTGAATTCGGGGAAATTATTGGTCGAATGCAGCACCTCGAGCGCATTCTTCCAATCGCCCTCATACGTCAGGTGGTTCCAGTCCGGGATCATGTTGTTCACCGGACAGCCGTTGTGACAGTACGGAATGCCGCAATTCATGCAACGCGACGCCTGCGCGCGCAGCGCCGGCTCCGCATGCGGAATTACGAATTCCTTATAGTGGTGGACGCGCTCCTTCGGGTCCGCATAGCTGCGGTCCTGGCGGTCGAGTTCGAGAAAACCGGTTTCCTTGCCCATGTTGGTCTTCCTTATTCCGCAGCCACGGTTTCGGCCTGCAGACGCTCGGCCTCGATTTGCTTCAATGCCTTGGCGTAATCGCGCGGCATCACCTTAATGAACTTCGACAGCGTGTTTGCCCAATCGTCCAGCAACGCGCGGGCGCGTGCCGAACCGGTGTGCAAATGGTGCCGTTCGAGCAGAATGCGCAACCGTTCCGCATCATGATGCAGCATGTCGCCCATGCCCAGATCAATGACGCTGGTGGTCCGCTGTTGCGGCCGGCCGGCGCCATCGTCTTCATCACGATGTGGCGAAACCGGCAACAGATCGACCTGTGCCAGATTGGCCAGATCGGCAAAGTTGCCCGCCTCGTCATAGACATAGGCGACACCGCC
>CAIOKP010000043.1 GCA_903858875.1 uncultured Sphingomonadales bacterium
GGCGTACCGCGCGGCCCAGCGATCTGCTGGAGCGCATCCGGCCCGCGACGGCGCTGGTCGTCGCCACCGAGAGCTATCGCGGCATCGTCGAGGCGCTGGGCGGGCCGACCTGGCCCAACCTTGTCGAGGCGTCGTGGCGCAGTTGCGGACGACTTGGGATCGCTCAAAGCACCTGGGGTCGGGCTTGCCAGCAGTTCGGGCGGGAACGAGCGGCGCTCAGCGTGTTGCTGATCGACCGGAACGCCGAATTGCCACCTGGCCACCGCTATCGGGTTGGATCACCGGCACGCTGTCTGGCGGGCATGGTGCGGCGGGCGGGCTCGGCAGGGGTGAATCTCGTCGGACTGTTCCGCGCGACAGAGCGCAATGCCCGAGAGGCCTCGCCACAAGCCCCAGCGCCTGATCAGTTGATCGAGCCGCAGGCTGGACCTCTGGCCAATCTCACCGCGAGGCTGATGGCCAGCATGGAGCGGCGCGTCGGCCCAGATGGGTGAACCTGTCCAGCACATAACGCGTCCAAAGGTCCACAGTCTCACAAGCCCACACGTTCCCATGTGAACGGGCAAGGAAATCACCATGACCATTATAGCCATAGTCAGCCAGAAGGGCGGCTCGGGCAAAACTACGCTGTCGGTCAACCTCGCTGCTGCTGCCGAAGCAGCGGGCGCGATCACGCTCATCATCGACACCGACCCGCAGGCCACCGCCAGCCAATGGGGTGCTTGGCGCGCGGACAAGGCGCCAGAGGTGATCGACTGCGCGCCGCCGCGCATCCAGGCAAAAGTTGATGCGGCCAAGGCCCAAGGCGCGACCTTCATCGTGATCGACACGCCGCCTCATGCTGACAGTGCGGTCAGCAGGGCGGTTGAGGTGGCTGATCTGGTGCTGATCCCTTGCCGTCCCAGTGCTTTCGATCTCGCAGCGATCAAGACCACGGTCAGTCTGGTGCGGTTGTTCGATAAGCCTGCCTTTGTGGTTTTCACCGCTGGCCCGCCCCATGCGCCGCGCATGTGCGAGGAGGCGGCTGAACTGGTTAGGGGCTTTGGGATCGAGGCTTGCCCGAATATTCTGCCAGATAGGGCGGTCTACCGCCATGCCAGTGCCGCAGGTGCCTCTGTGATCGAGTTCGAGCCCGAGGGCAAGGCAGCCACAGAGATCACCCATCTTCACATGTGGACCGTTGCACATGTGAACATGTTCGCCACCGCACATAAGGGCGCGTAAACGCATGAGCCGCTTTGCCAATCTGGCCGACAAGCCCAAGGTCAGCCCCAAACCGCAACCCCAGCCTGCCGCGCCCGACAAAGAAGAGGCAGCCGTTGCAACAGTGTCGATCAGCACACCAGCTCGATCGAAAAGTCGCGCCGGTCGCAAGGCCATCGCAGGCTACTTCTCGCCCGAGATGTCGTTGGCCATGCACACCTGCGCCCGAAAGCATTGCCTCAGCCTTCAGGAACTGATGACCGAGGCCTTCGATGACGTCTTGCGCAAATATGGGCAGAGCCCTGTGGGGGAATGACCGCGGTGGAGGACTGACCGGAACGGCACCTCTCGTGCAGGGACTGGCCCGAGCTGCCCTCCGTTCACCACCCCAAAAATCAGTGTTCGATTACCAGTGGCGGCGGACATCGGTAAGTCTCCCACCAAGATCTTGAATGCATTAGAATACATTGCTGCGGCGGCGGCCGCACCTGCCAACTTCGCGCCCAAATCGTTGCCGTCCAGCGCGCCGGGGGGGCGTCAGAGCTCAAGCCCCCGAACGACCAGCCGTTCGTAAGTGTTGCGAACCGGGCCAAGTCTTGCGATAGACCGCATTATACAGAGGCCGAAATATTTGAGTGGCCGGGATCTAAATGAGGTAAGTAAATTGGCAGCAGACACCAATGCGCCTGCAGGCGTCGAAGAGGTGACAGATCCCGCGCAGGAAACTGAGCAGGGCGAGCGCCCTAGCTTCACCGCCAGCCTGCTTACGCAGGGTAAGCATCGCTTTTTCACGCTCTCTATGCCAAGTGACGTGCTCGCCGAGACCTGTGCCGTTGAGCCTCGGAATGAAGACCCAGAGGAAGGGTTCCAGCGGTCTTTGGACCGGAGACGAGCGCAGGATATAGCCAATTATATCGACGTAGGATTGGGGACCATCCCCACTTCGATCGTACTATCAGCGCAACCCGAGGCCGAACTCAAGTATAACGGACAGAAGCGAACGCTGAGCTTTGAGAAGAATGGCCATTGCTGTCGGATAGTCAGCAGAGCCCGCGATGGCTTGGATGACTCGGAAAACAATAAGAGATGAGAGGTTCCATGAAAGTGCAGCGAGGACGGAACCAAGAATAAAAATCGTAAA
>CAIOKP010000044.1 GCA_903858875.1 uncultured Sphingomonadales bacterium
CAACGGCTGCACCATCGCCTTGGGATCGCGTTCGGGCCGCAGCGTCATCAACCCGTCGATCTGGCGGATCGAGCTGCGCACCAATTCGATGCGCTGGATCAAGGTGATGCAGGTCTGCAGCGGCGACAGCACGCGCCACACCAGCATCATCGCCGCGATCAGATTGCCCATGGTCATCTCGCCATCGATGACGCCGAGCACGCCCACCGCGATGGTGAGCATGCCCGCGCTGACGATCAGCATATTGCCCAACGTGCCCACCAGGGTGGTGAACATGCCGTTGGTGAAACCGCCCAAGGCGGCGCGGGCGGACATTTCGCGATAGCGTTGCAGAAAGATCTTTTCGCCGGCGCACAGCTTCAGCGCCCGCATCTTGCCCATGGTCTCGATCAGGAATTCCTGACGCCGCGCCCCGGCCCGTGACGCGCTCGCCACGGTCTTGCGCACCTGGGGCATCACCAACCAGCCCAGCAGGGCAAAGGCAAAGGTGGCGATCACCGGGACCAGGGTCAGAATGCCACCCAGCAAAAAGATGATGGCAAAATAAAAGATGGCGAAGGGCAGTTCCATGGCGACGGTCGCCAAGGGACCCGTGAAAAATTCGCGAACCGATTCAAAGTCCTTCACGCGGGCAACCTGGGCGCCGATGGTGGCGCGCTCGGTGAAGCCGGGTGGCAGCGACAAAATGTGCTGCAGGATGTTGTTGCCCATGATGTTGTCGAGCCGGGCGCCGACAAAGGCCAGAATCTTGGCCCGCACCGAGCGCAACACCGTATCGGCCAACAGCGCGATGCCGACGCCGAAACTGAACGACAGCAACATGGGCATGGAGCCGCTGCCGATGACCTTGTCGTAGATGGACATCACGAAAAGGGGCGTCGCCAACGACGCGATATTCAACAGCAGCGTCACAAAGAACGTTTGCCAGAACAAGGGTCGGAAACGCTCGATAACCGTGCGGAACCAGCCGGTGCGGGAGGGTCCGGTATCGGCCGACATCAGGGTGAAGAAATAGACGGTGCCCTTGCCGCTGGGGTTCTGCAGGGTGACCGAGGTGCCGAGGCTGCCATCGAAGACGTCGACGCCACCGTCCTCGCGGATTTTGCGCACCACCAACGCCGCCCCCTTATCGGGCAAATACAGGCACGGCGCCAGGCGGGGATCCACCTCGCTCAGGCGAATCCGTTCGGGCCGGCTGGAGTAATTGAGCGCCGCCATCACGTTGCGCAGGCCGGTGAGGTCAAGATCATTGGCGAAATGGGGCAGCGATTCGGCGACGTGGCGGGGATTGCCCTTCCAGCCCAGGGCGCGCAGCAGGGGCAGCAGGCAGGCGGCCAAATCCGAGGCGGCGGAAAATCCGCCCAGCGCGCTGCTGGCCAAATGCTGGTTGTAGATATCAACCGCCTGGCTGGTATCCGGCTTGGCGGAGGCCGTGGTCATCATCTTGGTCACATCAAACCTCCCGCCCGGGGGGCGCGGGGTCGCAATTGACCGTCCTTGAGGTCGAACACACGATCGGCCAATTTGACCAAAGAGGGGCGATGGGTGACCAGGACCAGGGTGCGCTTGCCCTTGGCCCGTTCCAGCCAGACCCGGAGGAAATTATCGCCGGTGGTGTCGATGGCGGTGTTGGCCTCGTCAAAAAGGACGATGCGGGGATTGTTGATCAGGGCGCGGGCAATGGCGATGCGCTGCTTGATGCCGCGCGGCAGCGAATCATAGGCGCCGTCACCCACCGGGGTGTCGAACCCGAACGCCATGGTCGCCACCACTTCGTCCAACCCCAGCATGGCCGCCGTTTCCACCGCGACTTCGTCGAATTCGGGGCGGAACATGGTGATGTTCTGCAAAATGGTGCCCTGAAACAGCACGCCCGATTGCGGCAGATAAGCGCTCTGTTCACGCACGC
>CAIOKP010000045.1 GCA_903858875.1 uncultured Sphingomonadales bacterium
AAATACACTGGGCTTGCTCTGTCTTGACGACGGCTACCCATTCTTTCCCTGAACCGTGGCGCTATCTATTCGCGCTGTTGGCCTGTCACAAACTCCCTCAAGTCCGTGACGATTTTGTTTCATGGAAACCGGGCCAAAGATAAAGCGCAGATCGTGCTGGCTGTGGATTTTCACCCTCATATGTGGTTATCCGGCAACAACTTCACCCACGACCGCGCGCTATTGCGCGCCTGCCGCAAAGGAATGCCCGCCCGATGTCCAGCCACGCCGCCGATCGCGAACAGGGTGCGGAATTTCTGCCGCGCTTTGACACCAATGGATTGCTGACCGCGATCGCCGTCGATTCGCAGAGCCGCGAGATCCTGATGGTCGCCTTTATGGATCCAGAGGCGTTGGCCAAGACGCGCGAGACCGGGTTGGCCCATTTCCATTCGCGGTCACGCGGGCGGCTTTGGCTTAAGGGGGAAACTTCGGGCCATTTCCTGCGCGTCGAGGAAATCCGCGTCGATTGCGATCAGGATGCGCTGGTCATGCTTTGCCAGCCCCAAGGGCCAGCCTGCCACACCGGCGCGCGCAGTTGTTTCTACCGCAAGCTGGCGGGTGAGGGGCTGGTCCCGGTCGAGGGGTGAGTGTTTAGCCCGCGAAGACTTCGTCGAACAGGCTGAGCATCGCGGCCCAGCTTTGCCGGTCGGCGCTGGTGTCATAGCCGAGCATCGCCATGCCGCGGTGATCGCTGTCGGGGTCGGTAAAGCCGTGGCGCACGCCGCTATAGCTGTGGAAATGCCAATGGGCCCCGGCGGCGTCGAGTTCTTCCCACAGGCGCAGCACGTCGCCGCGCGGGGCAAGCGGGTCGCCGTCACCGTGGCAGATCAGGAGGCGCGCGCGCACCGCGCCAGGCTCTGCAGGCCTGGCCGTGCCGAACACGCCGTGGAAGCTGACCGCCGCGACGAGGTCAGCCCCATCGCGCGCCAATTCCAGCGCGGCCTGACCGCCCATGCAAAAGCCGATTGTCGCCACGGGCAGGTCTGCGGCCTCGGGCAGGGCGCGTAACGCCGCCACCGCCGCGTGCAACCGGGCGCGGTAGACGCCAACATCGGCGCGCAATGAATCGGCCAACGGGCGCGACGCTTCGAAACTCGCAACCGGCTCGCCATAGAAATCGCCAATCAACGCCAGATAGCCCGCCTGCGCCAAGCGTTCGGCCCGGCGTTCAATCGCGGGGGTGACATTGGCAATCGTCGGCCATACGACGATTGCGGCACGCGCCGGGCCCGCCGGGCGTGCCAGCCATCCGGTCAGTGCGGTTCCGCCATCGGCATAATTGATCCGTTCGAGCATGTGTTTGGCCCTCAAGCTATTTCAAAACTACGGGCGCGGCGGATTTGTGGGAACAACACCGCCCACATCACCGTGATCACAATCGCCCCGATACCGCCCAGCACCACCGCACCCGGCGCGCCCAGCAAGGCCGCCGCAATGCCCGATTCCATCTCGCCCAATTCGTTCGAGGCGGAAATGGCCAGACCCGAAATCGCCGACACCCGGCCGCGCATGTCTTCGGGCGTCAGCAATTGGACCAGGCTGCCCCGCACGAACATGCTGATCATGTCGGCCGCGCCCAGCACCGTCAGCATCGCCAACGACAGCGCGTAATTGGTCGACAGGCCAAAAATGGCGGTAGCCAGACCAAAGAT
>CAIOKP010000046.1 GCA_903858875.1 uncultured Sphingomonadales bacterium
CCGCGGATAAATTCATGGTCGATGGCCGGGCGGTGGGCACCGGGGGCGGCAACCATATCGTGCTGGGCGGGCCGACATTGCTCGATTCGCCATTCATTCGTCGGCCGGACTTGCTGAAATCCTTCGTGATTTACTGGCAACGGCACCCGGCGCTGTCCTATCTGTTTTCCGGCCTGTGCATCGGGCCGACCAGTCAGGCGCCGCGTATCGACGAGGCGCGGCACGACGGGCTGTACGAGCTGGAAATCGCGCTGGCGCAAGTGCCAGGCCCGGATCAGCCGCAACCGCTGGCGTGGATGGTCGATCGGCTGTTCCGCAATTTGCTGGTTGATGTGACGGGCAATACGCACCGCACGGAAATCTGCATCGACAAGCTGTTTTCGCCTGATGGCCCGACCGGGCGCCTTGGCCTGGTCGAATTTCGCGGGTTCGAAATGCCGCCCGCCGCCGAAATGAGCCTCGCCCAGCAATTGCTGATCCGCGCGATGGCCGCGTGGTTCTGGCGTGAGCCGCAGGAAGGCGCACTGGTGCGTTGGGGGACGCAATTGCATGACCGGTTCATGTTGGGCCATTGGGTCTGGGCCGATTTCCTCGATGTGCTGACCGACCTGCGCCGGGCGGGCTATGATTTCGACCCGGTGTGGTTCGAGGCGCAGCGTCAGTTCCGCTTTCCCACCCATGGCGCGGTCGAGGGCGGCGGGGTACAGCTCGAAATCGCCCATGCGCTCGAACCGTGGAATGTGCTGGGCGAAACGGGCGCGATTGGCGGCACGGTGCGCTATGTCGATGCCAGCACCGAGCGGTTGCAGGTCCATGCAACGGGCCTCGTACCGGGGCGCCACCTGATCACCTGCAACGGGCGCCAAGTGCCGCTGGTGCCGACCGGCGTCCCGGGGGCGGCCGTCGGCGGGGTGCGGTACAAGGCGTGGGCGCCGGCCAATTGCCTGCACCCGATGATGCCGGCCCACGCACCGCTGACTTTTGACATATACGACACGTGGAATACGCGATCCTTGGGGGGATGCGTCTATCATGTGGCGCATCCGGGCGGACGTCACTATGACGACGTGCCGGTGAACAGCTATGAGGCCGAGGCGCGGCGTAAATCGCGCTTTATCGATCATGGCCATTCACCGGGGCATCAACCGATGCCGCCCAAGGAAACCGCAGGAGAATTCCCGATATCGCTCGATCTGCGTCGCCCTGTCGGGCTGGGCTAGCCGCTGGCCACGATGCCTGCCCATGCCGTGCCCGCCGTTAACCGGCTGAAGGACTATCCGGTCGACGTGGTGGCGGGCGACCTGTTTCGTCACGCCAGCGGGCCGGTGGCCGAAAAATGGGTGACGATGGCCAATGGCCTGTTCGCCCTCAGCCAAGGGTCAGGACTGGCCGCGCAGGAATTGGTTGCGCGCCAGATCCAGGATCTGGGCATGAGTTTCCGAATGACCGGCGATGACGAAGAGCGGGTCTGGCCACTGACCCCGATGCCGTTGATCATTGGCGCCGCCGAATGGGCCGAGGTCGAACGCGGCCTTGCCCAGCGGGCGCGGCTGCTGGAGGCGCTGGCCGCCGATATTTATGGCCCGCAACGGATGGTCAGCGGGGGCTACCTGCCCGCTGCCGTCATCGCCGGCAGCCGGTTTTTCGCCCGCGCAATGGCCGGGCTGGCGCCGCGGGGCGGGCATCACATCCATGTCTATGCCGCCGATCTGGCGCGGGGACCACGCGGCCAATGGCGCGTGCTGGGCGACCGGTTGCGGCTGGCCAATGGGGTCGGTTATGCGCTGGAAAACCGGCTGGCCCTCTCGCGCAGCACCGGATCGTTGCTGTCGGACATCAACACCCGGCGGCTGGCGCATTTCTTTGCCGAATTGCGCGAGGGGATCGCGCAGGATTGCCAGCGTGACGCGCCGCGCATCGCGTTGCTGACACCCGGCCATTTCAACCAATCCTATCCAGAACAGGCGCATCTCGCTCGCTATCTCGGCTTTCCGCTGGTTGAGGGGCGCGATCTGGCGGTGATCGAGGGCAAGCTGTATGTCCGCACCATCGGCGGACCAAAGCGGATCGACGCGCTGTGGCGGTGGATCGACACCAATTCGCTCGACCCGTTGAGTTTTGACGCGCGATCGACCATCGGCGTTCCCGATATGGCCGATGCGTGGGGGCGCGGCGGTCTGACCATGGCCAATTGGCCCGGTGTCGAAGTGGTGGAGGAACCGGCCATCGCCGCCTTTCTGCCCCGCTTGTGCCGCGCGCTGATCGGTGAGGCACCGATCCTGCCCAGCGTTGCCACATGGTGGTGCGGCCAGCCCGTGGAGGCGGCGCTGGTACGCGACCGGCTGGAGGAATTGGTCATCACACCGGCATTCGGCCGTCCCGTCGAAGGTCTGCCGCCCGGTGCCCGCAAAGTGCCCGGCGCCAGCCTGTCGCGGGCGGAACGCGACACGTTGCTGGCCGCGATGGCCCGTCGCCCGATGGATTATTGCGCGCAGGAAATCGTCGAACTGTCCACCACCCCCGCGTTGGTTGGCGAAGTGTTTGAGCCACGCGCCTTTACCCTGCGGGCCTTTGTCGCGCGCGGCACGGGGGGCGAATGGGCGGTGATGCCAGGTGGCTTTGCCCGCCTGTCGCCGTCGGGCGAGATGTTGACGACGTTGATGGGTGAAGGTGATCTGTCGGCGGATGTCTGCGTGGTCGATGACGCCCCGGCGGCGCAATTTGGCGGAACGATGTTGGGCGGCACCCCGGCCATTCGGCGCGGCGGCGGTATTTTGGCCAGTCAGGCAGCCGATAATCTGTTTTGGTTCGGCCGTTATGGCGAGCGGGCGGAAATGACCGTGCGCATCGTGCGCGCCATTCTGGGCAGTTCGATCGAGGTCGATGCGGGCGCGGGTGGCAACCCGGCGGTTCGGGCGCGGCTGGTCGGGGTGCTGGCGGAATGGGGCGCGCTGGACGAAGCCGGAGCCAAACTGCCTGCGCCGCAAGCCTGTCGCGCCGCGCTGGCCGAGGCGGTGATGCCGGGCGGTGTGGCGGCGCTGCTTGATACGTTGCGGCGGGTAGGCCTATCGTTACGCGACCGGTTCGCACCGGATTTCTGGCGTATCGCCAGTCGGCCCCTGCCCGCGCTCGAGTCGCACCGACCGGGCGCCTTGTTGCGGGTGGCACGCGAATTGGTCGAACGGTTTTCCGCCCTGTCCGGTCTGGGCGCGGAGGATATGGTGCATGGCCCAGCCTGGCGCTTTCTCGACATCGGGCGGCGGATCGAGCGCGCATTGTCGATCTGTCGCATCTTGCGGCAATTGGGCGAAGTGGGGGATGAGGCGGACCGGTTGGGGATGTTGCTCGACCTGTATGACAGCCAGATCACCTATCGTTCGCGCTATCTGACCGGGCCGGCGCGCGATCCGGTGTTTGACCTGTTGTTGCTCGATCCCGACAATCCGCGCAGCCTTGCCTATCAGGTACTCGCGCTCGAACGGCACATTGCGGCATTGCCAGCGTTGCATGAAGACGCCTTGCCCGAGGCCCCGCTGCGCGACGTGCGCGCTTTGCTCGCGCCTTTGACCAGCATGACGGTCGCTGCGATCGATGCCGATCTTTTGCAGGATATCGAGGCGCGGTTGCTGGCGCTGTCGGATGCGATTTCGGCGCGATATTTCCTGCAATTTGAAAAAACCGGCACCGACCACCGGGCCAGTCTGCTGGCATGATAATGACCCCATGATTTACGAAATCCGCCACCTGACCAACCTGCGCTATGACGGACTTGTCCGCCTTGCCCGGCTGAACCTGCGATTGAAGCCGGCGCCTTGGCCCGGACAGGTGTTGCATGACTTTACGCTGACCATCGAGCCGCGCCCGGCGATGATCGAGGAAGACACCGGGCCATGGGTCGTCCATCGCCACCGGCTGACCATGCGCGATCCTTTGGCCAAACTCGCCATCGAAAGCCGATTGCGGGTCGAGGTCGCGCCGCCCTCTTTCGCGCTCGACATGGCGGTCGGACCGACCGTGACCGAGGTGCGCGCCGCCGCGCTGGCCCACCGCGACCTGTCCGCGATGAGCCCGGCGAGCTACCTCTACGCCTCCCCGATGGCCGCCAGCAGCGCCGAAATCGCGTCTTGGGCGCAGCCGTTTTTCACCCCCGACGCGACCGTGATGCAGGCCGGGCGCGCGATCATGGCCGCGATCCACGCCGGGTTCGACTATGACGGCACCGCGACCGAGGTCCAGACGCCGGCGATTGACGCCTTTCACCAACGGCGCGGCGTGTGTCAGGATTTCGCCCATATCATGATCGTCGCGGCGCGCGCACATGGCATTCCGGCTGCCTATGTCAGCGGCTATTTGCGAACCATTCCCCCGGCGGGCCAGCCACGGTTGGTCGGCGCGGATGCCACCCATGCGTGGGTCGATTTGTGGTGTGGCGCGGCGCTCGGCTGGGTCGGGTTTGATCCAACTAACAATGTATTTGTCGGATCGGACCATATTTTCACCGCGATGGGCCGCGATTATACTGATGTTGCGCCGATTGACGGGGTATTCCTTGGCGGGGGCGGGCAACGGATGACGGTGTCGGTCGATGTGATGCCGGTCGGCTAGGCAATCCCTACGCGAAAAGACTTGGCTTTCACCGCCCGGCGCGTCAGTCTGTGGGTGGAGATCCGCCATGCGATTGAACATTCGCGATATTCTGACAGGCTTTGGCATTGCCGGGCTGATGCTACCCGAAGCGGTGGCCTATGCTGGCATTGCGGGCCTTGCGCCCGGTCGTGCGCTCGCGGCGGGCATTGCGGGCGGCATCGCCTATGCGCTGGTCGGGCGTAGCCGGTTTGCCGTTATCTCGCCCACCTCGTCCTCCGCGGCGATTTTGGCGGCGGCCTTGATCGGGCTGGGCGTTGGCGGGGCGGGCAAGCTTGATCCAGCGATGCAGGCGGCAGCCGCGACCACGATGGTGGCGATGGTGGCGCTGATTTTCGGCGGCCTGTCGCTATTCCGGCTGGGCAGCTTGGCGGGCTTTATTTCGCGCCCGGTGCTACGCGGCTTTGCCTTTGGGCTGGCGATCACGATCATTCTCAAACAAATGCCCAAACTGTTCGGGGTTAGCGTGGCTGGGGGGCCGGTCTGGCAGATCTTGCGCGATCTGGCGCACGCGCGGGCGGATTGGAACCTGCCCAGCCTGTTGCTCGGCGCGGGCGCTTTGGCGGCACTGTTGGCGCTGCGCCAGTTGCCCCGGTGGCCTGGCGCGTTAATCGTCATTTTGGGCGGGGTGGCGCTGGGCGTGGTGTTCGATCCGGCCGCTTGGGGCGTCGCCTTGGCCGGGCCAGTGGCTCTGTCGGTGCCAGTGCTGGCGCTGCCGCCGCTCGCGCTGGTGCCGCGTCTGGCCCAACTGGCGGTGCCGATCGCGCTGATCCTGTTTGCCGAAAGCTGGGGCACGATCCGCTCGCTGGCGCTCAAACATGGCGATCCGATTGCCGCCAACCGCGAATTGGGCGCGCTGGGCCTTGCCAATCTGGCCGCAGCGCTGGTGCAGGGGATGCCGGTGGGGGCCGGATTTTCCGCCGGGTCCGCCAATGAGGCCGCGGGCGCAACCAGTCGCACCGCCGCACTGATCGCAGCGCTGGCGCTGGGCGCGCTGGCGCTGTTTGCGGCGCCAGTGATTGCGCGTATTCCCGAACCTGTGCTGGCCGCGGTGGTGATCGCCGCGCTGACCCACGCGCTCAACCCCGAGCCGATCCTGCGGCTCTTCCGCATCCGGCGCGACCATTGGGTGGCGCTGGCGGCGGCACTGGGTGTGCTGGTGCTGGGAGTGCTCGACGGGATGTTGACGGCGATTGTCCTGTCGATCGCCATGCTGCTGTATGATCTCGCCCACCCCTCGATCAGCACGCTGGGACAGGTCGGCGATAGTCATGATTTCGTCGATATCGCCCGCCATGGCGATGCTGCGGCGATGGCTGGCGTCGCGATCTATCGCCCCAATGCCCCGCTGATCTTCGCCAATGCCGAAAGCGTGTTTGCCGCGATCACCGACCGGATCGGCGCCACGACCCCGCCGGTCATCGTGGTCAGCCTCGAGGAAAGCAACGACCTTGACGCCACCGCCATCGACGCGCTGGGCGAATTTGTCGCCGGCCGCGCGGCGGTGGGCCAGCGGGTTGTACTGGCCCGGGCGCATGACCGAGTGCGCGATGTTCTGACTGCGGCCGGGTTGGGGGCACTGGCCGCCGGGTCAACTTTCAGCGTTGCCGATGCCGCCGACGGGGCGGCCAACGGGCCTGCTGCAGGCTGGCAGGACGCCATTATCTAGCCCCCCTTTTTTTCAAAGGAGACGCCGCATGGCCATGACGCATCGTATCGAGCCGATTTTGAACCCCGTGCCGATCAAGGATCTGCGCCCGACGCAGATGACCGTGGGCTTGCGCGAAGTTACCGCCAAGCGCACGCAATGGCGTAAGGTGCGCGAAGCCGGGGGCAAATTTCTCGGGCATCACATGATCCCCGCCGTGCTTGGGCCCGGCGATACGTGGTGGATCATCGACCATCATCACCTCGCCCGCGCGTTGCATGACGAAGGCGTCGAACATGTCTTGATCAGCGCGGTGGCCAAACTGAACCACCTGTCAAAAAAGCGGTTTTTTACCGTGATGGACTGCCACAACTGGATCCACGCCTACGACAGCGAGGGTAAACGGTGCGATTGGGACGCCTTGCCGCGCCATGTCGGCAAAATGGTCGACGACCCCTATCGTGCCTTGGCTGGCGAGGTGCGCGCGGGCGGTGGCTATGCCAAATCGTCGACGCCCTATACCGAATTCCTGTGGGCCGACTATTTTCGCGATCGCATCCGCCGCAGCCATGTCGAGAGCAAATTCGACAAGATCTTGCCAAAGGCGATCGGCATGGCACGCAGCGCCGAAGCGGCCTATCTACCCGGCTATGCCGGCCCCGATCACCACCACGACGGAGCGTAATCAGCCCTTTTGCGAGCGCAACAGCAAGGCGCCGAACCCGATGAACACCCCCCCGGTCAGGCGGTTGAACAACCGTTGCGCCGAGGGGCGTTCGAGCCATGCCGACAGCGATAGGCCGCCCAGCGCGTAGGTGAAGTAACAGCAGGTCTCGATCACCGCGAAAGTCGCGACAAGGATGACAAATTGCGGCCCCTTGGGCAGCACCGGATTGATGAATTGCGGCAGGAACGCCGCGACGAACAGCAATGCCTTGGGGTTCGAAATCGCGATGGTAAACCCGCCGCGCCACACCGCAAACGGCGACAGCGCGGGCGGGGTTAGGCTAGCCTCCGCCCCGGTCGCGTCATTGTCCACTGGCGCGCGCCACGCCTTGATGCCGAGATAGACCAGATAGGCCGTGCCGATATACCGCAACGCGTCAAACGTCCCCGGCACCGCCAGCAGCAACGCGGTCAGCCCGGCCGCCGACGCCGCCATCATCGCCACGAGCGCCGACAGGCACCCGGCCATCGCGGGCAAGGACCGGCGCATGCCCAATTCGACGCTGCGCGACAGGATGTGCAGCATATTCGGCCCGGGGGTCGCGCTGATCAGGCAAACGGTGACGGCGTAGAGACACCACAGGTGAAAATTCATGCGTAACGCCCCAACATGCCTAGCCCCAAAATCCCAGCCCAGCGGCCAAAGCGACCGCCGCGCCAACGCCAGCCAGCGCCATCGCACCGCGCCGCACCGCCCGGTTGTCCAGCACCAGCGCCACCGCCAGCATCAAAATCGCCAGTTGCAACGCACTCTCACCCAGCGCCAGCCCACCCGCGCGCGCGGCGGCGGCTTGCGATTGGGCGCGCAATTGGGTGGATCGGGCGGTCATCTGTTCGATGCCGGCGCTTGTATCGTGGCGGAGTCGCATCGCCTGGACCAACTCACCAGCGCGCACATCGCGATCGAGGCCGGGCGCGTTGGCATGGGCGATCAACACCGTTTCCCGCGCGATCATCGCTTGCGCGGCGGAAAAACTGTCGGAAGCGGCAAGCGCTGCCTGCATACTCTCGCGCTGCGCGGCGGCGGTGCCGAGGTGGATGATCGCCAGCAGCACGGCCAGAGCGCCAAGCCCAATGGCTACCCCATCACGGCGGAGGCTGAAAGCGGCGGCGGGGGGGGGCTCGGCTAGGGTCATGCCCCTGCTTAGCCGCCCCTCACCTTCTTGTCATCCAAATCAGGCCGCTGCCTTGTCGCGCTCCTTGGCTTCGAGGTTCAATTCCTCGGCCAGCAGAAACGCCAGTTCGATCGACTGCGCCCCATTCAAACGCGGGTCGCAATGCGTATGATAGCGCGCCGCCAGATTGGCGTCGGTAATGTCGATCAAGCCACCGGTGCATTCGGTCACATTCTGGCCAGTCATCTCGATATGTATGCCGCCCGCATGGGTGCCCTCGGCGCGGTGAACGGCGAAAAAACCCTTCACTTCGCCAAGAATGCGTTCGAACGGGCGGGTTTTATAGCCGCTGTCGGCCTTGACCACATTGCCATGCATCGGATCGCACGACCACACCACCGGATGGCCCGACGCCTTGACCGCGCGAACCAGCTTGGGCAGGCCCGCCTCGACCTTGTCATGGCCATAGCGCGCGATCAACGTGATCCGCCCGGCCTCGTGCGATGGGTTCAATTCGTCGAGCAAGCGCAGCAGCATCTCGGGTTCGAGGCTCGGCCCGCATTTGACGCCGATGGGATTGCGCACACCGCGCAGGAATTCGACATGCGCCGAATTGTCGAACCGCGTCCGGTCGCCAATCCATAACATATGCGCCGAACAATCATACCAGTCGCCGGTCAACGAATCCTGCCGCGTCAGCGCTGCCTCATAAGGCAGCAGCAGAGCCTCGTGGCTGGTATAAAAGCTGGTACCCTGCAACTGCGGCACGGTTTGCGGATCGACGCCGCAGGCCGCCATGAAATCAAGCGCCTCGCCAATACGGTCGGCCATGTCGGTGAATTTCGCGCCCCACGGGCTGCCCGCGATATGGTCGAGCGTCCATTTATGCACCTGGCGCAGGTTGGCATAACCGCCATTCGAAAACGCGCGCAACAGGTTCAACGTCGCTGCCGATTGCGCGTAGGCCTTCAACATCCGCTCTGGATCGTTGCGGCGACTGTCGGGCGTGAAATCGATGCCGTTGATGATGTCGCCAAAATAGCTCGGCAATTCGGCGCCACCGATGGTTTCGGTCTGGGCGCTGCGCGGCTTGGCGAATTGGCCGGCCATGCGGCCCACCTTGACCACCGGCTGCTTGCCGGCAAAGGTCAGCACGACCGCCATTTGTAGCAACACGCGGAATGTGTCGCGGATGTTATTGGCGTTGAATTCGGCAAAGCTTTCCGCGCAATCGCCGCCCTGCAAAAGGAATCCCTTGCCCGCGGCGACCTGCGCCAGATCGGCTTTCAACGCGCGTGCCTCGCCCGCAAACACCAGCGGTGGATAATGGCCCAACGCCGTTTCCACCCGACCGAGATCCGCCGCGTCGAGATAGGCGGGAAGATGCCGCGCCTCGCGCGCCTTCCAACTCTCGGGGGTCCAGTTGCTCGCCTGGTTGACTGCCACGTGCCTTGCTCCAATTGCGGGATATACGGGCTTGTCAAAATGTGTACCAGCCAGTACATCGTGCCAAATAGTCTTGCCGGTTACCGGTGGGATGTTGCGTGATTCCCGCCATACGCGCCAACAACGGCGTCGCACATACTAGCCCACGCGCCAGAATCAAAGCGCGTGTTTACGAGTTTGCGCAATCCGGCGGCATGGGGGCGATGGGCGATGCGGC
>CAIOKP010000047.1 GCA_903858875.1 uncultured Sphingomonadales bacterium
TCGCCCGCCGGGCCGAAACGGGCGCGACGCTGATCATCATCACCCATGACGAACATCTCGCTATCCGGGCAGAGCGGGTGATCCGCATCGCCGATGGCCAGATCGCCTCGGACACCGGCGCATGAACATCACATGGGGCGCCGCCTGGCGCATCGCGCGGCGTGAGTTATCGGGGCGGTTCCGAGGCTTGCGGCTGCTGCTCGCCTGCCTGTTTCTGGGCGTCGGCGCGCTGGCGGCGATCGGGTCGCTAACCACCGCGATCCATCAGGGTCTGGCCGCCAAAGGCCGCAGCATTCTTGGCGGCGATGTCCAGATCACCGTTTGGCAACGCGCCTTGACCGCTGATGAAAGCGCCGCTCTGGCGCGCTATGGCCCGCTGTCCGATGGCCGCCGGTTGCAAGCGATGGCCTCGGCCGGCGACACCGCCGCGCCGGTGCAGTTAAAGGCCGTCGATGCCGCATGGCCCCTGGTCGGGCGGCTGAGTCTGGCCGATGGCCGCAACGTCGGCGCGCCCGCCCCCGGCACGGCATGGATCGGCAGCGGCGCGGCAGCCCGCCTGTCGCTGCGCCCCGGTGACAGCTTTACCATCGCCGGGCGCCCCTTGCGCGTTGGCGGCATCATCGCGGTCGAACCCGACGGCTTGGGCGAAGGCTTTGCGCTCGGCCCGACGGTGATCGTGCCGCTCGATTTCCCCGGACAGGCCGGCCTGCTCGCCCCCGGCGCGATGTATCGCAGCCGGCTGCGCGTCGCCTGCGCCGCCGTTTGCGACGCCGAGGCCATCGCCAAGGACCTCGCCGCCCGCTTTCCGTCCGCCGGCCTCGACATCCGCACGCGCGACAAGGCTTCGCCCGGCACCGAGACATTCATCGCCCGGATGGGGGATTTCCTCGTGCTGGTCGGATTGTCAGCTCTGTTGATCGCCGGAATCGGGATCGGCGGCGGCACGGCGTCCTATCTCGAGGCCCGGCGCGGCGCCATCGCCACGCTGAAAGTCATGGGCGCAACCAGCAGCGATATCGCCCGCATCTACCTCCTCCAAATCGCCGCCGCCGCCGTGGTGGGCAGCGGCGCCGGCGTCATCGCCGGGGTGGCGATCCTGCCGCTGATCGCGCGCGCGCTCTCGGACGTGTTACCGGTGGCCGATGGGATAACGCTGGCGCCTTGGCCGCTGGCGCGTGCGGGGCTGTGGGGCCTGTTGGTGGCGCTGGTGTTTGCCGCGCCGCCGCTGGTCGCGGCGCAACGGTTTCCGGCGATGGCCTTATTGCCCAGCGTGGCGGCGTAATCCTTGGCATTCTTGCCGTTGCTCCAGGGGGGCATGACGCCGTGGCGGGCCTGGCGATCGGCGAAAAGCGTGGGAGCGAGGTTGCCGATATCAACCATGTCGAGATCGCTCAGCGCGCCGCCGCCGGAATTGGCGAGGAACGCGGCGTTCGGGTTGCGCTTCTTGATTTCGGTATCCCAGAGACGCCAGAGATCGAAGAGGCGGTTTTCGCGCCAGAGGATGTATTGACGGCGAACCGGGTCGAGTGGATTGGTGGTGCGAGGGAGATCGTGACCGGAGTAGTCGCGGAAAAGCTTTTGGCAGGACTTGCAGAAACACATGCCGCTGCCGGACCAGCGATTGCTGAAGACGCCATCCACGCCGTAGGTTTCCACGATCTCAATGGTGACGTCGGTCATGAAGCCGAAGTTGTAGCTGCCGAGCGCGCAGGAAACCCAGAGCGTGGGGTCGGCCCAGTGCCGCCGGGGCGAGCCA
>CAIOKP010000048.1 GCA_903858875.1 uncultured Sphingomonadales bacterium
ACCACCAGCACGCGTTGCAGCGTGGACAGGGATTCGATGCTGGTGCCCAGGTAACGGGCACCACTGCCGGCTACGAACTCGGCGTTGCGCAGGCGGTAGTCAATGTTCTGGCTGCCCAGACCGCGCACGGTGATCTCGCGACCTTCGCCGCCGTCACGCGTGATGGCCACACCAGCGATCCGCTGCATCGATTCCGCAAGGTTCTGGTCGGGGAACTTGGCGATGTCTTCGGCGACAATCGCGTCAACCGCGCTGACCGACGCCTTTTTCAGGTTCAGCGCCGCTTCGAGCGATTTGCGAAAACCGGTGACGACGATGGCATCGCTGGACGCGGCATCAACCGCCGGGGCCGGAGCCGCTGCGGTTTGCGCATAGGCGCCCGGTGCAACCAGCGCGGTACCAACCGCCAAGGCGAGGCGAATGGATGAAATCCTGGAAATAGTACGAGGCATTATTGCTCCCCCCTTATAGCTCCCTGCGGGCCGAAACCCAAACGATTGCGGGCCAATCGCGTTATGATACCGGTGTCAAAGGAAGGCGTGACGCCTATCGCCACATACCCCTTTCACATCCTGTTCCCACGCCGTTATCGGCCCATTTTTTTCAAGATGCCTGAAATCCCACGTTTTGCAACGGGGGTATTTCAGGCCCTTGCCCGATTTGGTAACCGGTGTCATAACTCTTTGCATGAGGCCTCGCCTCTGTCAAGAACCGCCAAGAACAAGGCAACAAGGAGAGATGTCGTGAAATGCCTAAAGCCCGGAGCGCTGCTGCTCGCCACACTTTTCGCCCTGCCGCTATCTGCCCCTGCCCATGCTGAAAACGGCATGGCGCCTGCGTTTTCACCGACGACCTATGCCCATCCCGCCGACCCGACAAAGGGCGGCGCGGGCGGGCGAATCATCCGCGTAACGACGCTGGCCAAAGACGGCCCCGGGTCGTTAAAGGCGGCGATCGACGCCAAAGGCCCCCGCATCGTGGTGTTCGAAGTCGGCGGCATCATCGACCTGGAACGCTCGGTCCTGACCATCAATGAACCTTTTTTGACGATTGCGGGCCAGACCGCCCCCTCGCCGATCACGCTGATCCGCGGCGGTATCGACATGAAGGGCCACGACGTCATCCTCAGCCATATCCGGGTGATGACCGGCGCTGACAACCAAGCCCACTTCACAGGTTGGGAACCCGATGCATTTTCGACGATTTCCGCGCATAACGTGGTGATTGAACATTGCAGCTTCCTGTGGGCGCTGGACGAAAACATGTCGGCGTCCGGGCCACGGTTCAAGGGCGCCAATCTGGCCGAATGGCGCGCCAACACCAGCCATGATGTGGTCTTCCGCGAAAATCTCGCGGCCGAGGGCCTCGCCTTTGCCAGCCATTCAAAGGGCGAACATTCCAAGGGCTCGCTGATCCACGACAACACCACCGCGATCAGCTTTTACCGCAACCTGTTTGCCCACAACGTCGAACGCTCGCCGCTGGTCAAGGGCGGGTCCCAGGTGCTGATGGTCAATAACTTCATCTTCGACCCCGGTCACAAGGCGGTGCATTACAATCTGATGGCGTTGGAATGGGTCGGGCGCGACTATGTGACCGGCGAAATTACCGCCGTCGGCAATGTCATGCGCGGTGGCTTCTCGACCGATGCCGGCCTGCCTTTCCTGACGCTGGGCGGCGATGGCGATCTGGCGTTTTATGGCAAGGATAACCGCGCCGTCGATCGCTGGGGCAATCCCGCGCCGATGTTCGGCCGCTATGGCGAAACCAAGGCCAAGCTGATCACCGCCGACAAGCCGCTGGCCAAGATCGATGGCTATACGATCGTGCCGACGCAGGATGTCGAAACCAGCGTTCTGAGCAGCGTCGGCGCCCGTCCCTGGGACCGCGATCCACAGGACATCCGCGTGCTGTATTACGTCGCCGAAGGGCGCGGTGAAGTCATCAACGATGAAAAGGACGTCGGCGGCTATCCCAAGGCCAACGAAACCCACGCGGCCTTTACCGAGGCAGCATGGGATCTCACCACGATGACGCCAAAAAATGGCCGCTATCCGGGCCAAAAGGGCGGCGCACAAGAAAAGCTCAGCCCGCGCGATCAGGCGATGCGGGCCGGCGCGCAGTAATCAAAACGGTCGGTGGTTTCGGGGGCGGCAATGTCCTTGAAACCACCACGCGCTCGCGACTTTAAACCTTCAACTTCCCGGCTGAACGTACGGCCCCGTTGCCCACAATTCGCGTTCCCAACCACGCGGATCGCTCTCGACACGCGGCGTCTCGCTCACCAGCCATGTCGCCCGTTCCGGCAAGCGATAGGGCGCCCAGCCGGGCTGCCCGGTCTTGGCCAGACGAACAAACGCCCCCTGCAACGCATCGCGCGTCGCCCGCGCCCCGGCGTCGGTGCCGGAATAGCTGCCCGCTGCACCCAACGTACCGAACACATAGGGAATGTCATCGGTATGCGCCGCGCCGCGCAACGGGTCGATGGGGGAGCGCCGCTCCAGACAATATACCCATGTCGCATCGGCCCCGGCGCGCGCGCGCGCATCGGCCTCGATCACCTGCCCCGGCCAACTCCGCCCCGCGGTGGTCGCGGCGTAATAAACCTGCTCCGGCGTCCAGTCGGGATGATGGGCACGGTATTGGGCGATCACATGGCCCGGCTCCAGATCGACCTTGACCTCGGCCATCACCCGTTCGGCGATATTGTTCCAATCGAGCCCGCGCAACCGCACCCCGCGCGGATCGAGAAACGCCCGCGTTTCCTCCGCCACATTGCCAAGGATCATCGGAACGCCCAGCGATTGCGGCGCTGCATCGGGCCAGAACGGATGGCGCGGCAGGTTGGTCATATCGAGTACCGGACCGAAATAGAGCGCGCCCCCCATCACCGGATCACTCGCCCCCAACCCTTCGACAAAGCGCTCGATTGGCACGGTACGCAGCCCCTCAACATCGCCCGGCGCCAATTTCAGGGCAGCCATAAAGGCCCGCGTCCGGGCCAGCGCATGGGCTGGCCCGCTGCCAACCACTTGCTGGCCGCTCATCGTGGCGGCGGCATGGAACAGGCCCTTGGCCGCCGGCATCGCCATCAGCGTGGCAATTTTTGCCCCGCCGCCCGATTGCCCAAACACCATCACCCGCGCCGGATCCCCACCGAACGCGGCAATATTTTGGCGGATCCATATCAGCGCACAAATAAGGTCAAGCTGCCCCAGATTGCCGCTGTCGGCAAAGCGGGGGCCAAACGGCTGCAACCACAAATAGCCCAGTGCGTTGAGCCGGTGGTTGACCGTCACCACCACAACATCGCCCTGTTCCGCCAGAGGTCCGCCCCGCGTCAACGGATCGGTGACCGAGCCGCTGGTATAGGCGCCGCCGTGGAAATAGACCATGACCGCCCGCGCCGCCTTGAGGTGCGGGTCGGGCGTCCAGATATTGAGGAACAGGCAATCCTCGGCCTGCGCCTCACCCGCCATGCCGCGCTGCGGAGCAACCGGCGCGAAATGATCGGCGCGGATCGGCGCACCCATGAAAGGCTCGATCACCGGTCGTGCAAACCGCTCGGCCCGCGCATAGCGGATGCCCTTGAACGCCTGTACCGCGCCATCACGCGCGCCGACATAGCGCCCCACGCGCGGATCGCCCAACGGCTTGCCCAGAGCCGGCCCAGCCAGCGCGGCTCCCCCTACCCCGATACCGCTCAGCACCGCCCGGCGGGTGGGATTACCGCCGAACATCGCCGCCCACGCCAGTAAACGCATCAATCTCGGCGCGCGGCAGGCGCAGCCAATCACCGTGGATCGAGTGTTTCAGCGCATTCATCGCCAGTCCCAGTTCCGCCATTTTTCGCGCATCGCAACCTTCGAGCCAGCCGGTTAGCACCCCTGCCGCGAACGCATCGCCCGACCCGACCCGGTCGATGATGTCAGTTATCTCAACCTCGGCGGTCTGGTGATGGTCATCGCGCCGGTCGACCCGGGCCGCGAGGCGATGATGCGTCTGTGTCAGCGGGTGGCGTGCGGTCGACGCCATCACCTGCATATTTGGAAAGGCCGCGAAACCAGCCTCCACGGCTTCACGCCGTCGTTCGGGGCCATCGCCCGAAAACGGCCGCCCCAGCAACAGCGTCATATCGCGGTGGTTGCCGAAAACGATGTCCGCGCCGGCGATCAGGTCAGTCAGTATCCCGCGCGGATCGCTGTCCCAAGCCGACCATAACCGTTCACGGAAATTGCAGTCGAACGATACCGGCACACCTGCCGCCCGCGCCGCCGCCATGCCTGCCCGGGCGAGATCCACGCCGCCCGGGCCCAGCGCCGCCGTAATGCCCGACACATGAAACAACCGGGCACCATCCAGCGCCTCGGCGAAATCAAAATCCGCCGCCTGCGCCATGGCAAAGGCCGATCCAGCCCGGTCATAGGTAATCGAGGACGGCCGCAACGACGCGCCTGTTTCGAGGAAATAGAGCCCCATGCGCCCCGGACCAGACGCAAAGTGGCGGACATCCACCCCTGCACCGGCCAATGCCCCCCGCGCCTTGGCACCCAGCGGGTTGTCGGGCACCATGCCGACAAACCGCGCAGGATGCCCCATCCCGGTCAGCGCCACCGCGACATTCGCCTCGGCCCCGCCGATCACCAGATCGAGCGAGGCCGCATCGGCAATCATGCGCCCCGCCGATGTGGCAAAGCGCAACAACACCTCGCCAAAACAGACGACAGGCCCGGATCGGCTCATCGTGCGAGCCAGCCGCCATCGACGGCAAGTATATGCCCCTGCACATAGTCCGCCGCGCGGCTCGCCAGGAACACCGCGGCACCGCCAATGTCGGCCGGGCTGCCCCAGCGCCCCTCGGGGATGCGCTCGATGATCTGGCGGTTGCGGCTTTCATCCGCCTGCAACGCCGCGGTGTTGTTGGTGGCGATATAGCCCGGCGCGATGGCGTTCACATTGACCCCCTTGGCCGCCCATTCACACGCCAGCAGCTTGGTCAGACCCGCCACGCCGCTCTTGGAGGCGGTATAGGACGGCACCCGGATACCGCCCTGAAACGACAGCATCGAGGCGACGTTGATGATCTTGCCGCGCCCGCCCGTGGCCGCATGGGTCGCGATCATGTGGCGCCCGGCGGCCTGGCACAGAAAAAACAAGACCTTGAGATTGGTGTCGACCACCGCGTCCCAGTCTTCCTCGGTAAAATCGACCGAATCGGCGCGGCGGATGATCCCGGCATTGTTGACCAGAATGTTGAGGCCGCCCAATTGTTCGACCACCGTGACGACCACGCCTTGCACCGGCGCGATCGATGACAAATCAGCGCTGAC
>CAIOKP010000049.1 GCA_903858875.1 uncultured Sphingomonadales bacterium
CGACTGGGCGATGTCCATGGTCGAGCCCTACGCCACTATTCGCGGTCGTTCCGAGCTTTCGGTTCACTCTGAGTTGGCAGCGCGTGCTTCATATTTTTTGGTGCAGCCCGCATCGCGCATTTCCTTGCAAAGCGCCACCAATGTCAGCAATGCATCGCGATCGTTGGGGTGCCGTTCTTGCTCGACTTCCAGTTGCCTGATCGCCTGCACACCTTGTCCGTCACGATAGAGCGCAAGTGCATACACAGAGGAAAAGCGGGCGTTGCCCGGATCGAATTCGCTTGCCTTGCGCAGAGCCGGAAGCGCGTCATGCATGCGCTTTTGCCGGAGATACGACAGGCCAAGCGCATGGTAAGCCAGAGCGTCTCGTGGATGGCGTTTGATTACATCCAGGATCAACGCTTGCGCGTCAGCTTCCCGACCCAGGTGCTGGTCAATATCGGCCAGGTTGAGCGCCGAAACCGTCGAGCCGGGATCGATCGCCATTGCCTCTTTTATTGTCGCCTCCGCGCCGAGCCAGTCGCCTTGATCGGCATAGAGCGTGCCCAAATTATTGTACGACTCCGGGCGATCGGCATTGAATCGCTGAATGGCGATATATTCTTTCAGCGCAGCGTCAAGCCTGCTGCGGTCGCTGACCGCTAGCGCGTCGATGGGGACAGCCGCCAACCAGCGCGCCGCTGCCACGCGCACCGCTTTGACCGGGTCGCTCAACATGGGCCTGAGCCAGTGCACCCGCTGCGCCACAGGCGCGTCCGCCAACGCATTGATCGTGGCGAGGCGCACCAGCGGTTCATGATCGGACAAATTGGCGTTGGCGAGCGCATCCTGTTGCGCAGAACTTGCAATCGGCGACAAGCGGTCGATGGCGCTGGCGCGTGCAATCGCCGGCTGCAGCGGATCGGATATCACTCCCAACAGTTTTTCCGGCGCGCGCGGATCGTTGGAATCGGCGGCAAACAGCGCGTCGGCCAGCGGCGTTGCGCGCTTGTTCAAGTCGGGGAACCAGCGCTTGGCCCACGCGGCGGCCCATTCGGTTGGCTTGTCCGCGTGGCACTTGTTGCACGCGTTGGGCGTTCCTCGCTGTAATGAAAGATCGGGACGCGGCACACGGATGGCGTGATCGTGGCGCGGATCTATCGACATATAGGTGGAGGTCGGCATGTGGCAGGCGGCGCACTGCGCGCCGGACGAACCCGTCTGGTGAAAATGATGGGTCTTCGCCTCATACTTGGCAGCCGCGTGGCATTGCAAACAGGTTTGGTTGCCGGGAAATCTGAGCTTTTGGCTATGTGGATCGTGGCAATCGCTGCAAGTCACGCCTTTTCGATACATCTTGCTTTGCATGAACGAAGCGTAGTTATAGACCTCGGCGCGCATTTGTCCATCGCTCCAGTACAAGCCGTTCGACAATAGCGACGGCACGTGGGTGTCGAGCAATTCGCCGCCCTGGATGTAGTCGTCGCCGATCTGGCTGCGAAGCGCGTGGCAGCGCGCGCAGGTTTCGCTTTCCGAGCGCCGCTCCGGCGGCGGCAGCGCACGCTTTGCGTTGCCGCCGGCGGGATCGATCGCCCATCCGGCGTTCTGGCGTTGATCGAACCTGAACGCAAATCCTTTCAGCGCATCGGGATA
>CAIOKP010000050.1 GCA_903858875.1 uncultured Sphingomonadales bacterium
CCAGCCATCGCAACGGCAAACGGGCGAAGGGTGTGCAGCACCTTGATCGAGTTGGAATGGTGCGCCAGAACTTCCGGCAACCGGCGATAAGCCATCGGGCTTTCGTCCAGATCAGCGCCAACTAACGTCACGCCGCGCTCGGTCAGCCACTTGTCCATTTCCTCGCGGGTAAACCGGCGCTTGGCTTCCTTGCGACCGAATAGACGGCCTGCGCCGTGGATGGTGGAGTAGAGCGAGTCCTTGGCCTCCTTGCTGTCCACTCCTTCGACGATCACCGCGTCATCGCCCATCGAGCCGCCGACGAAGCCGCGCTGACCTGGGAAGGCTGGCGTAGCACCCTTGCGGACCACCCATAAGTCTTTCCCGTTGTGATTTTCGCGCCACGCATAATTGTGGTGGTTGTGAACCATGTCGGTGACGTTGCCGCCGATGATCTTGCGGACACGCTCAACCACCCACTCACGGCCTGCATATGAATAGCGTCCGGCCAATTCCATCGCGGCAATGTAGCGCCGCCCGATTTCGCTGTCCTCATCAATCACAGCGGGCGGCACGTTCATGCCGTCTTTGCCGCCAGCGGCCTTGAGATACTTGGTCGCGCTGGTGTGACCGAGGCCACGGCTTCCAAAGTGAACACCGATCCAGGTGAACCCGGCCTCGTCGCGCATCAGGTCAACATAGTGGTTCCCACTGCCGACCGTCCCAAGCTGCGCGGCGGCCTTCTGGCGGTAATCCTCACGGTCTGATTCCTTCCACGCCTCTGCATCATCTAGCAATTCATGCTCCACGCGCTCGTCATTGGTACGCCCGACGCCGAAGGAAATAATCCGCTGTACGTCCTTAATGATCGGGCCAATCTTGTCGGCTATCGTGGCGAACGGCGTATCGAGGCGCACGGCCATATTGCCACAGCCAATGTCGAAGCCGACGCCGGAAATGCTGATTTGCTTCTCGTAAGCAATGACGCCTCCGACCGGCTGCGCATAGCCTAGATGGCCATCAGCACAGATCACGCCAGCAACTGCATTGCCGACTGACATGCAGTTCCGCATTTGCGCCAAAGTATTTTCGTCGTGCTGCCCAAATACTTTAAGCGGGCTGTTTTGATACTGCGGCGCTTGTGGTGCAAGGCTTGGCAAAGCCGCAGCTAAATCTGCCGCCTCTTTGGCTGTGTGTTCCTTGCGGGCAGCATCGCGGAAAGTACACCAAGCAGGCGTTCCACGGCCCTCCCCAATGCAGCTATCTGGATCAAGGCCAGCCGCCACGGCTAGTTCGCGGGCGCGAACTTGGTAAGGATCAGAGCGCATAATTTTCAATCTCCATAGATTAACCCTTTCTGCCGTGAGGTACTCTCACGCCCTGGACCAAAGGGAGCCATCATGGCCGCATACTAGGTTGCCTTATCCAAGAATTGTCCCTTCTTGGCCTGCCTGCTTAAGCTAAACTTATTTTTGGGTCGGCTGGTCAATGCCGCTGACAAAAATAAGCCTCATCGGTAGAACCTTACGGTTTCTCACGGCGGCGGGTGTTATGGGTCACACTTGCCCGCACTTTTTGCCAATAATCACAAGCGGATAGCTCGCTTTTACTTTGCGCTCACAGGGCTAAGCCGCTCGGTCGGACGATTAACGTCCGGGCTGGCAGGGTGTTGGGAGGGTTGACTTGCGGTGACCAAAACCGTATTTAGAGATTGGTCACTGCTTCTGCATCCCTGCCAAGGCTAATGCAGATTAGAGCCGCCGGGAGCGCACCTCTCGCGCGGCTCTCAGTGTTTTTATGCCAGATTTTCTTTCATCGCAAGTCCTACTAATAGATGTAAACACTCTTAACATCGCAACCAAAACTCAGTTATTCACCGGCGTTCTATGCGTGGTTATTAACGGCCCACATTGATCTTTTCTTGTGGCTTCACAGGCTCGCTAGGAAGGCCCCACACGCAATGAATTGACCAATTGCCATGATGGGTGC
>CAIOKP010000051.1 GCA_903858875.1 uncultured Sphingomonadales bacterium
ATAAATATAATATCAAAAGCACAACCAACGTACACTTCGATACCGGTAAGGCGGTGCTCTCGCCCGAGGACAGAGCCGCACTCTGCACGACGGCAAGCCAGGCCGAGGGGATGGACAATGCGTTGATACTGGTCGTCGGCTGCACCGATTCAACCGGCAGCGATGAAGTCAACCAGACGCTCAGCGAAAAGCGGGCGAGCCGGGTTATCAACTATCTACAGCAGGCGTGCCATTGGAAGCCCTATCGGATGCTCACCCCCACGGGCATGGCCAAGGCAGACCCGTTGGCAAGTAATGACACCACCGAAGGGAAGGCCCAGAACCGCCGTGTTTCGGTGAATGTCCTGGTCAGCAAGGGGCTTGACGGGGTGTAACGCCCAACCGCCCATCATGCGGACGCGGCGCGTTCGGGCGCACTTCGTCGCACGTATATCGGGCAATTTGCCGGGGGCCAATCTGGGCCGCGACCCAAAGCTGAGGCGATGCCCCCGGGCCAACTGGACGGTTTGGGCGCCAGCAGGGCAGCTACGGCGGTGGCACCGTGCGCGCCTTTGGCGCGTGGCGTTGTGTGGGCCGGTGAACCTGTCGCCGGCCATCCTGTGCATTTGATCCTTGAAAAGTTGGGTTGACCTGAGCGCGTAATCCCCTGAGTTATCTGTCAGGGCGAAGTTTCGCAGCACTTTCGTCAAGATAACTAGGCGCCGCAGAACGCCCCCGAGGGAGAATGACCATTTCCACTGTCACCGCGAACGCCGACCGACCCATGATCGGCAAGGACCATTATGTCATTCTGGATGGCTTGCGCGGCGTGGCATCGCTCCTTGTCGTCGTCTTTCATCTGTTCGAGGCCTATGCCGGCGGCTCCGCTCAACGGCAGATCATCAATCATGGCTATCTTGCCGTGGACTTCTTTTTTGTGCTGTCGGGCTTTGTCGTGGCCTATGCCTATGATGACCGGTGGGGCCGGTTGACCCAGCTGGATTTCTACAAGCGCCGCCTGATCCGGTTGCAACCGATGATCATCATGGGCACGATGATCGGTGTCCTGCTGTTCTATTTTGGCGCGGGGCCAACCTTTCCAAAAATCGCGGCGACGACACCGGTACAAGTGCTTGGGATTGCGCTGTTGGGGCTGGTGATGATCCCGCTACCCAAGGCTTTGGACATTCGTGGCTGGGATGAAACCTATCCGTTGAACGGCCCGGCGTGGTCGTTGATGTACGAATATATTGCCAATATCCTGTATGCGGTGGGGGTGCGCAAGCTGTCCAACCGCGCCTTGGCGATTGTCGTGGCGCTGGCTGGCGCGGCGATGGTGCAACTGATCGTATTCGGCAGCCGGGGCGACCTTATCGGCGGCTGGTCGCTCGATGCCGAGGGCATCCGGCTAGGGATGACGCGGGTGATGTATCCGTTCTTTGCGGGCGTACTACTAATGCGCCTGGGGTGGCGCGTCCGCATCGGCGGGGCGTTTGGTGTTTGCAGCCTGTTGTTGTTGGTCGCGCTCGGCCTGCCGCGTTTTGGCGGAACGACGCATCTTTGGCTCAACGGTTTGTATGAATCGCTCTGCGTTATCCTGGTGTTTCCGCTGATTGTGGCGATTGGCGCGGGGGATAGGCAGGTCGATGGCCCGACGCTTCGCATCGCGCGCTTTTTCGGCGAGATGTCCTATCCGCTGTATATCACGCATTATCCGTTGATGTATCTCTACACCGCCTGGGTCGTCGAACGGCATGTTGCGCCGGTGCAGGGGGCTATCGTGGGGGCGGGCGTGCTGATCGTGTCGGCAATCATTGCCTATATCAGCCTGAAGGCGTATGATGAACCGCTTCGCCGTTGGCTCAGTACGATCACCAGCGGAAGATCCCGCGCCTAGGGGACGCCCTTTGCGGCGAATGACGGACTGGTGCCGGCTGAGGGATTTGAACCCCCGACCTTCGGTTTACAAAACCGCTGCACTACCACTGTGCTAAGCCGGCCCGAGTCAGTGCGCGCTCCTTTGCCCTATGGCGCGCCGAACGTCCAGCCCTCGGTTTTGGCAATTTTGTCGGTCATACTGGCAGGTGTCCACAGGTGCGTGCGCGGCGCATGGGAGCGAAGCCAAGCGGCGGTAATCAGCGCATCGGCGGCATGATCGGTGATCGTACCGGCCCCCGGCGGGGTGGCAAAGCCCAAGGCGGCGAGCGCGATGGAGAGGTCGTCATGGCTGCGGATTTTTGACGCACCGGCCCGTCGACCAGCGGCGATAGCCGCGATGGTGGTATAGATCTCGACCACGACCCGGCCCGACGCCGGCAGCGGATCAATCGGCCAGACCGCAACATCCGACGGCAAGCGGTGCAGCAACCGCATCCCCGCCAGCGACCCCTTGCCGACCTGCGCCGCACCGACGAGATTGAAATTACTGGTGGGGGAACAGCCCGCCGCTGCCTGCGCATGTTCGGTAACGCGCAGGCGGCCACGGCCTGCCGCGCCGAACAGGTCGCCCTGTCGGCCACCATGGCGGCGGAAATGGCGGCTGGCGTCCGGATGGTCGACGAAAGCACCGACGCCGAGATGCGGCTCCCGCGCGCAGATCGCCTCGACCATCGCCCATAGCGTTCGCGCATCGGGTGGCGAGGCGGCCCAGCCGGGAAAAAACGCGCCCCTGTCGGTAAATGGCAAGGACATCCCCAGATCAAACCCGATCAGCGTGTCGCGCGGCGTCTCCTGCACCAGCCAATCCAGCACCTCCGCCCGCGACCAAACATGACCGGGGCGGATCAGATGCGGCGCCGCATCGCCCGGCCCGATCATTGCGACAGCAATGCCGCGGTGACGCTCTCCGGCGGCGCCTGACCAATCGACGGCGGCATAGTGGGTGAAGGGGGGCATTTGGCGTCGTATAAGGCGTTGGGGGCGATGGGCATATCCCTCGCATCTTACCCGCTACTTTTCCCGCCGCTTGCGCTCCCACCACTCCAACCGCTTGACGATCTCCCGCTCAAACCCCCGCTCGACCGGGCGGTAAAACACTTGGGCCCCCATTTCCGCCGGCCAGTAGTCGGCGCCGGAAAAGCCGTCGGGGTCGTTGTGATCATAGGCGTAGCCCGCGCCGTAGCCGATGTCCTTCATCAGCTTGGTCGGTGCGTTGAGGATTTGCGCCGGCGGGCTGAGCGATCCGGTGGTGCGGGCCGAGGCGAAGCTTTCCTTCATCGCGGCATAGGCGGCGTTCGATTTGGGCGCGGTGGCGAGGTACAGGCAGGCCTGCACGATGGCCAGTTCGCCTTCGGGGCTACCGAGGAATTCATAGGCCTGTTTGGCGGCTAGGCATTGGATCAGCGCCTGCGGGTCGGCAAGGCCAATGTCTTCCGACGCAAAGCGGACGAGGCGGCGCAGGACATACAGCGGTTCCTCGCCCGCGGTCAGCATCCGGGCGAGGTAGTAAAGCGCCGCCTGTGGGTCCGAACCGCGCAGGGATTTGTGCAGCGCGGAGATGAGGTTGTAATGCCCGTCGCGGTCCTTGTCATAGACGGCGACGCGGCGTTGCAGGAATTGGCCGAGCGCGGCGGGGTCGAGCGGCTGGAAGATCTGCGCGCCATACAGCGTCTCGACCTGATTGAGCAGGAACCGCCCGTCGCCATCGGCCGATGCGATCAACGCCGCGCGCGCGTCGGCGGTCAGCGGCAGGGGAATGCCCTCGGCCTCCTCCGCACGGGTCAGCAGCGTCGCGAGGGCGGCGGCATCGAGGCGGTGGAGGATCAACACTTGCGCCCGCGACAGCAGTGCGGCGTTGAGCGCAAAGGAGGGGTTTTCCGTCGTCGCCCCGACCAGGGTCACCGTGCCCTTTTCGACGAAGGGCAGAAAGCCATCCTGTTGCGCCCGGTTGAACCGGTGGATCTCATCGACAAATAACAGCGTGCGTTTGGCGTGCAGCGACAGTGCGCCCTCGGCCTCGGCAAAGGCCTTCTTCAGGTCGGCGACGCCGGAAAATACCGCGCTGATGCTGGCATAACGCATCCCCACACTGGCGGCGAGCAGGCGGGCGACGCTGGTCTTACCCGTGCCAGGCGGGCCCCAAAGGATCATCGAGGACAGGCGCCCCGCCGCCACCATCCGGCCAATCGCGCCCTCTGGGCCGGTCAGGTGCGCCTGCCCGATCACTTCGTCCAGCGTGTTCGGGCGTAACCGCTCCGCCAGCGGAATCGCGCCGATCGGCACGCTGGTGGCGTGGGGCGGGGGGGCGTCTTTGGCAAACAGGTCGACCATTGGGGGCGGTATAGCGGGTTGTGGGGGGGAGCGTAAGGGTTAAGGGTCCCAAGGGTTAGGGGCCGGGGGCATTGCCCCTCAAGCCTACCCCTTTTACTTCCCCGCCCGCGCCTTCTGCCGGATCAGTCGCAAATACGTATCGGCCACCGCCTGATTGATCCGGTCCCAGCTGAAATCGCGGCTGCGCGCTTCCCCTGCGGCACCGTGGGCGGCGCGCAGCACAGGGTCCTCGACATAGCTGCGTACGGCTTCGGCGAAGGCGTGGATGCGACCCGGCGGGATCAGGCGACCCGATACGCCATCGGTCACGAGGCTCTCGCTACCGGTTGCCTCGGCGCAGACGGCAGGCAGCGCGCAGGCCATCGCCTCGAGCGTGACATTGCCGAAGGTTTCGGTAACCGAGGGGAAGAACAGCACGTCCATGCTGGCGACAGCGCGGCCGAGGTTTGTGCCCGACTGAAACCCGGCAAAGACGGCGCCCGGCAGGCGGGCCTCGAACCATTCGCGGGCCGGGCCTTCGCCGACGATCAGCACACGGTGCTTGACGCCCCGGCTGACCAATTCGTCGATCGTGTCGGAAAACACGTCGAGGCCCTTTTCCATCACCAGCCGGCTGAACAGCCCGACAACCACTTCGTCATCCGCGATGCCGAGGCTCCGTCGCCAGGCCATGTCGCGGCGGCCGGCGTCGAAGATGGTCCGGTCGACGCCGCGCGACCACAGCGAGATGTCGTAATTCATCCGCTGATCGCGCAGCACTTGGGCCATCGATTCCGACGGCGCGACCAGCCCGTCACAACGGCGGTAGAACCGGCGCAGGATCGCGGTCAGCACCGGTTCGATCCACGCCATATTGTAATAGCGCGGATAGGTGTCGAACCGCGTATGCACCGACCCCATCACTGGAATGCCGCGCGCCCGCGCCCAGGTCACCGCGCGATGCGCCGTTACATCGGGCGACGACACATGCACGATATTGGGCGCAAAATCGGCTAAATCGCGCCGGACTCGACCGGGCAGGGCGCTGGGGATACGATATTCGCCACGGCCGGGTACCGAAAAGCTGGGTACGTTGACCAGATCACCGGTGGCCGGAAAAGCCGGATGTTCGACGACGGGCGAATAGACACGCACCTGCGCGCCCTGCGAAAGCAAATAGCCCACCAGTCGATTGAGGGCCTGGTTCGCACCATCGCGGACATAATTGTAATTGCCGCTGAATAGCGCAACGCGCAGATCTTGGGTGCGGTTGGCCAGGGTCGGTAAAGCATCGTGTGAAGTCATGGGCGGGGCCATAGCGCGACCCAGGCACTTTGGCGAGGGGGCGTGCGGCGCAAGGCGCGTTGTTGACTGTGCCATATGCTGTCTCTGGCAGGGACAGGTGACGGGCGAAGGATAGCGTTTATGGGCATGGTCGGGCGCAGAATTTTGTGCGAGGTCAGTACACTCACACATACGATCTTTATAGTTGCGTTCGAGGGGGAAGACAGGCGATGGTAAGGAAAATCCCAAAGTATCGCTTGTGCCGTTGATTTCCGGGCAAGGTCGCCAAAAATTACGAGAGAACGCCCGCTGACATGTCGTTAAGTAAGGAAGATATCACGATTCACGCGGTAGGTGGGTGCCATATCCACGGGTATCCTTATGGTGCGGACAAGGCCTTCATCACGCTGGCCGCAAACCGTTTGGTGGAACAACCGGTGCAGGTGTTGCGGCTGGCACCAGCGTCATTTCGCAAGGTGGATGCGTATTTCGACGATCCGGCCAATCAGATCGAAGGTCAGATTGTCGTGGTCCAGATGGGCAATCACGAATCCATGACCAATTCCTGGCGTGGGCAAACGCTGGCGGAACCGGCGGCATCGTCGCAAAATGTCGATGCCGACCATATGCAGAGCCGCCTGCGCGCGATGCCGTTGGTCGGCTGGGCGCTCGATTTGGTGAAGGTGGCGGTGTTTCTGGCCCGCGAATTTTCAGGCCATGAATTTTTCCAGCCCGAAGTGTTCTCGGCGCGGATGAACCAGACCTTTGCCAAGATCGCCGCACGCCATCCAGCGCGTGTAATCGTGCTCTCGTCGCTGCTTGCCAATGCGCCGGAATTGAATGTCTGCCGGCGCCGTTTGAACCTTGTCTTGCGCGACAGAACGCGGGATTTCGGTTTCGATTATGTTGATGCCTATGAGGCGCTCGACGGTGCGAATGGGCGCGGCGGCGGGTCGCTTTTTTGCGATGCGCTGCATTTGAGCGAGCAAGGACAGGCGGTGTTGGGCGATACTTTGGCCGGGCCGTTGCAGGCAGCGGTGCGGGATTTGCGCCAAAGGTGAAAAAGAAGCGCATGGTCACCGCCGATGAGCGAGGGGACCATGCGCTCAGTACCGAACGTCTGCCGGGAGAGGGAAAAAGCAGGGCTCGGGAGAAAGGGTGTCAGGCCGGATGCCTAGTCGTGACGGTCATGCCCGCCGCCACGCCCACCATCGCGGTAATTTTCGCGCCCGCCGTCGTGGTAACCGGCATAATTGCCGCCATAACCGCGCCGCGCGTACTCGCCATGATCACCGGGGCGCCCATCGCGATAATACCGGTGCCCGCCGCGGTCCCAAAACCAGCCGTCGCGCCATACCCAGCCGGGATCAATCCCATAGGCCGGGGCAGCATAGCCGGTCTGATAGGCGTAAGGTTGGTAGGGATAGGGTTGATACATCGGTTGGTAGGTGACCTGTGACGCATAACGCGGCGCGTAGGCCACCGGTGGCGCATAGCCGCGGTCATGGTGGTCCGACGCAATCGCAGCGCCAATCGCCAAGCCCAAAATGCCGCCGACCACCGCCGCACCCACGCCGCCGCCCCCGCGATGAGATCCGCCGTGATACGGGTCCGCCATTGCCGGTGTGGCGACCAGCGATGCAAATGTCGCGGCCGCCAGCGTTGTTGCCATCACCGTCTTTTTGAAAAACTGGGTCATGTCGCCTCTCCTTGGCGGGCCCCGTGGAGCGCCTCGCTCCGGTGAACCACCGTGTCTGTGATTCAGGGTCTAGCCGTCGCTGGCTGAACGAAGCTGGGATGAAGCTTGCAGCCAGGGTTCAGCTTGTCGACTTTTTGAGGGAAGGGCGGGGTGGCGGCGAGAGACTCGCATTTTTCCGCTGCCCCTGGCGCACTTACCCACCCCAAAACGAAAAGGCCGGAGGTTTCCCTCCGGCCTTTTGTTGTGCCCGTAGCTGGCGCCTGAAACCTTACGATTCCTTTTTGCGGCCAGCCTTCTTGCGCTCGTTCGGATCGAGGATCGCTTTGCGGATCCGGATATTCTTCGGCGTCACTTCGACCATCTCGTCTTCGTCGATATAGGCAATGGCCTGTTCCAACGTCATGACCTTTGGCGGGGTCAGGCGGATGGCGTCGTCCTTGCCGGTCGAGCGGAAGTTGGTCAGCTGCTTCGACTTCATCGGGTTGACTTCGAGGTCGTCGGGCTTGGCGTTTTCGCCGATGATCATGCCTTCATACAAGGCTTCACCGACGCCCACGAACAGGATGCCGCGCTCTTCGAGCGGGCCGAGCGCGTAGGCGTTGGCTTCACCAGCGCCGTTCGAGATCAGCACGCCGTTTTTGCGGCCTTCGATCTTGCCCTTGTGGGGGCCATACTTGTCGAACAAGCGGTTCATGATACCGGTGCCGCGCGTGTCGGACAGGAATTCGCCGTGGTAGCCGATCAACCCGCGCGACGGCGCGCTAAAGGTGATGCGGGTCTTACCACCGCCCGATGGGCGCATATCGATCATTTCACCCTTACGAGTCGCCATCTTTTCGACGACGGTGCCCGAATGTTCATCGTCGACGTCGATCAGCACGGTTTCATAAGGCTCGGTACGCTGGCCGTTCTCGTCGGTGCCGAACAGCACGCGGGGACGGCTGATGCCGAGTTCGAAGCCTTCGCGACGCATCGTTTCGATCAACACGCCCAACTGAAGTTCACCACGACCGGCGACTTCAAAGCTGTCCTTGTCGGCCGATTCGGTGATCTTGATCGCGACGTTCGACTCCGATTCGCGCTCCAGACGGTCGCGGATCATGCGGCTGGTGACCTTGGTGCCTTCGCGGCCGGCCATCGGCGAATCGTTCACCGCAAAGCGCATCGACAGGGTTGGCGGATCGATCGGCTGCGCCTGAATCGGCACGGTGACCGAGATGTCGCAGATGGTGTTGGCAACAGTTGCCACGGCCAGACCGGCCAGCGAAATGATGTCGCCGGCGCGGGCTTCATCGACCGGCACGCGGTCGAGGCCACGGAACGACATGATCTTCGACGCGCGGCCGGTTTCGATAACCTTGCCGTCCATATCGAGTGCGTGAATGGCTTGATTGACCTTCACCGAACCCGAGGTGACGCGGCCGGTCAGCACGCGGCCCAGGAAGTTGTCGCGGTCGAGCAGCGTCACCAGGAAGGTGAACGGCGCATCAACATCGAGCGCTGGCGGTGGTACGTGATCGACGATCTTTTGGAACATCGGGATCAGCGTGCCTTCGCGGCGATCGGGGTCGGTGCTGCAATAGCCATTGCGGCCAGAAGCATAAAGCACTGGGAAATCAAGCTGTTCGTCCGAAGCTTCGAGGCTGACAAACAGGTCGAACACTTCGTCCAGCACTTCTTGGATGCGCTCATCCGGGCGGTCGACCTTGTTGACGACGACGATGGGCTTGAGGCCCAGCGCCAGCGCCTTGCCGGTCACGAACTTGGTCTGCGGCATCGCGCCTTCCGACGCGTCGACCAACAGGACCACGCCGTCGACCATCGACAGGATGCGTTCCACTTCGCCACCAAAGTCGGCGTGGCCGGGGGTGTCGACGATGTTGATGCGGACGGCTTCGGTCGCGCCGGGTGGGGTCCACTCGACCGACGTCGGCTTGGCCAGGATGGTGATCCCGCGCTCTTTTTCGAGGTCGTTGGAATCCATGGCCCGCTCTTCAACGCGCTGGTTGTCGCGGAAGGTCCCGGACTGGCGGAACAGCTGGTCAACCAGTGTGGTTTTGCCGTGGTCGACGTGGGCAATAATGGCGATGTTGCGCAGTGGCAGGGGGGCGGACATGGTAAACTTTCGGTAACGGGTTGCGGTTTAGGACAGCCATACAAAAAGGCCGATCGACGCTGTTGCGCCGCAGCATGACGCGGCCCCTAGCCGAACCTGCGCTTTTCAGCAAGCGTGGCGGTTCGACCGAGTGGATCGTTTTGCCGTGGCGGGCTGGTTTGGGCGAAAATTCGTCGGATGTGGGATGTTGCCAAAGCGCCGGACGAGGAAGTCGGTCGCAGGCCGATCCCGCGCCGGGCCCGATGATTTTGCAGAATATTCCCATAAATCTGGGTCTTTTGCGCAAGCTGTTGAGCGTTATCAAGCGGGGCACCGTGGGCGGCGATTATTATCGCCCCGATCCGCGCGGGGATTGCTGGGGCTGGGCCATCGCGTCCTTTCATTTGGCAAAAAAGGGCGGAACCGTGATGTTGAATGCATAGTTCTGACGCGGCGACCGACGGGAGGGAGATATGGAGTGGATGTTCATGCCGTACCGGCGGTATTTTGATTTCAACGGACGGTCATGTCGCAAGGAATATTGGATGTATGTGCTGCTGTTATTGATCATTTACGCCGTACTGGGCGGGGCGATCGCGGCGCAGGTTCCGTTGTCGCAGATGATGGATGGCACGCCTTTGGCAAACATCCGCGATTTCAAGCCCGGCTTCGGGCTGTTCGTGCCCTCGGTCCTGTTGGGGGGCATTATGTTGGGCAGCCTCATTCCCGGGCTGGCGGTGACGGTGCGGCGGTTCCACGATCAGAACATGAGCGGCTGGTTTTTGGTGGTGTTCCTTGTGATCAAAATGATTCCCTATGTCGGCTGGTTGGGGACCATCGCGAATTTGGTGTTGATGGCGCGTCGCGGCACTGCGGGGGCAAACAGATATGGTGCCGATCCGCTGGACACGGCCGTGGCGTCGGTTTTCGAATAATCAGACGAGATTTCGGAAGAGTGAGCGGGCGCCATGGCGGCCTCCTTTTCGTTTGCGCGGCACCGGGCCGGGGTCCACACAGACGGCCAACAGGAGACACGCAATGAACTGGATGATCTTGCCGTATAAGCGATATTTCGAGTTTCGCGGCCGGTCGCGGCGGCGCGAGTTTTGGCTGTTTGCGGTGTTCTGCTTTGGCGTATCGCTGGCGATTGTGGCGGTGTTTGGTTCGCCCTATGGCACATGGACCGGTACCAGCTTTTCCGGCGGCGCACAGGTCAGTACCACCGGGTCGCTGCTGCGCGGGCTGTTTGGCTTGATCAACCTGATCCCCAGCGTGTCGGTCGGCGTACGACGATTGCATGATATCGATCGCTCGGGCTGGTGGATGTTGCTGTATTTCGTGCCGGTTGTGGGTTGGCTGATCTTGCTGGTGTTCTATTGCCTTGATGGCACCTTTGGCTCGAACCGGTATGGGTATGATCCCAAGGGGCGCGGTACGGCCTCGATTTTCTCGTAAGCCACGGCGATGGCCGATCCGGCACGGGCGTGGCCCCGTGCCGGACGTGCCGCTCACAATTCCCGCAAGGCGGCAGCAGGCCGGGTACGCAACAGCGACACCGACCCCGCCAGCGCAAAACCCAGCACCAGCACCAGACCTCCGCCCAACACGGCAAAGATCCGGCCCCAACCGGGCAGGAAGTCGAAATGGAACACCTGGGTGATCACCAGCCAGCCAAGGCCAGTGCCCAGCCCCAGCGCTACCCCCGCCAACACGCCCGCCAGCAAGCCATATTCCGCCAGCAACAGCGTCAGCAATTGCCCTCTGCTGGCGCCCAGCACGCGCAGGATGGTGTTGTCATATTGCCGGCTGGCCCGCGCAGCGGCAATCGCGCCCAGCAACACCGCGATCCCGGCCAGCACCGCGACGCTGGCGGCGGCCAGGATGGCATTGCCCATCTGCGACAACAGGCTGCGGGCATCGCGCAAGAGCGGCCCGACTTCGACCACCGACACGGTCGGAAAGGCGCGTGTCAGCGTGCGGAGCAAGGTGGCGTTGCCCGCCTTGTTTCCTCCCGGCAGGCTGATCGTCGCGGCCAGCTTATACGGCGCATCCGACAACGCATTGGGCGAGAACACCAGCACATAGTTGAACCCGAAACTGTCCCAATCGATCCGCCGCAGCGAGGCGACCTGCGCGGTGCGTTCGACCCCCAGCAACCCGATCGTCACCGTATCGCCGATGTGCAGCCCGATCGTCCGGGCCAGCTTTTCATCGACCGACACCAGTGGTTCGCCGGTATAATGTGCGGGCCACCATGCTCCCTTGGTCACCACATTGCCGTCGGGGATCGCGTCGGCAAAGGTCAGGCCGCGCTCGCCCTTCAGCGCCCAGGCGTCCTCCGGGATGTCGGCCATGTCGGCGACGCGGGTCTGGCGGTCCGCCGGGCCATAGGCGAGGATCGCGCCGCGTAACGTCGGCACGGTACGCAGCCGAGCGCCCGGTGCGGCGGCACTTGCGATGCGGCGGAAATCGGCTTCGCGGTTGGGTTGCAGGTCGATCACGAAATAATCGGGCGCTTTTTGCGGCACCCGGGCCGAGATGTTAGCATCCAGGCTGGTCTCGACCACCGCCAACACGACAAAGGCGGTCAGTCCAAAGCCGAGCGCTGTTACCAGCCGTCCGGTCTGGGCGCCGGGCCGCGTGAGGTTGGCCAGCGCCATCCGGGCCATCACGCCGCTGGGGCGCGGCAATCGTGCCGCGCCCCAGCGGATGCCCCAGCCCAAGCCCGACAACCCAAGCAACAGCGCGGTGGCGCCGCCAAGGAAGATCGCCGTCACCCGCGCATCGCCGCCGCCAGCAA
>CAIOKP010000052.1 GCA_903858875.1 uncultured Sphingomonadales bacterium
ATTTCACCGGCACCACCGGCACGCTGAGCCTCGACCCCAAGGCCGTGGCCAAGGCCAAGGTTGATGTGACCATCCCGACGGCTTCGGTCGTCACCACCAACGCCACGCTCGACGGCGAATTGCGCGGCGCGCAATGGTTCGATGCCGACAAGTATCCGACCATCCACTTCGCCTCGACCAAGGTGGTGCAGACCGGCGCCCGCACCGCGTTGATCACTGGCGAGTTGACCTTCCACGGTGTGACCAAGCCGGTCGTGCTCAAGGCCAGCTTTAACGCCAGCGGCACCAACCCGATGAGCAAGGCCTTCACCATCGGCTTCAACGCCACCACCACGATCAAGCGGTCGGAATTCGGCGTGAAGACCTATGTGCCGTTGATCGGCGACGACGTCGCGATCCGTATCAGCGCGCCGTTTGAAAAGGCCAACTGACGCATAAAACCCCCGCCATCCTTTCGGGTGGCGGGGGTTTTCTTTATTCAAACATCACAGTGAATTGAGCCACTTGGCGACCATTGGCACAATCCGCAGGCGATAGAACGCGCCATAGGGATGCAACCCGTCGATCGTATATCCCGCCTGGTTGGCAATATTCAGCCCGACCGTCCCGAACAGATCCAGCACCGGGATGGCATAGGCCTGCCCAAACGCCTTGATCGCGGCGGCATAGGCGGACAATTGAACCCCCAGCGTATTGGTCGGATTACCCGTCGCGCCATGGTCAAAACGCGGCAATGGCGTGGACAACGCAATCCGCAGCGCCGGGTTCCACGTTTGCAGCGTCGTGACATAGGTATAGACCAAATCAGCGTAGAACGTGCCCCCGCTGGGATAACAGGTGCCGGAGGTCAAGGCGTTGGCACTCAACACCCATGATGTGCCCGATCCCGACACGATGGTCGTGCCATTCGGCAACACGCCGGGGCACGTTACCGGCATCCCTACCGCCAAGGCCCCGCGCGTTGTGCCGGTTACCGTCAATGCCGTGCTACCGGCGACCGTCGAGCAGGTCACATCGGTTGGCACCCAACTATCACCCAGCGCCCCCAATGGGCGTGGTGCGATCCATGTTGACGATGGCGTATCGTAGATCCCCCAATCGTTGGTGCCTGCATTGCAATAAACCACCGCGACATTGGTGAAATCGGCGCTGGTATAGGCGGCCGGATTCCCTCGACTATTGGCCGCAGGTCCGCCCAACAACACATCGCGGACCTTGCGCCCGGAAATGCCGCCCCAGATCACGCCATTGGCCCGCAACCTGCGGGTCAGGCCGATGGCAAAGGCCCCCGACCCATCATTGGTCTGCATGATACTATCGCCCAGCAATGCCAGACCTTGGCCCGCCCATGGCAAGTGCGCCTCGACATCGGGCCACCCCGTCATGCCCGGCGTATCACAGGTCAGCGGTGCGGCGGAAACACCCGTTCCTGCCGATGATCCGAACGGCGAATTGCTGATTTCAAAATCAAAGTCCGACTGGGCGATATAGCCGGTCGGCAGGCCATACGATGTCCGGCCAAAATGCGCGCCAGGCGGCACAGTCATCCCCACGCCCGCAAGATAGCCCCCACCGGCCACAGTAACCGTGCCGGATGCCGTTGCATTCGCACTCATCGTATAGGTTCCCGCCGCGCCATTTGCCGGACCGGAAACGATATAGGCGCTGGCCGGAATACCCGTTCCGGAAATCGGCATACCCGGTACAAGACCGCTGACGGTGGTCGTGACGATGGTCGCCGCGCCGGATGTGGTGGTAGCCGATACACCCAACACACAGGCAGTGCCAATACGGTTCTTGTTACGGTCATACCAATTCCAGCCATAGCCGGAGCTTCCGGGCACAAGCGCCTGGTTCGTATAGACCAAGCCGCCCGGCTTGACCGGAATATAGCCTGTGACGCCATAGGGCGCGCTGGCGGAAATCGTGCCCCCCGCGCTCAACAGCATTCCAGCGGTCGCGCCCGAACGGTCAAACACCAGCGAATTCGCCGGCATCACACCCGACGCCGCCTTTTCCGCCTCGCGCATGGCGCCATCTGCGTCGGCATAGCTGCCGGCCTGATAGTTCGAAGGCAAGGTCGCCCCTTCGACCACCATCAGGTTATACGCCGTGACACCATATTGACCAAAAAACGGATCATTTGCCCAGATGCCAAAGGACATCCGCAAATATGCCGCGCCCGGCGGCGCGACGATTTGGCTGCCAGCGACATAGCCGGATGCGCCGGAAATATAGGCCTGGCTCGCATCAAACCAGCAATAGCCACTACCGCTCGGGGTTGGGAAATTCGCCGTATAGGCGCGCCCGCCAATGACCGGCATGAATACTGTGGTGAAATAGCTGGCGCTGGCGCTAACCGCCCCGGTGCCGACGGTCATATAGCCCGAAGTCACCCCTTCGGAACGATGCAGGTTGGGCACCTTGGCCATCAGATCATTCAAGCGATCCTCGAAGGCCCCGCGCAACGTATAGCTGTCGAGCAAGGCGAAATCGACGAAGGTCGTCGGCGCGGTCGAGCCATAGATCACCATGGTCGAGGCAAGGTAGGACGACTGGATCGTCAACCGCATATAGGCGGCATTGGCCGGCACCGTGAATGTGCCCCCTGCCGCAACCGCTGTACTGCTGCCCGAAATGTAGGTTTTCGTGCCATCATAAAAGGCAAAACCGCCAGTCGGATTGGCAAAAATCGGATTGAGCGTGGCAAAGGTGGAACCGGGTATGATGCGAATATAATCAGACGCCGAATAGCCTGCCGCAGCCCCCAGCACACCGGTCGCCGGGGCGACGTAATAATTGGCCGTCACGCGCGCCTTGTCGAACAGGTTTTTGCTCTGCGGAAAGGCCCGCGCGACGCCATCGGCGGCGGCGGCATCAACCGTTGCGGCAAGGTAGATCGTCGATTGTGTGCCACCAAACGGCGCGCTGGCCAGCGTCCCGGCATTGTTACCATATAGCAGCAATTTCGAACCGTCCGCCGACACCGCCCAATAGGTCTTTTGGTTGGCGATCAGGCTGGCCACCGTCGCAATCGCAGTGGCGCTGGTCACGCCACCGGAGGGAAAGGACAGGGTCGGCGCGGTCGAACTGGTCGATAGGCCCGGATTGGCAATGGTGATCGCCGTAACAGCGCCCCCACTTACCGTATAGGTTCCCGAAAGGCCCACAGGGCCGCCCGAAACACCCAGAACATACGTGCCCGCAGTGCCACCCGTCCCACCCGCGGTAATGGCAACCGACGTGACGCCCATCGGCAGGGCCGCGGCGTAGGCATTGGGATAAATTCCGACGGCGGCGGCGCTGGCGCCAGCCTGAACGGCATAGGCTGCAGCTGACGTCTGGCTCGACGTCGCGGCATTTTGGGCCTGCCCCGCCAGGGCGCGTGCAATGATATCTGTCGACATAGTTCCTCCATGCTGGGAAACGGGGATCGGCAACGATCCGCCACGCCGCCGACCAAAGGGAACGGCAGCAATATCAGTAATTTATTTTTGCTTATTCGAGCTCTATCTACCGTTACTGCGCCAACCCTCGCGCCCATTCATACGCCGCCCGGGCATAGGTATAATCAGCATTGCAGGCTTGCAGATCACCTATGGACGCCACGACGGCTTGGTCGGGGGCAATTGCAGGAATTGTGGGATTTGGATCTTGGGAGGGGCTGGTGGGATGGGCTTGGGCGCTGGGCTGCACGCGATGAGCGGCGATGTAAGCAGCCAGCCGAGCATCACCAGCCGCCACACCTTGCGCATAGGTAAGGTCTGAAACATGGGCGAGGTTCCTGTATTGAATTTCGGTTTGTTGCCGGGCCTGTTCCGCATCCTTGCGGGCATTGTCCCAGGCACGTTTGGTCTGGCGCGCATATGTTGCCATTTTGTTCCTTTCATGCCCCTGCCAAACGGCCAGCAGCATAGACAAAATCGCAACCACCGCCCAAATTCGAGCGGCGCTATTCATAACCCATTTGGTGAATTTTGCGAGACAATCACCGCCCTGACGCCATAGGCCAAGCAGGTGAAACAGCATGGTAGAGGCCAACATCTCGTCTCATCTCCTTGCGATCGCACCGGTGCCATAGCAATCCGGGGGCGAGAGCAAGGGTACTACCAGCAGTTCCGCCCTGTAGGACAGAGCACTCCGTCAACAAATACCCATTTTGGTGAAAATAATTTACAATTTATAACCTGATCCGTCACGAGTAGACACCATGTCGGTCTCAATCCACAATCCCACCCCGCGCGCCGTCCGCACCTGCAGCCCCGGCGCGACACCCGCCAACCGCCGCCGCAGCGCGGAAACCACCACATCCAGCGCATTGTCGGTAATCTCTGCCGCGCCCCACACCGCGTCGATCAACCTGGCCCGTGGCACCACCTCGCCCCGCGCGCGGACCAATTGCGCCAATACCGCCACGCCCTTGGGCTCCAGCGCCAAAGCGTCCCCATGCCAATGCACAACCCCGGCCAGCGGATCGACACTAAGGCCGCCAAACACCAACGGATCGGGCCGCCGCTCCGCCGCCCGGCGCGCCAGGACGCGCACCCGCGCCACCAGTTCGGCAAAGGCAAACGGCTTTGGCAAATAGTCATCCGCCCCAGCCTCAAACCCGTCGAGCCGATCGTCCAAGCTGGCCCGTGCCGTCAACATCAGCACCGGCATCCCATGCCCCGCCGCTCGCAAGGCGCGACAAATCGCCATCCCATCGCCATCCGGCAATCCAACGTCGAGGATCACCACGTCGACATCGCCCGCCGCTACAACACCCGCAACCTCCGCCGCCTGCCGCAACCAGCGCACCGCAAAGCCCGCCGCGCCCAGCCCCTGCGCCACCGACCGGCCGATGGTGACATCATCCTCGACCAACAGGATCATTCCCGCCCCTCCACAGGCAGCGTCAGCACGATCCGCGCGCCCCCCGTCGCGCCGTTTTCCGCGCAAATCCGCCCACCATGCTGTTCCACCACCCACCGCGCCAACGCCAGCCCCAGCCCGGTGCCGCCGCGCGCCCGGCCAGCGTCCGCCTGATAATAGGCGTCAAACACGCGGGGCAATTCGGCTGGCAGGATGCCGGGCCCATCATCGGCAATCGTCACCACGGCTTCGCCCGCTCTCACCTCCAGCGCGAGAGCCAGCGCCCCATCGGGGTCGGAAAATTTCAACCCATTGTCGATCACCGCCAGCAAAGCCTGCTCCAACCAGCGCGCATCGCCGCAAATCGGCACGGGCGCATCGGGTATGGCGGCCCCCAGCACCACCTCGATCGACCGCGCATAGGCCCCCGCCGCGGCCTGTGCCCGCGCCACCACATCGCGCAGGTCG
>CAIOKP010000053.1 GCA_903858875.1 uncultured Sphingomonadales bacterium
ATGCGCAACATGATGCAGGCCCCATTGCACGATTGAAATTACTGGGGAATGGCACAGTCTTGTCCGCCGAAACCGGCTATGCGCTGCGCCTCGGGCCGGGTGTCGAGAGCAATCCCGCCAATTTCCACATGAACCTGAACTTCAACTGGAAACTGTGACCCGCGCCACCGGTTGACGCGATGCCCTGCGCCGCGCATCGTCTCGCGATGGTTTTCGACGCCGCCCCCACCTCGCACCGCTTCACCTCGCAGCGGCTCAGCCTGCATTACCTCGATTGGGGCAACCACGAGTCGCCGCCGCTGATCCTGCAACATGGCGGGCGCGATCACGCCCATAGCTGGGATTGGGTGGCGCAGGATTTGCGCAAGGATTGGCATGTCATCTGCCCCGATTTGCGCGGGCATGGGGATGCGGCATGGTCGCCCGATGGCGACTATACGATGTTCGCCTTTGTCGCGGATTTCGCGCAATTGGTCGAAACGCTGGGCTATGAACAGGTGACGATTGGCGCACATTCGCTGGGCGGCACTATCGCGACGCGGTATGCGGGGCTGTATCCGGACCGGGTGCGGCGGTTGCTCAATATCGAGGGGTTGGGCCTGACGCCGCGCGATCTGGATCGGCGCAGCCACCGCCCCTATGCCGACCGCCTGCGCCGCTGGATCGAGGATCGGCGCAAGGCTGCGGGCCGGTTACCGCGTCGCTATGCCAGTTTTGACGACGCGCTGGATCGGATGCGCGCGGCCAACGCCACCCTGTCGGCGGCGCAGGTTCATCACTTGACCACGCACGCCGTCACGCACAACGACGATGGCAGTTATAGCTGGAAGTTTGATCCCTATCTTTACGTCTGGCCGCTGGCGGATTTTCCCGACGCGGACATCATGGCATTGTGGGCAGCGGTCACCTGCCCGGTATTGCTGGTCTATGGCGCGGACAGTTGGGCGACCAATCCCGCGACAGACGGCCGCCTCGCGCATTTCCAAAACGCGCGAGTGGTCGAATATGCCGGCGCCGGCCATTGGCCGCACCACGATCAACTGGACCGCTTCCTCGCCGACCTGAAGGGCTTCCTCTAAACCGGTAGGCCAACGTAGTTTTCGGCGATCGCGGTGCGGGCGGCGGTGCTGCTGGCGATATAATCGAGTTCGGCGACCTGCATTTTGCGCTCGAACGGGCCATCCTCGGGAAAGCGGTGCATCAGCTTGGTCAAGGACCAGCTGAACCGTTCCGATTTCCAGACGCGGGCCAATGCCTTGGCGGAATAGCCACAGATGCCCTCCTTATCGCCCCGGCGAAAGAAGCCAACCAAGGCCTCGGCCGCATAATGCACATCACTGGCGGCCAGATTGAGCCCCTTGGCGCCGGTCGGCGGCACGATGTGGGCGGCATCCCCGCACAGCAGCAGACTGCCATGCCGCATTGGCTCGAACACATAGGAACGCAGCGGCGCGATCGACTTTTCGATCGAGGGGCCGCGCGTTATGTTCGCTGCCGCCTCTGGCCCGAGGCGCACGGCCAATTCATCCCAGATCCGATCATCGGACCAATCCTCGATCCGCTCGGTCAAGGGCACGTCGATGTAATACCGACTGCGCGTATGGCTGCGCATCGAGGCCAACGCAAAGCCGCGTTCGTGGTTGGCATAGATGAGTTCATGATGGCACGGCGGCACATCGGCCAGAATACCCAGCCAGCCAAACGGATAGACCCGCTCAAATTCGCGCGCGACGCCGAAATTCCCATTCAGGCCGGGGATCGCCTTGCGGCTGGGTCCGTGAAAGCCGTCGCAGCCGATGATGAACCGCGCGTCGATCCGCTGCGTCGCACCGCCCTGTGTATAGGTGAGGAACGGCGCGTCGCTCTCGATGCCATGCAGCGCGACATCGCCCGCTTCATAAATCACCTGCAATCCGCGCGGGGCGGCGGCGTCCATCAGGTCCCTGGTAATCTCGGTCTGGCCATAGACCACCACGGTCTTGCCGGTCAGGTTGGCGACGTCGATCCGGATCAGCCGCTCGCCATCGGCAAGGTTGAACCCTTCCTCGACAAGGCCCTCGGCCTTGAGCCGGGCATCAAGGCCGAGCCGCTCCATCAATTCGACGGTAATCCGTTCGAGCACGCCAGCGCGTATGCGCGTCAGCACATAATCGCCGGTCTGACGCTCCACAACGACGCAATCGATCCCCTCGGCGCGCAACAAGTGGCCAAGCAACAGACCCGCAGGCCCGGCGCCAACAATGGCGACCTGAGTTTTCATGCCATTCTCCCAACTGGATTGGCGCCCGGATTGATCGGGCCGCGCGCCAACAGGATTGACAGTTTGCCCGAGCGGCGTGAAGGGATAGGCAGGTCATTATCATGGTACTTTTCGGACATGACAAATACGCAAGAAGCCATCCCAAGCTACGGCCTGTTCGGCGAAGGGCGCGGCGCTCACCCCGCTGGTTTTGCCCATATCGAGACGATTGCTGAACGATCATCGCTGCATGATTGGGAAATTTCGCCACATCGGCACGATCGCGGGATACAGGTACTTATCATCGCCACCGGACAGGCGGAGGTGACCATTGATGGCGCAGGCTTCACGCTGGCGCCGCCCGGTTTCATTGTGCTGCCGGCAGGCAGCGTCCACGGCTTTCGCTTTACCCCCGCGACGCGCGGCCATGTCTTGACACTGTCGCAGGATTTCGTCGCGCGGGCCGTGGGGGCCAGCGATCCGTTGCGCCGCCTGTTGACCCAAGGCGGGCATGGCGCTCTGCCCGAAGCCGCCGCGCGGCGGGTCGCCATTGTGGCGGAGGAAATGCTGGGCTTGGCGCAGGATTGGCTGGCCAATAATTTGCTGTTCCACGCACTGGCCGAGGCGCTGGTGCGGTCGTTACCCGACCCCGATGGCATGACCTCGGACAGCCTCGATGATCGCCGCCTCGCGCTGTTTCGCCATTTAGTGGAAGTCCACCTGCGCGACCATCGCCCGGTGGATTTTTATGCGGCCAGTATAGGCACCACAGTGCGCACACTGGGCCGCCTGTGCCAGCGGCGGCTGGGCCACAGCCCGCTCGACCTGATCAACCGCCGCACCGCGTTGGAGGCGCAGCGATTGTTGCGCTATACCAACGCCACGGTGGTG
>CAIOKP010000054.1 GCA_903858875.1 uncultured Sphingomonadales bacterium
CTGGCCGCCGTCTAAAAGACCAAAGCGGACACGCGGGCGGTCTATATGCAGGAAAATGTCGTCTCGAATGAGGAAGTGCGCGAAGTCCTGGCCGCCGATCCTGCGAGCGAGTTCCACAATTTAAGCGGCCCCGCGCCGGATCCGGTTCAGCCCGAGGGCGAAGCGTCAACGTCTGGTGAGGAAGCGCCGGGCGAGGTTAAGTCACAAGAGCGGGACGAGACATAGGCTTCGGCCATCGCGTTCCATATCAATTCGGCGGCTTGTGGCGGCGGTTCCCAACCGTCCACCACGTCATGGCAAATCTCCTCGATCACGGCGGCGCCTGCGCGAATCATCTCTAACGTCGGTTGCGGAAGCGGGGGCATGGGTGGCCGCTAGACTAATCTCGCCAACCGGAAAGCGCCAGACCTTAGCGCCCGTGCAGCCTAACGTGGGCGTTCGGGCATCTTACGAACGTCGGCTAGATGCGTTGATTGAGGAAATGAACACCAGCATTCTGCACTGGTTGCAAGCGGCTTATCGACAAAACGAACCAGCCACCCTGGCACAAGATCAGTCGGCGGCGGACGTTTTAAATGAAGTCATGAAACGGCTGGCGCGACGCTGGCTTCGGCGGTTTGACGTGGAGGCGCCAAAGATAGCGGCGGCTTTTACATACGGCGCCACAGCGGCCGCGCAGGCATCGATGAAGGCTGGTTTGAAAAAGGCAGGTTTTACGGTCGAGTTTCGCCCAACCAAGGGTCAAATCGACGCGGTTAAGGCGGTGCTGGCCGAAAACGTGGGTTTGATTCGGTCCATCCCGCAAGAGTATCTGACACAGGTGCAGGGCATTTTGATGCGTTCGGTATCGGCTGGTCGCGACTTGCAGGTAATGGCCAGCGAAATCAAAGCCCAATACGGCGTCACGAAGCGCCGGGCGGCATTGATCGCGCGGGACCAGAACAATAAGGCGACGGCGGTCATTATCAAAACCCGCCAGCAAGAACTGGGCATTACGCAGGCCGAATGGCGACATAGCAACGGGGGCCGAGTTCCGCGTCCGTCGCACGTCAAGGCTGGCCGCGAGCGCCTGGTCTATAATGTGGCCGAGGGCGCGCTGATCGACGGCAAACGAATTTGGCCGGGGACTGAGATTAACTGCCGATGCGTCGCGCGGTCGATCATTCCAGGAATTGAACGCCATGCCCATAGAGGTCTGTGAATTACCGGGCGGCGGGCACGGGTGGCGCTGGGGCAAATCCGGCAAATGCTATGCCACCAAGGAACAAGCCGGAAAGCAAGCCGAGGCCGCCTACGCAAACGGATATGCAGGGGACCGTTTGGCGCTGGACAAGGGGCCGGGCCGGTTCATCGATCAAGACGGCCACATGCATGTGCCGGAATCAAATATCTCCAAGGCCACCGTCAACGGTTACTATGGCGCAGAGATACCGGGGTTTGAGGCGTTAGGGCTGAAAGCGGATAGGCTTTACCAACTCCTACGCGATCCGAAGGAACTGGAGCGCAGCGCCGAAAGCTTCAACGGTAAGCCGTTGCTAAATGTGCATAAGGCGCAGAAAGCCGAAACGCATAGCAAAGACCTGACAGTTGGCGCTGTTTACAACGTGAAATTTGATCATCCGTATCTCAAAGCCGAATTGGTTATCTGGCCCAAGGATGCGGTTGAAGGTGTCGAAACCGAGGAACAGCACGAAATTAGTTGCGGGTATGGTTATCGGCCCGACATGACGCCCGGCGAATATGAGGGCGTCAAATACGACGGCGTGATGCGCGATATTGTCGGCAACCACGTCATCCTTACCGAAAAGGGCCGCGCCGGTCCTGATGTTGTTGTCGGCGATTCTAAAC
>CAIOKP010000055.1 GCA_903858875.1 uncultured Sphingomonadales bacterium
GCGACGCGACCACGCTGGCCGATGGCGGCGCGATTTTGCGCTGGCTGGCGGCGCGCGGGGCCGAGGCAGTGCTGGTCCGTCCCGACCATTATGTCTACGGCACGGGCAGCCCCCCGGCGTTGATAGCGGCGCGTGTGCGCCAACTGGGGCTGGCTATGGAGACTGTCATATGATCTCGCTTGCACAGGCACAAACGGTGCTGTCCGCCGGTCTCGCCCATGCGCGGGCCAACGGGTTGAAGCCACTGGGAATGGTCGTTCTGGACGCGGGCGGGCATCTGCTGGCCGCCGCGCGCGAAGATGGCGCGACATTCTTTCGCACCGATATCGCCCGGGCCAAGGCCTATGGTGCGCTGGGCATGGGCGTTGACACCGCCGTTATCGCTGACCGCGCCAAGAGCAATCCCGCGTTTTATTCGGGCATCGTTACCACGCTGGGCGGCGATGTCGTGTTTTCGCCGGGCGGTGTGCTGGTGAAGGATGCCCAGGGCTTGGTCGTTGGCGCGGTCGGCGCGTCCGGCGATACCGGCGACAAGGATGTCGAATGCGTGATGGCCGGATTGGCCGCAGCGGGTTTTTGAGGGGCTGGCGCGATGATGAAACTGCGCAGCATTGAATTGGCCCTGCCGGGGGCGGCGGCGGCGGCACGATTTATGGTCGACGTCTGGGGCTGTGCCGATGCGGGGCATAATGGGGAAACCTATTATCTGCGCGGTTCGGGCGCCTATCCTTATCTGGTGGCCATCTCTGAGAATGCTGACAGTTTCGTGCGTTCAACCACCTTTGTGTGCAGCCCCGAACGCCTCGCCGATGTGGCGCGTGCGGTTGCCGCCAAGGGGTTGAACGCCCGCCCGGTGGTCAGCCATGACCCGGGCGGCGGCGCGGGGATTGTGGTCGAACTGACCGAGGGCGAAGTACTGCGCTTTCTGGTCGGCTCCACCGAAGTCGCGCCGATCGCGGGCCATGCCAAGGCCACTCGCCGCGTCATGCCGGTGAAACTCACCCATGTGGTGTTCAACTCTGCCGATGCCGAGGCGTCGGGCCATCTGGTCGAGGATGTGCTGGGCTTTCGCGTGTCGGACCGCACAAAGGGCATGGTGTTCGTGCGGTGCAACGAGGCGCATCATTCGACCGCCTTTGCCCGCGCCGGTTTTGCCAGCCTCAACCACATCGCGTTCGAGATGGACGACCTCGATGCGGTGATGCGCGGCATCGGCAATATGCGCGACCATGGTTTTGCACCGGCTTGGGGGCCGGGGCGGCATGGGCCGGGCGACAATGTCTATGCCTATTACATCGCGCCCTTTGGCCCGGTGATCGAATATTCAACCGCCGTCGAAAAAGTGTCCGCCGATTATCAAGCGGGGGAGCCGGACGATTGGACCTGGCCCGACAAGCGCATCGACCAATGGGGCACATCCGACAAGGATTTTGCCGGATTGCGCGCCGCCGAAGAGAAATTCCGTTTCCGCCGCGAGTGGGAACCCGCGCCCTTGACCGACCTTGCAGGAGCCTGAGACGCCATGCGTTATGTATCTTTCACCCGTAATGGCGCCGCGGCCTATGGCCGGCTGGATGGCGACACCGTGGTTGACCTCAGCGCTCGCGCCGGCGCGCCCGCCGATCTGAAAGCGGCGATTGCGGCGGACGCGCTGGCCGGCTTGGCCGATGGCGCGCGCTATTCTGTCGCCGATGTAGCGCTGTTGCCGGTGATCCCCAATCCGGACAAGATCCTGTGCGTCGGCCTGAATTATGCCACGCATGTCGCTGAAACCGGACGCGAACAGAAGGCCCATCCGGCGATCTTTCACCGCTGGGCCGATACGCTGATCGGCGATGGCGCGGCGCTGGTCTGCCCGCCGGAAAGCACCCGTTTTGACTATGAGGGCGAGTTGGCCGTCGTGATCGGCAAGGGCGGCCGCCGCATCCGGGCGGAGGATGCCGCCGCGCATATCGCCGGCTATGCGGTGTTCAACGATGCCAGCGTGCGCGATTGGCAGCGCCACAATATCCAGTTCACACCGGGCAAGAACTTCCCCGCAACCGGCGCCTTTGGCCCGGCGCTGGTCACGCCCGACGAGATCGCCGACATCGGCAGCCAGCGGGTGCAGACCCGGCTGAACGGCGAATTGGTGCAGGATCAGCCGGTTTCGGACATGATCTGGGATATCGCCACCGTCATCGCCTATTGCTCGACCTTTACCGCCTTGGCGCCGGGCGATGTCATCGTCACCGGCACGCCGGGCGGGGTGGGCGATAAGCGCAATCCGCCGCTCTACATGAAGGCGGGGGACACCGTCGACGTATCCGTCGGAATCATCGGCACATTGCGCAACCGGGTTATCGCCGAGGCCTGAACCCGGCGGCGAGCACTATTATGCGGACCCGGCGAGGATACGAACCATCGTCGGGCCGTTTTGAGGGGAGAAGTCATGAAGACCACCACATATCGCATCCTGTTGTCTGGCGCCGCCGTGTCGGCGCTGCTGTTGGCGGCGCCGGTCGCCTTTGCCGCCGATGCCGCATCCGATGCCGCGCCGCAAACCACTAACGCCAGCGACATCGTCGTGACGGCGCAAAAGCGCGAGGAACGCCTGCGTGACGTACCGATTGCGGTGACCGTTGTCAGCAAAGACCAATTGGCGGCGCAAAAAATCGTCAGTGTGGCGGATCTTGCCCGCACCTCGCCCTCGCTGGAAATGATCCAGGCGTTTGGTGGCCCCGGTGGCGGCGGTCAGGTCCGCGGTCTTGGCACACAGAGCTTTACCCGCAGTGCGGAAGGCGCGGTCGGCATCGTGGTCGACGATGTGCCACAGGGCAATGTGCCCAACAACGCCATCTTCGATCTGGAGCGCGTCGAGGTGTTAAAGGGCCCACAGGGCACGCTGTTCGGCCTGACCACATCGGCAGGCGTGATCAACATGAAGACCGCCGCGCCGAAGATTGATGAATGGTCGGGCTATATTCATAGCGATCTGTCGTCCAAGGGGGCGGCTGGCAGTGAATATGGCGAAGTGAAATTGACCGGCGCGATCAATATGCCGCTGTCGTCGATCGCGGCATTGCGGGTCGCGGTGAATTACAATCGCACGACGGGCGTGCAATATAACGCGTTCAATGGCGTCAACAATGTGCAGGATGACACCGCTGTGCGCGCCCGGCTGTTGATCAACGCCTCGGACCGGCTGACCATCCACGTCAACGCCGATTACGATTACCGTAGCCAGAACTATGGTGATCCGCAGTTCAACTATGTCAATGTTGCCGCTGGCACGCCTTTGGCGTCACAGCTGGCGGCTTGCGGCATCACCGCGGGTTGGGGCAACAATGCGCGATGCAGCAAGGAATCGAACAATACCCGCAACAACAATTGGGGCGCCTCGGCACAGTTCGACTATGATCTGGGCGGCCCGACGCTGACCTCGATCACCGGCTATCGCGAAAACCACCAGCTGCCCAGCGATGTCGATATCATGAGCAACCCGGCCGATTTTACCCAGATCCTGATCAAGGGGCAGCTGACCGACGGCGCGCAATTCAGCCAGGAATTGCGCCTCGTCAGCCCCAAGGGCAGTCGGATCGACTATACCGCCGGTCTGTTCTATTCAGACTTCAAGGGCAGCACGAGCTATGCCCCCAACGGCGGATTTACCGTGGGCAGCTATCAGGTCGCGCCGGTGTTCGTGACCTTTGCGCTCGATCAGTCGGCAACGCATACGACGAACACGGCCTATGCGGCGTTTGGTCAGGCGACCTATCATGTGACCGATACGTTGGGCGTATTGGGCGGCCTGCGCTATTCGCATCAAAAGCTGACCGATTGGCAATCGACCGCGACGCCAACCGATCCTCTGACCGCCGACAACGTGTCGGGCAAGGTCGGCCTGGAATACAAGGCCAACCACGACCTCAACCTGTTTGCGACGGTCACGCGCGGGTATAAGGGCCCGCAGGTCGGTGTTTCGGCCGGTAACCCGGTGACGCGCATCGCGGCTGAAATTCCGACTGCCTATGAAATCGGTGCCAAGGGCGCGGCGCTGGGTGGCAAGTTGGGCTATGAGGCCAGCCTGTTCCTGACCAAGGTGAAGAACTATCAGGGCCAGCGGTGCAGCATCAACGGGCTGGGCGTGTTGACCTGCAACGGGGAATCGATCCCGTCGGTCACGTCGCAGGGGTTTGAGCTGTCGCTGTTCGGCCGGCCGATCCCGAACCTCTACCTCAACGCCGGTTATGCCTATGATGATGCAAAGTTCCCCACCGGCTGGACTGGTTTCAACCCTAGTGATCTGACTGGCGCGACGCCGACGAACCTTGGCGGTTTGCAATTGGTCGGCAGTCCGAAGTCGAAGTTCACCTTCAACAGTGAATTCAAGCAGCCGATTGGCACTCTGGAATCCTATATTGGCGGCGATTTCGTCTATAAATCGTCGGTGCGGCTGGGCTATTCCGGGGATCCGCGTTTTGTGTATGGGGCGCATGGCACGGTCTCGCTGCGTGGCGGTCTGCGCAGTCCGGGAAATATGTGGAGCCTTGAACTGTTCGCGCGGAATTTGACCCAGAACCGCGAGCCGGCGACGCTGTTTGGCGGTCCTTCGTACTTGCCGCCGGCCACCGTGCCGTTCCTGCCCAATGGTCAGGTCAATGGCGTGTCGGGTTGGGCCACTGCCGCCTCGCGGCGTCAGGTCGGGCTTAGCGCGGAGTTCCGCTTCTGATCGACAAGATCGGGGCGACGGTGCAGAAATGCACCGTCGCCCCATTCACTTTGGCAAAGGCTTTTCGATGACGGACCCAGATACGAACGCCCGCAAAGCCATTGCCGCGATGGGCATGGGGTTGGGGCCGGATGTGCTGGCGGCGTGCCGTGATCTGTTCGATGCCGAACAAAGCGCGCTGGCGGCGGCGGTGCCGGTGACGGTCGCGGACCTCGCCTATGGCCCGCATGATCGCCACCGGCTCGATCTGTATGGCGCGGCGGACGCTGCGCCAAAGCCTGTGCTGTTGTTCGTGCATGGCGGCGGTTTCGTGATGGGTGACAAGGGCGGGGCCGATCATTGGGCCAACGCCGCGGTCGGCCGGATGGCGGCGCGGCGCGGCTGGATCGGCGCGGTGATGAATTACCGCCTCGCGCCTGATGCGCCATGGCCCGCAGGGGCGCAGGATGTCGCCGCGGCCATCGAGGCGCTGCACGCGCAAGTCGCAGGCCATGGCGGCGATCCGGCGCGGATCGTGGTGATGGGCACATCGGCGGGGGCCGTGCATGTCGCGGGGTTCCTGCGGCTGCGTCCCGATCATGGCGATCTGGTACGCGGGGCGGTGCTGTTATCCGGCCTCTATGGCTACACCCCGATCGACCCAAAGGATGCACGGTATTACGGGCCGGACGATTATGCGGCAAAGGCGCCGCTCGAGGCGGTTGCCGCCACGACCCTGCCGTTAATGGTCGCTTGTGCGCAATATGACCCGCCGCGTTTTCAGGTGGAGTTTCTTGGGCTGATGCAGGACCGCCTGTCGCGTCACGGCGCTTGTCCGCGCGCGGTGGTCCTGTCGGGCCATAATCATTACACGATGGCGATGCACCTCGGCACGGCGGACCGCCGGCTGGAGGATGAGATCGCCGCATTTCTGGGAGATATCGTATGATCAATCGCCGTTCCGTTCTGGCCGGGGCCGCCGCTTTGGCCGCTACGCCTGCCTTTGCCGGCAAGCCTGTCCTAAAGCCGTTCAACCCGGAGTTTCCCAAGGGTTTCCTGTGGGGCGCGGCGACCGCCGGCCATCAGATCGAGGGCAATAACAGCAATGCGGACAGCTGGGCGCTCGAAAACATCAAGCCGAGCATTTATGCCGAGCCGTCGCGCGATGCCTGCAACAGTTTTGAATTGTGGGCGACCGATCTCGATCTGGTCAAGGCCATGGGCCTGACCGCCTATCGGTTCAGCCTTGAATGGCCGCGGATCGAGCCGGAGGAGGGGCAGTTCTCGATCGCCATGCTCGACCATTACAAGGCGATTATCGAGGGGTGCCGCGCGCGGGGGTTGACCCCGGTGGTGACGTTCAACCACTATACGACGCCGCGCTGGTTTGCGGCCAAGGGCGGGTGGACCAACCCGCAATCGCCAACCTGTTTCGCCCGCTTTTGCGAGCGTGCCGCAAAGCATCTGGCGGCGCAAATCGGCTATGCCACCACGTTGAACGAACCGAATATCATGAACATCCTGAAGGTGGTCTTGCCGCCGCAGGTGATGGCCGCTCAGCGCGCCATGCTGGAGGCCGCCGCCCGCGCGCATGGCAGCGCCAAATTCTCGGCAGGCAACGCCATCGACATGGATGACATCAACACCACAACCAAAAACCTGATCGCCGGGCACAAGGCAGCGCGCGGCGCGATCAAGTCCGTCCGCCCCGATCTGCCGGTCGGGGTCAGCCTGTCGATGTTCGACGATCAGGCGGTGGGCAAGAATTCGATACGCGACGGGATGCGCGGGCTGCTGTATGGCCCTTGGCTGGATGCTGTGCGGGGTGACGATTTCCTCGGCGTGCAAAATTACGAGCGGCAGGTGTGGGGCGAGACAGGCAAGTTGCCGATCCCGGCCCACGCGACGTTGAGCGTGACAGGCGCGGAAATCTACCCCGCCTCGCTGGCCAATTCGGTGCGGTATGCGCATCAGGCCACCGGATGCCCGATCATGGTGACGGAACATGGCGTGGCGGTGGAGGATGACAGCATCCGCGCGCGAACCATTCCGGCCGCGCTGCATGACCTAAAGCTGGTGATGGACGATGGCGTGCCGGTGTTGGGCTATGTCCATTGGTCGTTGCTCGACAATTTCGAATGGATTTTCGGCTATCGCATCCATTACGGGCTGCATTCGGTCGATCCGGTCACCTTTGCGCGCAAGGCGAAGCCCAGCGCGGCGGTGTATGGGCGTATCGCGCAGGCAAACTCGTTGTAAGCCCGTTGGCGGGGCAGGGCGTCGGCCCGGCTCCGCCAAGGTGCTAATGCCCCGCCACGACGTTACGCTTCGCCCGGCACCTTGACGCGCAGCATTGCCAAGGCCGCGACCGCCAGCGTGCCAGCGGCAAAAGCCATGGTCCAGATCGGCTCGCCGGGGAAAAACGCCTTCATGATCGAGCCCATGACCGTTGCCACCAGCAATTGCGGGATCACGACGAAGACGTTGAACAGGCCCATGTAAATGCCAAGCTTGCCCTGCGGCAGGCTCGACGCGAGGATCGAATAGGGCATGGCGAGGATCGAGGCCCAGGCGATACCGATGCCGATCTCGCTCACTACCAGCAGATGCGGATCGCGCAGGACGAAGAAGCTAGCATAGCCCATTGCGCCCGCCAACAGGCAGACGATATGGGTGCGCGCCTTGCCGATGCGGCGCGACAAGGCGGGCAACAGCGTCAGCGCGGCGATCGAGGCGACGCCATTATACACCGCAAACAGCACGCCGACCCAATTGCCGCCATTCTGATACGCGGCGCTGGCCGGATTGGCCGAACCGAAGAAATATTGGGCGACGACCGGCGTCGTGTTGATCCACATGATAAACAGCGCCGACCAGCTGAAAAACTGCACCAGCGCGAGGCGTTTCATGATCGGCGGCATGCCGGAAAAATCGCCGACAATCGATGCCAGCATATGCGTTTCGCGGCCCGCCCGCGCCATTGCAACCGCGGCAATCGTGGCAATACCATAGGCCGCCAGCAGCCCACCGAGCAGGTAGACCTCTTTTTGCAGGCCCCATTGCTGTACCGCCACCGTCACCACCGATCCGGCGATCAGCCAAGCGACACCGCCACCAAACCCGCGCCCAGCCAGCGCGGCGGAGGGCGCATCGCCCGCGGCGGCCTCCGCCGCACCAAATTGCGCCATTTCAGCGGGCGAATATTCGCGGGTTTTCACCACGCTCCACACCACCGCGCCGAACAGCGCCGCAGCGCCGGCCCAGAAGCTGTAGCGCACGGTATCGGGGATGCCGCCAATGACCGCCGCATTCGAGATGCCCAGATGGTCGAGCAGGTAGGGGAAGATCGAGCCCACCACCGCGCCTGCGCCAATGAACGCCGTCTGCACCGCATAGCCCGCTGTGTGCTGATCCTTGTGCAGCATATCGCCGACAAAGGCGCGATACGGCTCCATCGCGACATTCAGGCTGGCGTCGAGCATCCAGAGCAAGAGCGCGGCAAACAGCAATGCGTGCGCTTGCGGCATCGCCACCAGCGCGAAGGCCGCCAGCAAGGCGCCCGCCAGAAAATAGGGCCGTCGCCGCCCGAACCGGCCGAGCCACGTACGGTCGGACATGAAGCCGATCACCGGCTGGACCAGCAAGCCGGTCAAGGGCGCGGCGATCCATAGCACCGGCAAATCGTCGATGCTGCTGCCCAGCGATTGAAACACCCGGCTCATATTTGCGTTTTGCAGTGCGAACCCGATCTGGATGCCAAAGAAGCCGAAGCTGATGTTCCAGAGGCCCCAGAACGACTGGCGCGGCTTATTCATGGCAGATCCTCTCAATCGGCGGGCGTGCGCGTGGTGGTCCTGCGCATTCTGGCCTTGGCCGATGCCGGGGTCGCATGTCGGCGCCACCACGGCAACGGGCATGCATACGAATACCGCCGATGTGGTCGCGTCAACCGGCGCGCGCCTCGGTCGATTGCCGGATGATCAGGCGCGGCGCGAGGACGGTGTTGGTAATGGGCCGATTGTTGATTTTGCTGATCAGCGCCTCGACCATCATGGTGCCGGCCTGCGCATAGTCCTGCGCGATGGTGGTCAATGGTGGATGGGCGAGGCTGGCGATAGGGATGTCGTCAAAGCCGATCACCGCAACATCGCGCGGGATGGCCAGCCCGGCTTCCTCAAACGCGCGAATGGCGCCGATTGCGATCAGGTCGCATGCCGCAAACACCGCGTCAAAAGCCACCCCCCGCGCCAGCAATTCCCGCGCGGCGTCATAGCCCGAGGCCTCGGTCGCGGTAGCGCTGACCTGCAATGCCGGGTCGGGCGCCATGCCGGCCTGCGTCATGGCCCCGCATGCCCCGCGATAGCGTTCGTCCATTTCTGGCGCGTGGCTCGACACCTCGCCCAAAAAGGCAATCCGCCGATAGCCTCGTTCGATCAGGTGCCCCGCCGCCAGTTCCCCGCCCAGCCGATTGTCGCAGCCGATCGTCGCTCCCGGCTGCTCGCTCGTCACCGAGCCCCAGCGCACGTAATGCGTCCCTTCGCGTTCCAGCACGGACAATTTCTCGCGATAGGCCTCGTAATCGCCATAGCCGAGCAGCAGGATGCCATCGGCCTTGCGGCTGTCCTCATAATCAACGTGCCAGTTGCGAGAAATCTGTTGAAATGACGTCAACAGGTCATAGCCATGTCGGGCGCATGTCCGCGCGATCGACCCCAGCATCGAGAGAAAGAAGGGGTTGATCAGGGAATCATCAGGCGTCGGATCTTCGAAAAACAGCAGTGCCAGCGTGTTGGTCGTCCGCGATCGCAGCCGCGAGGCGTTCAGGTCGACGGCATAGTTGAGTTGTGCGGCGATCGCCTCGATCCGCTTGCGCGTCGCCTCGCTGACCGAGGGGTGGCCGCGCAGGGCACGCGACACCGTCGGCTGGGAAACCCCCGCACGCTGCGCAATGTCAAACGACGTTGGCCTGTAGCTCATCGAAAAAACCTAGCCTGTCCCGCTCTGAACATCATTCTTATAGTGGATTTTAACCTAGCAATCGGCGGCCCGGGTGGGAAGCAGAACTTCCCTTTGTACATGCCGGCCGGGTAAAGCGAGGCAAAGGCGCAACAGGTCAAATTGGTTCCTTTGGTATACGTATGTGCATTTCTTCCCATCGCGCTGGGTCGGGAGCAGTCGGGGAATGATCCTCGGTCTGTCGGGGGGAGGCGTGTGAGCCACACATCGATGGTTCTGAGGGCCTAGAGGGAGAGTTTGATGATTGATCTGTTTTCGCGTGCCGGCGCTGTTCGGCATTCAAAGACGTTGTTGAAGTCTGGCGTGGCGTTTCTCGCTGTTGCCGGTTCGACCCACGCATTTGCCCAGACGGCCGCCGCAGCGGCTCCGGCAGCTGACGATGCGTCCGCCATCGTGGTGACCGGGTATCGTCTGTCGGTCGATAATGCGATCCGCGTGAAGCGTGAATCGCTCGCCGTGATCGAATCGGTGAACGCCGAAGACGTGGGCAAGCTGCCGACCAATTCGATCACCGACGCCCTGTCGCAGCTTCCCGGCGTGACCGCCCAGCGCCTTGATGGCCGTTCCGACGTGCTGGCTGTGCGCGGCTTTGGCCCGAACTTTACCACGACCCTGTTCAACGGTCGTGAAATCGCCACCGTCGCTGATGACCGTGGCTTTCAGTATGACCAGATCCCGGCGGAACTGATCAACCGCGCCGACGTCGTAAAGACGTCCTCGGCTGACATGCTGGCGCAGGGCGTTGCCGGTACCGTCAATCTGATGACGATTGACCCCTTGGCGCAGAATCACCGCATTCTGGCGATTTCGGGCAAGGTCGAGCAGGACGGCTATGGCAAGGAAGATCCCGACGTCACCAGCCATGGCTATCGCGCAACGGCAATCTATGCCGACAAATTCGCAGACGGCACGCTGGGTGTTTCGCTGGGCGGCACGATCCTGTCGTCGCCGCAGCAAGAGCGTCAGTATCAATCGTGGGGCTATCCCACCGACGCCAATAACAACTACCTGATCGGTGGCGCCAAGTACTTTGCGACGGGCAACCTCGAAACCCGTCAGTCGGTGTTTGGCGGTATCAAGTATCGTCCCGACGACAAGTTCGAGATGACGCTTGATGGCTTCTATTCGCACTTCAAGACCACCCAGCAGCAGCGCGGCCTCGAAGTGCCGGGCATGGCGTGGGGCGGTGGTACCGTTGTGCCGTCGTCGGTCAGCTTTGCGAATGGTCAGGTTCAGCAAGCCACGCTGACCAACGAATATGTTGTTCAGCGCAACAACTTCAACCAGCGTGATGCCAATACGCTGGAACTCGGCGGTAATGCCAAGTACCACTTCTCCGACAAGGTCGTGTTGACCGTTGATGCCAGCTATTCGCGCGCGCATCGTCACGACACCAACATGGAAACCTATACCGGTACTTGCTACAACGCGTACCATAACACTTCTTCGGCTTGCACGTCTGATACCATCACCTTCACCCAGCAGGCCAATGGCATCTATGGTCTGTCGAGTGCTCTGAACTACAACAACCCGACGGCTGAAGTACTGACCGATCCGCTCGGCTGGGGCAATAATGGCACGTCGCCAGTGGTTCAGGCCGGTTTCATCAACGCGCCCGATTATGTCGATGAAATCAAGGCGCTGCGTTCGGAACTGCAGGGCGAACTCGACGGTGGTTTCTTCAAGAGCTGGAAGGCTGGCGTTTCGTACAGCGACCGTTCGAAGATCGCTGGCTTCAAGTCCTACTTCCTGAACCCCGGCGCGACGACCGCTACGACCCAGCTGGCCGTTCCCAGCTCGATCATCGTGGGCTCGGTCAACCCGTTCGGCTATGCCGGCCAGACGCTCGCCTATGATCCCGTGGCGGCGGCGGCCTTGATGACCAACACGTTCGACAACCGTCCGCAATCGACGGTTCGCGACTGGGTGGTCAATGAAAAGGTCCTGAGCGGCTTCTTCATGCTGAACATCGACAGCACCGCTGGCAGCCTGCCAGTCAAGGGCAATATCGGCGTTCAGCTGATCAACACCAACCAGTCGTCGAATGGCCAGTCGGCATTCTTGGCCTCGAACGGTAACGTGACCTACTCGCCGGCCTCAGGTGGTGCAAAGTACACCTATGCTCTGCCGAGCGCGACGTTGAAGGTTGAGGTTGAGCCCAGCACCTTCCTGGTGCTGTCGGCGTCGCAGTCGATGTCGCGGTCGGAACAGGGCTACGAAGCCGTTCCGTTCCAGATCTCGTACAACACGACAACCGGTTCGGTTCCTGGCGTTCCCAGCTTCAGCGGTAGCGGCGGCAACCCGATGTTGCGTCCGTATATGTCGACCAACCTCGACATCAACTTCCAGAAGTATTTTGCGCATGGGTCGGGTCTGCTTTCGCTCTCGGCTTTCTACAAGAACCTGACCAACTTCGTTGATCCGATTGGTGGTTATCAGACCAGCATTTCGACCGCGGCGGCCCAGACTATCTCGGGTGGCCTTGCTGCGAACAACCTCGTCAACGTTTCGGTGCCGAACAACCTCGGCCACGGTTATGTTGAGGGCTTTGAAGTGCAGGCGGAGCTGCCGTTGTCGGCAGTTTCGACGGCGCTGAACGGCTTTGGTCTGCGTCTTAACGGCACCCACAACATCAGCTCGGTCAGCTTTGCCCAGCCAGGTGGCGGTACCGTGCAGACGGTCACGGTCCCGGGTCTGTCGAAGTGGACCGGTGTGGTGACCGCCTACTTTGAAAAGAACGGCTTCTCGCTGCGTTCGACCTATCAGTATCGTAGTTCGTTCCTGGGCCTGGCCACCACGGTCGAGCAGGCGCAGTCGTATAACGTGACCAAGGGCGAAGGCCTGTTGAGCGCGCAGATCGGTTATGAGTTCAAGCATGGTCCGCTGACCGGGCTGAGCGTGACGGCGACAGGTTCGAACCTGACCAACGCGCCGTTCGTGAACTATCAGGGCAATACGAACCTGCCGATCAACTACGAAACCTATGGCCCGACCTACTCGATCGGCGCATCGTATAAGTTCTGATCTTGGCCTTCGGGCTGACCAGACTACAATAAGGAGCGGCGCGTTCGGGACATCGAGCGCGCCGCTTTCTCTTTAGGGGGCCACATGGACGCCACAAAAACCATCACGATCATTGGCGGCGGCACGGCGGGCTGGGTGACGGCGGCGGTGTTGTCGCGCTATCTGGGGCGGGGCTGGCAGATCACGCTGGTCGAATCCGACGAGATCGGCACGGTCGGCGTCGGCGAGGCAACGATCCCGCAGTTGCAGATCCTGCACCGGGCGCTTGGCATCGATGAGGATGCGTTCCTGTCGGCCTGCAATGGCACCTATAAGCTGGGCATCGAATTTGTCGGCTGGGGCGATGAGGATAGCCGCTATATCCACGCCTTTGGCGAGGTCGGCAGGCCGCTGGGCTTGGTGCCGTTTCATCATTTCTGGCTGCGTGATCGCGCGGGCGGCGGCAAGCGCCCGCTTGAAGCCTATAGCCTGAACGCTGCCGCCGCTTATGCCGGGCGGTTTCAACGCGGGGCCGTGCCGGGCGAGGCGCTTGGCGGCCTTGGCCATGCCTTCCATTTTGACGCCACGCTCTATGCCCAGTTCCTGCGGAAATATGCTGAGGCGCGGGGCGTGCGGCGGATCGAGGGGCGCATTGTGGATGTGGCTCTGGCGGGCGAAAACGGCCATGTCGCCCATGTTCGCCTCGATAATGGCGATACGGTTGGCGGCGATCTGTTTGTCGATTGCTCAGGTTTTGCCGGGCTCTTGATCGAGGGCGCATTGCAGACGGGCTATGAGGATTGGTCGCAATGGCTTCCGTGTGACCGGGCA
>CAIOKP010000056.1 GCA_903858875.1 uncultured Sphingomonadales bacterium
AGTCGGCGGTGATCGTGAGCTCGCTCGCATCGGGGTAGCGCTCCCGTCCCAGTTGCTCCCACCAGGCGCGGATCGAGGCGACCGAGAACTGGGCGGTGTCGGAGTCGATCGCGACGTTCACGGATCCTGCGCCGATCAGGCCGGCGCCGTCGCTGGCGACATTGCCGAAATCGAGGTCGGCAATTTCGGCAACCGCGATGGGTTGGATGACCGTGGCGCTGGCGAGGCCTGTCGCGCTGGCCACATTGCCCGATGCGGCGCGCGACGGGGCCGCGGACAAGACAGCTATCGCAACGCCCAAAGTCAGCCAGAGGCGGCGGATCGCCATTGCGTCAATTTTCCGACAGAATGCGTGCGGAAATTGGCAGGGCGATAATAAGCGGCGCACCTTCGCTTGCCGAGGTGACGTCCAGCCGGGCGCCAACGTGAAAGGTGACCGCGCAGGTAGGGCCGGCGCAATTCGTGAAAGTGTAGGTAAAGCCCGACCCCGGTGAAAGGGTCGCCAATCCGCCAAGGTCCGTCTCGTAGGATGAGATCTGACCCGTCACGCCGGGGCTGGTGGCGGCAGGTGCCTTGCCGAAATAGATCTGTACGATAGCGGTCATCGGCTTGGTCTCGCCGGTGCCGCGCACATAGGTCAGGGTGAATTGCGCCGGGCCGTCACGACTGGTGCCCAGTGATACAATGCCGTCATTCACCACCGATCCATCGGCGCTGACCTGCTTGCTGCCGCTGCCCAGCACGGCAAAACTGCCAAAGCGCAAGGGGTGATCCATCGTGAGCGATAGCGAGGAGCCAGTTTGGGGGAAATTTGCGCGCCCGGTATCGGCCATCGCCACGCCGGGTAGCGCCAAGCCGGCCATCGCCAAGCTGGGTAGCGCCAAAGCGGCGATAAGCGGGGCCGACAGGCACGAACGGCTGTGCAATTCGATGCTCCTCACGCGCCCCGGGCAGGCGAAATCGGCGGTGTGCCGGTTAACGTCTTCATAACCTTTGTTCTGTGGGGACGCCATGCCCGGTGCGTCGGTATCCGGTCCAAAATTGGGACAATGTCCCCCGTTTTGCCAATCGTCCTTTTCATTGTCGCGGGTTTGGCACAGTAAGGTGGGCATGGACCTCGACATGATGCTTGATCACTATTTCCACACCGCCGACCTGGATCAGGTGGCGCCCGATTTGCTGGCGCGCGGGATGGAGCAAATCGGCCTCGACTTTGGCGTCGAGCAGGAACCGGGGCGCAAATTTGCGCTATGGGTGCTGATGGAGGCGCTCGGCACGGCGCCGCCGCCCGCCGCTTCGTTCGAAAAAGAGCCAAAGTTGCGCGCTGCGGCCGAGGACTGGCTGCGGGCGACCCGCCGGATGGGCCACGAATAAACGGTGAATATCCCCATCCGCCGTGCCGGAATGTGGCGGGCGAATGGGGATAGTTGGGATCAGCCCTTGGCCTTGGCCTCGGCAATGCGTTCATCGACGCGGCGTTCGAGCATGGCCAGCGGCAGGATGCCTTCCTTCAAGACATCGTGGAACCAGCCGAGGCTGAACTTTGGCCCCAGTTCCGCCTTGGCCCGTTCGCGCAGGCGGACCCACATGTTGTGGCCGATCTTGTAGCTGCACGCCTGACCGATCATGCAGATATAGCGGTCGATCTCGCTGGCGCTGCGCCCTTGGGGGAAGCCGGTGGTGGCGACCATATAGGCGGTGGCTTTCTCGCGGCTCCACCGTTTGGCGTGCATACCGGTGTCGACGACCAGACGCGTCGCGCGGAACAGCAGCGATTGCAGATAGCCCGCCTGCTCGATCCCCGAAAATGCGCCCAATTCGCCTGCCAATTGTTCGGCATACAGCGCCCAACCCTCGGTATAGGCCGAGTTGAACACATTGCGCAGCAGCAGCGGCAATTTGCCCGCGTGATTGACATAGCTCAGTTGCAAATGGTGCCCCGGAATGCCCTCGTGATAGGTCAGGTCAGGCAGGCCATATTTCGGCCAATCGCCAGTATCGCGCAGGTTGATCCAGTAAATCGCCGGGCGCGATCCATCGAGCGGCGCGCGATAGTAATAGCCGTTGGGCGCGCCATCCTGAATTTCTGGTGGCACGCGGCGGATTTCCAACGGATCGTGCGGGATGTCGTTGAATGCCAGCGGTAGTCGCGCGCGCATTCCCTCGACGCCGACATTCAGGCTGGCGATCAGCGCTGCCCGGCCCTCGTCGGTGTTGGGGTACAATTGATCGGGCCGTCGGTTGAGTTCGGTCAGGCGTTCGCCGACGCTGCCTTGCGTCAATCCGGCCGCGCGCAGCACGACGTCCAATTGCGCCGTCAGTTCGGCGACTTGGGCAAGGCCAATGCGGTGGACCTCGTCAGGGCTGAACGTGGTTGTGGTCGCCTCGGCCAGCGCGGCGGCATAGATCGCCACGCCATCCAGCACCCGCGAGTTGCCGTCGACAGCGGGAGATTGGGCGCGCAGCCCTTCGACAAAGGCGATTTGGCGGTCGAGCGCAGGATAGACCTTGCCGGTGACAATCGCGGCGGCGCGCGATGCCCAATCACCCGCGATGCCCTTGGCCGCCGCGCGGCGGACCAGCGATTTGACCATACCATTGTCGCTGGCGGCGGGCGCGCGCAAGGCCCGCATCTGCTTTAGCGTCATGTCCAGCGCCCAGACCGGTGCGATCATGCCGCGCCCGATCAAGGCCTGTTGCCACTCGCTATCCTGATCGATGGCATGGGCCATCGCGTCGAGGCGGGCGAGATAGGCCTCGGCATCCTCGGTCGTGGCGATCGTGTGGCGGCTGTCGAGGAAATCGGGAATGTCGAAATAGGCCCCGCCGCGTTGCGACAGCGGATAGGGTTGCTGTACGCTTTCGATGCCGAAATGCGCCGTGCCGAGCGGGCGGCTCTGGGTATAGATCGCCAGTTCGCGCTGGCGCCGGGCAATGGTGGACAGATTGGCGGGGTTGATTGCGTTCAGCCGATCGACGGCGCTGCGATGCCACGCGATGGATTTGTCCAGCCCGACCTTGCTGCGATCGTCGAGCTTGAATTTCAGCCCGGCGCGCTCGCCCTTGTCAAAGCCGGTCGAGGTCGCCCCCATCGGCGACATATCCAGCCGTTCATAAAACATCGCGTCGAGCAAGGCGACGAAAGCCGCATCGCCCGCGCCTTCGGCAGCCAACGCGCCATTGGGCATGCCAAGCGTTGCCAGCCCGCCCAATGCGCCGCTTTTGAGAAAATGGCGTCTTTCCATAATGGTGCCCCCTGTTGGTGTGCGGCTGTCCGCCGCCATGGGCCCAGATTTGCGCGATTGGCGGCGGTGCGCAAGTGGCCCTTGTGGACGGGTCTGTCACAATGCCCGCTTATTATCCGCCGCGCGTCAAAAAATGGCCCGCCGTGTCACGCGGACACGACGGGCCATAGGCAACTCCTCCCCAGGAGTGTGCGAAATCTTACCGCCGGGTTGCGCTGCCCAGTCGGTGATACAGGTTGGAGAACTTGGCCGTATCCGGCTTGTCCTCATTCGCCCTCAGATAAAACAGGACCGTTTCCTGAAGGAGCTTGAAATCCTCGGTCGAAAGAACCGCACGCGCGCGAGCGGGTTCACGAATGGTATCAGGCATCTGTTATCTCCCCTTATGCTGCTGCGAATTGGTTCATCGTATTGTCCTTGCCGCCGGCCTTCAGGGCCGCGTCGCCGGCAAAGTATTCCTTGTGGTCATCACCCACGTCCGATCCGGCCATGTTCTGATGCTTGACGCAAGCGATGCCCTGGCGGATTTCCTGCCGCTGAACGCCCTTGACATAGCCCAGCATGCCCGCCTCGCCGAAGTATTCGCGGGCCAGATTGTCGGTCGACAGGGCCGCGGTGTGATAGGTCGGCAAGGTGATCAGGTGGTGGAAGATACCGGCCTGTGCCGCCGCGTCCCGCTGAAAAGTGCGGATACGCTCATCGGCTTCGATGGCCAGATCGGTGGTGTCATAATCGACGCTCATCAACCGGGCGCGGTCATAGGCCGACACATCCTTGCCTTCTGCGACCCATGCATCGAACACCTGCTGACGGAAATTCAGCGTCCAGTTGAACGATGGCGAGTTGTTATACACCAGCTTGGCATTGGGGATGACCTCGCGGATGCGGTTCACCATGCCGGCAATCTGCGAGATATGCGGCTTTTCGGTCTCGATCCACAACAGGTCGGCGCCGTTCTGCAACGAATTGATGCCGTCCAGCACGCAGCGGTCCTCCCCAGTGCCCGAGCGGAACTGGAACAGGTTTGACGGCAGGCGCTTGGGGCGCATCAACTGGCCATCGCGGCTGATCAGCACGTCGCCATGGCCGATCTGGTCCGCCGCAACGGCCTCGCAATCGAGATAGCTGTTGTACTGGTCGCCGATGTCGCCGGCTTCCTTCACAAAAGCGATCTGCTTGGTCAGACCCGCGCCCAGCGAGTCCGTGCGGGCCACGATGATGCCATCGTCAACACCCATCTCCATGAAGGCATAGCGGCAGGCACGGATCTTCGCGATGAAATCCTCATGCGGCACCGTGACCTTGCCGTCCTGATGGCCGCACTGCTTTTCATCCGACACCTGATTTTCGATTTGCAGCGCGCAGGCGCCCGCCTCGATCATCTTTTTGGCCAGCAGATAGGTCGCCTCGGCATTACCGAAACCGGCGTCGATGTCGGCGATGATCGGCACGACGTGGGTTTCGTAATGGTCGATCTGATGCTGGATCTTGGCCGCCTTGACGGCGTCACCCGCGTCACGGGCGGCGTCGAGATCGCGGAACATACCGCCCAATTCGCGTGCGTCGGCCTGCTTCAGGAAAGTGTACAATTCCTCGATCAGCGCGGGAACGCTGGTCTTTTCGTGCATCGACTGATCCGGCAGCGGCCCAAATTCGCTGCGCAGTGCGGCGACCATCCAGCCCGACAGATAGAGGTAACGGCGCTTCGTCGTGCCAAAATGCTTTTTGATCGAGATGAGCTTCTGCTGCGCGATGAACCCGTGCCAGCAGCCCAGAGACTGCGTGTAGTCGGCAGGGTTGGCGTCATAGGCGGCCATGTCCTCGCGCATGATCTTGGCAGTGTACTTGGCGATGTCGAGGCCGGTACGGAAACGGTTTTGCAGGCGCAT
>CAIOKP010000057.1 GCA_903858875.1 uncultured Sphingomonadales bacterium
CAGTTTAGGTAGGGTAAGCAATTGCATGACTCGCACCTCTGTAGGAGTTTAGGTTTTGAGTTCGATTGAAACTAACGATCATTGGAGTAACACATGTTTGTGAGTTCAGTCAAGGCGGAATCGCACGTCGGTGATGAATGAGCATCGGCGCGCGTTTTCTGGAGATCCGAAAAGCCAAAGGGCTGAAACAGACCGATGTGGCGGAAGCGATCGGCATTTCGCACGGTGCACTGGTCAATTACGAAAAGGGGCGTGAGCCTCCAGCCTCGGCGATTATTGCTTTCAGCGAAGCCTATGAAGTCAGCCCGCTCTGGCTTCTGACGGGCGAAGGCCGTCCTGATGCCGAGAGTCTCGACACGATCTATGCCCGCTCAATCGCGACCGCATGGGCCTATCTTGGCCGCGGTGGTGATGACGTGGAGCAGGAAGATGTTATCAAACTCGGCAGCGCGCTGTTCCAATACCTATTGGAGCATGGCGAGATCAGCCCTGCCATGAGTGAGAAAATTTTTGCACTGAGCGCCTGACATGAACGACAAACAGTTGCCTCCGATTGCCGACGAACGCCTGCTTGCCGCCATTAAGGCGGTCAATCCTCCCGTTGAAAAGCTGATGGCTGACCGATTGGCGTTACGGCAGGAAATGAGGCAGGCGAAGAATGAACTGGAACACTTTCGCCATGACCTGATCCCCAAATACATTGGCGTCATCAAAGCCATCGCGCTGGGGGCCGCAACCCTAGCCCTAGTCGCTTTGGCCCTCGCCCTCTTCAAAGGCCTCTTCGAGGTCAAAACCACTGCAACCCTCTTTGCCTCTCTCTTGTTGCCCATCTGGATCGTGGATCAAGCCGAGGCGAGGTTTGGCCGCTGGGTGGTCCATCGCGATGGTCGAGCGGAATATGTGGATCTGGACAATGGTGACAGGCAATAATTGCGGACACTCTGGTTAGTCCCCTTCTGGTCGCAAATTGGCTTAAGCTGCCTGTCATTCATCAAGGGTGAAGTCGGATCGTGAACGACCATCGATTTGGACTGACCGGTGAGACTCCTTGGAGTTGCCATGAATCTTGATCGACGTTCGTTCATGGCCCGGTCAGCCGACAGCGCCTCTTCGGCGATGGCTCGGCGGATCGCCTGCGGATTGTCGGCCTGCCAACTCGTCGACAGGCGTTCCCATGCTGCCTCCTGGCGGTCGCGGTCGCCGGTCGAGCCATAGGCCATCGCAACGTCGAGCGTGATCTCGCCCTCGGTCAGCGCGGCAAAGATCGGCTCGGCCAAGTCAGCGAGGCGCAGGCGGCCCTGGACATGGCGGACGGTGACGCCGAACCGGCGGGCCACGGCCTCCGCGTCAGTGCCGCCAGCGATGATATCCTTATAGGCGCGTGCCTCGTCTGCCGGGGTCATCGCTTCGCGGAGGAGGTTTTCAGCCAGGCTGATCTCGCGGGCTGCGGCATCCTCATTTTCGCACAAGCGCACGTCGATGGCGTAATCCTTGGGCAAAGTACCGCGCTCGATCAACAGGCCGATGGCGCGCCAGCGCCGACCGCCTGCGTGGACATCAAAGAGGGTCTTCTTGCCCGCGGACGGGCTGACGATGAGCGGCTGCAACAGCCCATGTTCGGCGATGCTGGCTGCCAGCGCCTCAAGGCCGGCGTCGCCATTGGCCTTGCGAACATTGTTTTCGGACAGGCGCAGCTTGGCATGCGCAATCGTGGTGGTCTGCATGAAGGGTCTCCGGACCAGTTCCGAGGCCCGGATCATGGGACGCTTTCACCTCCCAGGGGGCCTCGCCCCCAATGCTTCCCCTTTTCTCTAGCCCCCTGTATCCTTGGGCGACTGTCCGCGATACGGATCGAGGAATCAAAACCTGGCGTTGCCTCGTCCAAATAAGTGACGGCATCAGCGCCCCTTGCAAATGTGACCTTTAAGGTGTATTCTAAATGATGGTAAAGCCGACCCTGCATCATGATCTGACTGCGATCTAGGCCAAATTTGGCAGTGTGGATTCGCTCGAGATCACGAGCAAGGCGGCCCGCGATGCCCAGAAGATTGGCTACTCGCTGGAAGATATTGTCGACGTCGTACAAGCCCTGGAGCCGGGCGATTTCATCAAGTCCGAGACCGCGCATAATCCGCCGAACCACCGATTATGGCACGACACCTACAATTTCCCCTGCGAGGATATGTGGCTGTACCTGAAGTTTGCCGGCGAGACGCTGATCGACGTCGTTCTGACGTCCTTCAAGGAGGTTTAAGATGAGCGAGACGCGAATTCACCCTGAAACAGGTCAGGAACTGCGCCGCGACACGCGGTCGCAGACGGTGTGCGTCGGCTCGCTTTCGCGCGTTGTCGATGTGCCTGGCTGGTATCCTGAAGGTGATGGCGATGCCATTCACAGTGGCGAGGATCTGCGAGCTTCTAACGAGGCGTTCAAGGCTTTGCGCGAAGAATATGCCGCGCGCATCAAAACCGTACGCAAAAAACTGGGGCTGACTCAAGAAGAGGCTGGCGTCATCATCGGCGGTGGCAAGAGGGCGTTCCAGAAATATGAAAGCGGGCGCACGCCGCCAAGCGATGCCGCAGTGGGCCTCATCGAGATTCTGGCTCGACATCCCGAAGAGATCGCCACGTTGCGGTCGCTTCGCACGGCTACAATAAAGCCTCAGGGGCAGGATACGCAGTCAGCGGGTGCCGGAATGTCTGCTGGCAAGCGCGTAAAACGTGGCTTGCGCAGCGCGGCGGTATAAGGCTGGCGAGGACTGCAATGTCGTCGCCGCACGCCACGACCCTCCTAGGCAGGCAGCTTCGCCACTATCTTATGCGCATTGTTCACCGTCATGAAGAGCCTCGTCTGATAACCGATGATTTGGGGCAGCCCTTTGCCTTCCACCATGCCAGCGCGCGGAAATCATGGCCCGGATCATGATGACACTTTCACCTCCAGCGGCCGCCCCCCAAAGTTCTCGCCTTTTCCACTGGGCACTTGGCTGCCCAACCGGGGCAACTACCCATCGTAGTTCGAAGAAACCCAATCTTCTCGACCATGTCGCACGCGCAGAATAGTCACTTCGTTGCCTCCACCCAGATCGTAAATCACGAGATGGGACTTGTAGCGATGGACACGGACTGACGGCGAG
>CAIOKP010000058.1 GCA_903858875.1 uncultured Sphingomonadales bacterium
CCATTCGCTCGGCGCAAAGTTGCAGGGCGCGCCGTCGTGCAATGGCTGGACGTTCTGGCAAATGGAGCATCAGGGCGAGGTTAAGCCATTGGATGCGCTGCGTCAGTTGTATTTGCTGGCCACAGAGGACTGATCGGCGCACAATCTAGTCGTATGCAGGTCTATATTCGCCCGATCGCCTTCGTCGATTCCCCGCAAAGCGAGGAGGGCGAGGCCATCCGCCTTGCCGGCGGGCTGACCTATGCCAGCCGCTTTGCCATCCTTGTGCGCGATGGTGGGCGGGTGGTGTCGCGGGTGCGCTCTGGCGTGGCGGACATGGCGGCGGCGTTGGATCGCCTGCCCCCCGCGCTGATGCCGGATGCGCAGGCACAATGGGCCGACCTGCAATCTCCGCGCCCCGCCTTGCAATGCGGCGCGCGGCTGATCCGGCTCGATCAGCCGCAGATCATGGGCATCCTCAACATGACGCCCGACAGTTTTTCCGACGGCGGCCAGTTTCTCGATAAGCCCGAGGTGGCTTTGGCCCATGCCGCCGGAATGTTGGAGGCGGGCGCCGCGATTATCGACATTGGCGGCGAATCCACTCGCCCCGGCGCGCCCGCCGTGTGGGAAGGCGACGAATTAAAACGCATCATCCCGGTGGTCGAAAAACTGTCGCACAGCGGCGCGGCGGTCAGCGTCGACACGCGCCGGGTGGGCGTGATGGAGGAAGCGCTGGCGGTCGGCGCGCATATCCTCAACGACGTTTCCGCATTGCGCCACGACCCGCGCAGTCTGGAATTCGCCGCGCGATCCGGGGCGCCGGTGGCCTTGATGCATGCGCCGGGTTCGGGCGAGGATTTGCACAGCGATGGCATCTATAAGGATGTCGTGCTCGATGTGTTCGACTGGCTGCGCGCGCGGCGCGATGCGGCGGAGGCAGCGGGCATTGCGCGGGCCAAGATCCTGCTCGATCCGGGCATTGGCTTTGGCAAGACGCTGGGCGAAAACCTGACGCTGATGAATGCGCTGCCGCTGTTCCACGCGCTGGGCTGTGCGTTGCTGGTCGGGGCCAGTCGTAAACGGATGATTGGCGCGCTGTCGAATGAAGCGCCGGCGCATCGGCGGCTGGGCGGATCGCTGGCGCTGGCGGCGCGGATGATGGATGCAGGGGTGCAGGTCATCCGCGTGCATGACGTGGCCGAGACGGTGCAGGCGTTGCGCGTGTGGCGGGGGTTGCGCGATGCGGCTTTGACGGATTTTTCGCAGTTGGGGGATTGAAATTCGCCCCTGCCGGTTAAGCATCAAGCCGCGTTATCAATCCCCAGATCAGACAGCTTGCGATATAAAGTCGATCGCCCAATCCCCAATCGGCGCGCAACCTCGGTCATGCGCCCGCGATAATGCCCGATGGCCAGCCGGATGACATCGGCCTCGATATCTTCCAACGGGCGCAAATTGCCATCGGCGGTGAACAGCATGACGCCGGCGCTTTCGTGCGCCATGCTGCCGGCGACATGCGGTTCGGCGGTGATCATGCTGGACAGTTGGGGGAAATCATCGGCGGTCAGCGCATCGCCGTCGCAGAACACCGCGGCGCGAAACAGCACGGCCTGCAATTGCCGCACATTGCCCGGCCAATCATAGGCGCCCAACAGCGCCAGCGCACCAGCGGTAATGCCGAGCGGGCGCAGGCCCGGCTGTTCGCCGATCCGCGCGAGGAAATGCCGCGCCAGCGCCGGAATATCACCCGATCGCGCCCGCAACGGGGGCAGCACCAGCGTCGTCGCGGTGATCGCGGCGTAGAGTTCGGGCAGAAAATCGGCGTGATCGACCAGTTCTTTCAGCGGATAATTGCTGGCCACAATCAGGCGCACATCGACGCGGAACGAATGGCGCGCACCAATCGGGCGGCACGACCCCAGCGTGATGAATTCCGCCAGCCGCGCCTGGACCGATACCGGCAACCGGTCGATCTCGTCGATCACCAGCGTTGCGCCATCGCAATATTGGATCGCGCCCATCTGGCGGTCAAAGGCGCCGGGGAAGGCGCCCTTTTCATGGCCGAACAGCGCGGATTCGATGGAATTGGCCGGCGTCGATCCGGCATTGACGATGCGCAGCGGCATTTTTGATCGCTGGCTGGCGGCATGGATGGCGCGTACCAGCAATTCCTTGCCCGTGCCGGTCTCGCCCTCGACCAGCATCACGCCATTGCCGCGTGCCGCCTTGGCCGCGATGGCCAGCGCGGTGCGAAAGGCCGGGGCCGCGCCGATCATCGCCTCGAAATCGGGCGTGGACGGCATTTTCTCGGTCATCGGCTGGAGTTCATCGCGCGGTGGTTCGCGCGTTGTCGAGCTGCGCAGCGCGGTCATCAGGCGGTCTGGTGCGACCGGTTTGATAAGGTAGTCGGTCGCACCGGCACGCATTGCCTCAACCGCCAGCAACGGCGAGGCCGAGGTGGTCAGCATCAGGATCGGCATCGCCGGACGGCGCGCGCGCAGATCCGCGATCAGCGAACAGGCATCATCGCCCGGCACCCATTGGTCGAGGATCACCGCGCCCAATTGCATCCCTTGCCGCGTGCCCAGCGTGGCGATTGCCGTCTCTGCATCGCGCACAACCAGCGTCCGCCAGCCCTCACGCGCGGCGAGCGCGGTGATAAGGCGGCTCTGCGCCGGCTCATCATCGATCAGCATCAAAAGGCGCTGTTCGGTTTCGGACGTGTTATCCCGGTCCTCTGTCATGCGGGTATTGATAATCACATTGGGTAAAGACGCTCTTAAAGCCCTGGCGCGTGGTTGCTTGGACAAAGGGGCGCTGTCCGGGATTTGGGCTTGTGCGGGCGAAAAGGGGTGGTTACACCATCGGGCAAGCACAATGAATGTGACAGGGGATGATCGAAATGGCTGCCACCCAAGATATCAAGGCCGCGCGGGAAACCTATCAGGGCTTTATCCGCCTGATCAAGATCGCCACGCCGGTGATCGCCATTTTGGCCGCATTTGTCGTTTTCCTTCTCGCTCATTGAGAGGTTCCATGACCGAAAATCTGCGGATCGCCGTTCTTTGTGAAAGGGCGGCGGGGGAGACGCGCGTCGCCGCCACGCCTGAAACGGTGAAAAAATTCTCAGCACTGGGGGCGCGGGTGGCCGTTGAGGCGGGCGCTGGCGCTGAGGCCTCGATTGCCGATGCGGACTATGCGGCAGCGGGGGCAGAGGTCGGCTCGGCAGAGGCTGTGATCGCCGGCGCCGACATTGTGTTGGGCGTGCAGGGCGCGGATGTGACTTTGCTGGCAGGGGCGAAACCCGGCGTGTGGCTGGCCGCGGGGCTTGATCCGTTTGGTGCACGAGCGCGCATTGACGCCTATGCCAGTGCTGGCGTCGAGGCGCTGGCTATGGAATTCATGCCGCGCATCACGCGGGCGCAGTCGATGGATATTCTGTCGTCGCAATCGAACCTGGCGGGGTATAAGGCGGTGGTCGATGCGGCGGGCACCTATGGCCGCGCTTTTCCCATGATGATGACCGCGGCGGGCACGATTTCCGCCGCGAAGGTCTTTGTCATGGGCGTCGGCGTCGCCGGCCTGCAAGCGATCGCCACCGCGCGGCGTTTGGGCGCGCAGGTGTCGGCCACCGACGTGCGCTCTGCCACCCGCGAACAGATCCAGAGCCTTGGCGCCAAGCCGATCTTTGTCGAAAATGTCGCGGGGATCGAGGGCGAAGGCGCCGGGGGCTATGCCACCGAAATGTCGCCCGAATATCAAAAGGCGCAAGGCGAGTTGGTCAGTGCCCATATCGCCAAGCAGGATATCGTGATCACCACTGCGCTGATCCCGGGCCGGCCTGCGCCGCGCTTGATCACCGATGCGCAGCTCGCCACGATGAAGCCGGGCAGCGTGATTTTTGACCTGGCCGTCGCGCAAGGCGGTAATGTCGAGGGCAGCGTGCCGGACCACATTGTCGTGCGGCATGGCGTCAAGATCATGGGCTATTCGAACACGCCCGCGCATTTGCCTGCCGACGCCTCGGCGCTGTTTGCGCGCAACCTGTATAATTTCCTGTCTGCATTTTGGGACAAGGCGGCGGGTCGCCCGGTACTCGACGAGGAAATCGGCACTGCGATCCGGCTGACGCAGGGTGGCAAGGTTGTGCATCCGCGACTGCTCGGCTGAGGGGGTTTTTATGGACTTTATCTCAATTCTCTCGATCTTCGTGATGGCCTGTTTCGTGGGCTATTACGTGGTGTGGTCGGTGACACCGGCGCTGCACACGCCGTTGATGGCGGTGACCAATGCGATTTC
>CAIOKP010000059.1 GCA_903858875.1 uncultured Sphingomonadales bacterium
CCGGCCCGCGCTGGCCGACTACATTGCCGACCCCGCCGAGCGTGAGGAATTGGCCAGCACGCTGTTCGGTCATCTCGCCGCCGGTCGTATCCGGGTGGGCATCAACCAACGCTATGGCTTGGCGGAAGCGGCGCGCGCCCACGCCGAACTGGAAGCGGGTAGCACCACCGGTTCATCGATTTTGGTGGTGTGATCGCCTGTCCTGCGGGCGTTGGGGGAGCAGGAAAACCCGCTTGTGCCCGCCCAAGAATTCCTTGCCCAAACGGAGGCAACTCTCGCTTGACCCTTTTATCTCAACTTATTAAGTAGACAAATATACCGCAACGCAAGGCTCTGGCTGGAAGCGCGTGGCGGGTTCTTTCCAGCTCGCGGCATTTTACGGGCCAGCAGCTTTGCTCCGCGTTACCAATTGCTAAAGCGCGCGATACCCCGGGCGACCACGCCAGGTGTCGTGTTACCCACGACAACAGGGGTATTACGATGCGTTTCATGCACCATAACGACTGATTCCGACCGTCCGTGCCAACGCCCTCCGAGCGTCAGCCGCAACCGGTCATCACCATTCCTTCACTACGATTTTTGACGCGGGCTGTCTTTGTCCGCGTCGGGGAGATGTGCGCCTGCGCGGCGCATCCGCCCACACTTTCTCAAGTTTCAGGGGACTATTCATGCTTTCACTTTCAAACCGTGCCAGCCGTGGCGCACTTGCCGTGGCGCTGATCGCCGCATCCGGGTGGGCCGCGCCTGCCTTTGCTGCCGCATTGGACGGCGCGCCCGCTATCGCTCCCGTCAGCGGCGGCGCCGATGATGGCGAGGCGATCACCGTCACCGCGCGTCATCGCGAGGAAAACCTGCAGGATGTGCCGCTGGCCATCTCGGCGATTTCGGGCAAGGAACTGAATGGTCAGCATCTCGACCGTCTGCCCGATTACGCCGCCAAGATCCCCAATTTCAGCGCCTTTGCCACCAACCCGCGCGTGGCGACGGTCAACATCCGTGGTCTTGGCGGCAACGCCAGCAATGATGGCGCCGAAGGAGGGGTGGGTATCATCGTGGACGATGTGTTCTTCGCCCATGTCGGTTTTTCCTGGCTCGATTTCGTCGATCTGGAAAGTGTGGAAGTGGCGCGCGGCCCACAGGGCACGTTGCTGGGCAAAAACACCACCATCGGCGCGGTGATCGTGCGCACCGCCAAGCCCAGCTTCGACCCTTCGCTGAACATCAGCGCCACGCTGGGTGATCATGGGCGCTATCAATTGCGCGCCAATGCCACCGGCCCGATCAACGACAAGCTGGCCTATCGCATCACTTTTGCCGGTGACACCGGCGGCGGCTGGATCACCAACCATTTCAATGGCGACAAGCTGCTCGACAACAACCGCTGGTCGGTGCGCGGGCAATTGCTGTTCAAGCCTGCCGATGTCATCACCGACCGCCTGATCGCCGAACATTACAATTTCTCGGAATTCAATAACCACACCTCGCCGGTGGCAGATCTCACCTCGAACTATCGCACCGATGGCACGGTGCTTTCCTCGCGCGGGGTAAGCTGGACAAATGCGGTGGCCCGTCTCGCGCCCGGCTACACTCCGAGCCTGACCGGCCCGCAGAATGCCAATTTTGACACGCTGGGGCGCACCCGCCAGCGGGTGACCGGTGTTTCGAACACGCTGGATGTCGATCTGGGCTTTGGCAAGCTGACCTCAGTTTCGGCCTATCGCAACCTGTGGTTCCGCCCGCAGAATGATTTTGACCTGACCCCCTATCCCGCTTGGGACACGGGCTTCAACGTCGATGTTGATCAATATTCGCAGGAATTGCGCATCGCCTCGCGCGACAAGGCCAAGACCGAATGGCAGGCAGGCGCCTATTACCTGCACGAGGATCTCACCAGCGAGAACTACAACCGCTTTTATTCCGGCGCTTCGGCCTATTTCGACATTCTGGGCACTTGGGGCACGGCCAACGCGCCGACCGCTGCCGCGCTGAATGGCCTGACCCTGTCGAAGCCGGGCCATGTCAAGGTCGACAGCGGCGCGATCTTTGGCCAGATCACCCAGCATGTGACCGATCGCTTCAGCATCACCGGTGGACTGCGTGTAACCCGCGAGCGTAAGAAGCTGGATGTGCAGACCAATGTGCTGGTTGGCCCCACCGGCCTTGCCAACGCTTCGTTGAGCGCAACCGATCTGGCCTATCGCAACACCATTCTCTCATCGGCGGTGCTGGGTGGGGCCTTTGCTGACACGCCGGTTTCCGACACGCGCAATTTCGTGTCTTGGGTCGTCAACCCCGCCTATAAGGTGACGGACGATGTGCTGCTGTATCTCAATGTCAGCGGCGGCGCGAAATCGGGCGCGACCAACACCACCGCCACACCTGCGCTGTTTGCGGCGGGCAAGGCGATCATCGCCCCGGAAAAATCCTTCGACATCGAATTCGGCGCCAAATCGAGCTGGTTCGACAAGAAACTTGATGTGAACCTCAACTTCTATCGAAACGATATCAAGGATTATCAGGCGGCGCAGGTTGATCCCAACGTGGCCACGCTGGGTTCGATCCTTGGCAATGTCGGCAAGGTGCGGTTGCAGGGTGTGGAACTGGAAAGCAACCTCCACATCACCAAAACGATCAGCCTGAGCGGCAATGTCGCCTATAATGACGCCAAATACCGTTCTTACGACAATGCCCCGGCGCCTGTCGAATTCCAGACCTATCTGGCGGGCGTTCAGGGTGTTGCCGCCAAGGCCACCACGCTATCGCTGACCGGTTATCAGGTGGCGGGCGTGCCCAAATGGACGGCCAATGGCACGATCAATTTCGAACATCCCATCGCCGCCAAGATCAATTTGACCGGCTATCTGAACGAGAACTTCCGCAGTTCGACACAATTGATCAACCCACGTTCGCTGTATGGCTTCCAGTCGGCCTATGGGTTGACCAATGCCGGGCTGGGCCTGAAGGCGGATGACGGCAATTGGGCGGTGAGCCTGTGGGTCAAGAACCTGTTCGATAAGCGTTTTGCCCTTGGTTATGGCGCTCCGACGGCCTTCACCCCGCTGCTCTATTACTGGGGCGATCACCGCACCTTCGGCATCACCGCCAACAAGAAGTTCTGATCGCTTTGGCCCTGCCGCACCGGTGCAATCCGCACGGCAGGGCCACCTCCCTCGCGTCATCACAGGATCATGCCGTGAACCAGCCAGCCAAACGCCAGATGCGCCTCGGCGCCTTTCTCTACAGTGTGGGTCACCATGTTGCGGCATGGCGCCATCCCGAGGTGGATGCGACAGGCAATTTCGACTTTGAATTCTACAAGAAACTGGCGCAAAAGGCCGAGGCGGCCAAGTTCGACGCGGTGTTCTTCGCCGACACTGTGGGCTTGCTGGGCGGATCGGCGGAAGCGATTTCCTATGCCCCGCCGGTCTATTGGTGGGAGCCTCTGACGCTGTTGTCGGCGCTGGCGAGGCATACCAGCCAAATCGGCCTCGTCGCCACCGTTTCGACCACCTATCTCGAGCCTTATTACACCGCGCGCAAGTTCGCCTCGCTCGATGCCTTATCCGGCGGCCGCGCGGGATGGAATCTGGTGACTTC
>CAIOKP010000060.1 GCA_903858875.1 uncultured Sphingomonadales bacterium
CGCGCGCCGACGCTGGCCGAAGAGCATTACTCGGCAACCAACGTCGCGCCGTCTTTCGCGGTGGTCAACCTGCCATCGAACAGCACGGCTGCTAACGCGCTTGGTTTCTCGGCGCTGAAGCCGGAAAAGTCGAACAACTATAGCCTCGGCCTCGTGCTGCACCCGGTTAGCCGGATGCAAATCACCGTCGATGCCTACCAGATCAACATCCGCGATCGTATCATCAACACCGGCACGATCGTTCGCAGCACGGCAAATGCCGCCGCGGTCAACGCCGCGATTGCCGCGCGCAACGTGACGATCGATCCATCGGTGACCTATGTGGGTATCGCGACCTTCACCAACGGAGCCAACACGCGCACCCGCGGCGTCGATGTCACGGCCAACTATGCGTCAGATTTTGCCGATACGACGCATGTCGATTGGTCGTTGGGCATGAGCTACAACACGTCGAAGATCACGTCGGAACAGGCTCTGCCGGCAGTGCTGGGTGGTGGTTCGATCATCAACCAGATCTCGTCGGATTACCTCACCACGGCCAGCCCGAAGGTCAAGATCATCATGGGTGCATTTGCCACGCATGATAAGTTCACGCTCAACCTGCGTGAAACGATCTATGGCTCGACTCAGGTCCACTTCTCGCCCGACGCCACTGGCGAGGGCGCCAATGCGACGCTGATCAAGACGCCCGCAACGCCGATTACCGACATTGACCTTGGCTATAACTTCACCAAGACCATCAAGTTCGATATCGGCGCGAACAACCTGTTCAGCAAGCGCCCGCCAGTCATCCCTTACATCCCGGGTGTGGGTCTGGCTGACGGCAACAACGTGTATAACGAGCCTTACCAGCAGTCGCCTTATGGCATTAACGGTGGCTATTATTACGCGAAGTTCGTCTGGAACTTCTGATACTTGCCATCAGGCTTGGAGGGGGCGGTCGCATCATGCGGCTGCCCCTTTTGCTTGCCAGTTTTCGTCCCGCAATTTATGTATGGGACGATGATTAATCCGACCAAAAATGTGCCTGTGCGCCGGGGCAAAACGCTGCCTCTACTCCGCCATCAGGCGCGCGCCTTATGATGCCTCCGGTACAATTCGCCGCTGGGGTGGCGCGGGCGGCAAGCTTGCTGGCGACCGATCCGCACGGCGCCCAGCGGGAAGCCAACGCCCTGCTGCGCTCTGCACCGCAAGACCCACGCGCGCGGCTAATCCTTGCCTCGGCCTTGCGGCGGTTGGGGGATCCGGCGGGCGCCTATGCCATTCTTGCCCCGCTGGCCCGTGCCTATCCCAAGGCGGCGCGCACCCAATATGAATTGGGCGTCGTCGGGCTGGCGATGGGCCACCCGGATGCCGGGGCCGCGGCCCTGCGCCGCGCGGTGCAGATCAGCCCCGAGCTGACCGAGGCGTGGCAGGCCTTGGGTGACCACCTGTTCCGCATCGGCGATCTGGCCGCCGCCGAGACCGCCTTTGCCGAGCTGGAACGCCATTCCATCACCGACCCGGCACTGCGCCGCGCGGCGGATGCGGTGTTTGCCGGCGACCGGGATGGCGCCGAAGCGATGCTCATCGCGCATTTGAGCAAAGTGCCGGACGCGTTTGAGGCGCTGCGGATGCTGGGCGAGTTGCGATTGAAGCGCGACCAATTGCCCGAGGCGGAGGTCTTGTTCCACCATTGCCTGATGCTCGATCCGACGCAGGACGGCGCCCGTTTCAGCTATGCGCTGGTGCTGTTCAAACGGCAGTCGGGCCAGGCCGCCTTGGCGCAGCTGGAGCCGTTGATCGCCAAAGACCCGCAGCATTCCGCCTATCGCAACCTGTATGCCGCCTTGCTTGCGCTGCTGGGCCGGCATGAGGAAGCCCTGGCGGTCTATGAGGGGCTGCTGGCCGAATTTCCGCGCCACCCGCATATCTGGCTCAACTATGGCCATGCGCTGCGCACGGTTCGGCGGCGGAGCGATGCCGTCACCGCCTATCGCAGCGCCATCGCCATCGCGCCGCAATTGGGCGAGGCCTATTGGAGCCTCGCCAACCTCAAGACCGTGACGCTGACGCCTGACGAGATCGCCGCGATGCAGGCGCAAGTGGCGCGCGGTGATGTGGGCGACGATGACCGGCTGCATCTGCACTATGCCTTGGGCAAGTCTTTCGAGGATACGCGCGATTACGCCAAATCTTTCGAACATTACGCCGCCGGGGCGCAGATTCGCTTTGCGCAAGCGCCGTATGATACGGTGGCCGCGACGGCGCTGACCCAACGGATCAAGGCGGCCTGCACACCGGCGCTGTTCGCCGACAAGGCGCAATCGGGCTGTCCATCGGACGCGCCGATCTTTGTGCTGGGGCTGCCACGCGCCGGATCGACGCTGATCGAGCAAATCCTCGCCAGCCATTCGGCGGTCGAAGGCACGATGGAACTGTCCGATATCGCCGCACTGGCCGAGGAGATGGGCGGTTTTCCAGAAGGTCTGGCGGCGTTGACGCCAGCCGATTGCACCCGGCTGGGCGAGGCCTATCTGACCCGCACGGCGGTGCACCGTACCGCGGGGCGCGCGCATTTCATCGACAAAATGCCGAATAATTTCCGCTACATCGGCCTCATTCACCTGATTTTGCCGAATGCCAAGATCATCGATGTGCGCCGCCATCCGATGGCGGCGTGCTTTTCCGGCTTCAAGCAATTGTTCGCGGCCGGCCATGCCTGGTCCTATGACATCGCCACGGCGGGGCAATATTACCGCAATTACGTCGGATTGATGCAGCATTTCGACGCTGTGTTGCCCGGTCGTATCCACCGCGTGATATACGAGGATGTGGTCGAAAACACCGAGGCCGAGGTGTTGCGTATGCTCGATTATTGCGGGCTGCCGTTCGAGCCGGGCTGCCTCGCGTTTCACCAGAACGACCGCGCCGTGCGCACGGTCAGTTCCGAACAAGTGCGCCGCCCGATATTCCGCGACGGGCTCCACCAATGGCAGAATTACCAGCCATGGCTCGGCCCGGTGGAGGACGCATTGGGGCCAGTGATGGCGGATTGGCGCGGCTAGGGACACCGCGCCCATGATGCACGCGGCGCCGAATAAGTCTGTCCTGTTACCTGGCGCCCGGCGGGTCGGCAACAAACGCCGGCACCTTGGCGGCATTGCCCAAATTCCACAATGTCGTGCCGCTCAACCTTAGGATTTTGGCCATTTTGGCATAGTTGATCTTCTCGGCAGTGTCGGATTCGTGGTGATAATCGGGGTGAAATCCGGTGAAGAACCAGAAGGCCGGGATGTCGTGCAAGACAAAGGGAAACTGGTCCGACCGGAAGAAGACGTTGAGGACATTGTCGCGATCAAAGCGGCTGTCGAGATCGAGGCCGATGCCCCGGTTGGCCTCCGCAATGGCCGCATTGAAATCAGGGCTGTACGGCGCACCGATCAGGTTGAGCCGGTTGGTGGTGTCGGCGGGGATGGTGATCAACCCGTCGGTTTGGGGGCTGGCGGCTTCATTGCGGCCGATCATGTCGAAATTGATCATCGCGCGGGTGGTGGCCAGCGGCCGCAACGGATGCGCCGCCATTTCATAGGCGCCCAGCAAGCCGCGCTCCTCGGCGGCAAACACGCTGAACAGGATCGAACGCTTTGGCCGCACCGGCATCGCGGCAAAGGCGCGGGCCAGCGCGACAACGCCCACCGTGCCCGACGCATTATCATCCGCGCCATGCCAGATTTGCGCCCCATTCTGGGCGAAACCGTCATGGTCATGGTGGCCCGACACGATCAGCGTCTCGCCCGCCAGCCGAGCATCGGAACCCGGCAGGATCGCCGCCACATTATAGCTCATGCCATGGCGTCGCTCGGCATTTTCCAGGTGCAAGTGCAGCGGCGCGGTCATCAGCACGGCCCCATGCGGCGCCAGATCGCGATCAATCGCCGCCTGTAACCCGCCCGCGTCCAGTCCCGCCGCCGCAAAGATCGCCTTGGTCACCGGATCGGTCAGCGTGAGGATCGGAATATGCACTTCGTCATCGGCGCGCGCCTGGACTGGCAAGGGCGGGTTGCGCAGCGCGCTGCCCCCGATCCGGCGGGACCTTTCGGCGTTCGACAGATGCTTGCGGTTCGGCTCCGGCATCACGATCACCGCCAGCGCGCCATGCGCCTGTGCATTCAGCGCCTTGACCCGCCCCGTGGCATGGCGCGTATTGCCCGCCCCATTAAAGCGCGAAGTGGCGTCCTCCTCCTGCGGCTCATGATCGAACACCAGCGCGATTTTGCCCGCCGCATCCACGCCCCGGTAATCATCATAGCCCAGCCCCGGCACCGTGATGCCATAGCCCGCAAATACCAGCGGCGCGGTCAGGTCGACATCATCGCGATAGCCGCCGGCAAAGGCCGAGGCACCAAAACGCTGATCGCCCAGCGCCAGATAGCTGGCCCTTGTATCCGTGCGATATTCGATCAGTGGCACCGGCTGGAGATAGCTCGGCTGCCCCGCGGCATCGGTGGCGGCAGGTTGCAGCCCAGCCTTGGTAAATGCCGCCACGATCCACGCGATCGCGGCCTCGTCGCCCGGGTCCAGCGACATCCGCCCGCGCAATGCGTCGGACGCGAGGAAAGTCACATCGGCGCGCAGGTCACCCACGCGGATCGCGCTCAACCCCGCAGCCACCGGCTTGGGCAATGCGTCTGCCAGTGCAGGTTGGGCCAACGTGGTGGCGATGAGCGAGCAACCAGCTAGAAAGCAGCGAAAATGCATGGGATAATATTTCCTAGGGCGAGGCAGTCGCGCTCTATCGTATCGGCAAGCAAGCAAAAGGGAATAGCCGATATTGCCGCCTGCCCCGCCGCTCATCACGAAGCGCCCCCGGTGGCGTGACCAGCCGATTGGCTTTGCAGAAAAACGATCAAATCGGCCCGATCGAGGGGATCAGTAACTCCGGAAAACTGCATCGTGGTTCCCGGCACAATCCGTTTAGGGTTGGCGATCCAAGCGTTCAGTGTCGCAGCATCCCATCGCCCACCGGCCCCAATCAGCGCGGACGTATAGGGATAGCCATGGCGATTTTGACCGAACGGCTTGCCAAATACGCCGAAAAGGTTCGGCCCTTCTTTGTCGAGAGCGTCCGGGATGATGGTGTGGCAGGCCATGCACTGGCGGAACTTGGCCTCGCCGGCTGGCGCGCTGGCGACCTGCATCAAACGTTCCAGCGACGGGTTGGGGCCGGCTGCCCGCATCCGTTCGTCGTGCCGGTCATCGGTGCATCCTGCGGCAGCGACGAGCAGGAAAACCATGATCCATCGTGACGGCATACTTTCCGTGTCCTTTCATAGCGACAGGTCGTCAAAGCACGATGGCCCGAGAAACGCCATCGACTCGCGCCCCGCCAGCAAGCCCCTGCTGTGCTAAACCATACGGATTTTGACGCTGGATGTTCACCACCCTTTTGGGTCGTGATCGGCTCCGGCAGACCGAGCGTGGGCGGGCAACATCGACAAGCCTGCCGGGAAAAGGTGTGCGCCGCGGGCTAGCCCAGGCGCTGATTGTCGCCTACATTTGCGTAAAGGGAGAAAAGGCGCGTTATGCTGGAAGCATCCGAGGCAAAGGAACTGATCGACGAAGCGATTGAGCGGGTCGAGGAAAAGGAAGCCGATGGCGCGCGGGCGGAGCGTAAATTCCGCGAAAGGCTCTCGCTGCTCGTCGGCATTTTTGCGGTGCTTTTGGCCGTTGTACACCTCGTCGGTGCCGGGTTGCTGCGGGAAAACGTGGTCGATACCATCCGCGCCTCGGACACTTACAATTATATGCAGGCGAAGAAAATCAGGCAGGTCGTGTTGCAAGTTGGCGCGGTTTCAGCCCCCGCCGAGGCAAGCGCGCGGATGGTCATCGAAGCCGCCGCATTGAACAAGCCCGACGCCAAGGGTCACGGCATCGCCCAACTGCAAATGGCCGCCGATGCCTTGACTGCGGATGGCATCAAGGCCGGCGAGGCGGGCGAACATTACGAGTGGGCGGAAACCGCGCTCCAAATGGCGATCGTTCTGCTGTCGATCGCGATGATCGCATCATCCCGCGCAGTCGCGCTGGGTGCCTGTCTGGTGGCGGCAAGCGGGCTGGTACTGGCCAGTGCGACCTATCTGCACCTTATGGGATAGGGTCCGCTCGGCGCTCTGATAGCGAGGCGCCGACAGCAATACGCAATCTGCGCCATTGGCAACAGGGCGTCGGGCAGCCGAGCATTTGATCGAGTTTGCGGCACGGACACTAGGTCGGCTGATCCCGTTTCAGCCAGCCGGAGCCTCCACTGCGGCCTCGGTTCTCTGTGCGCAGGATGCCCGCCATGATCGAATTTGAAACGCCCAGCCGCCGCGCCTTGCTGACTGCCATCGGCAAGGCCGGGGGCACGCTCGCGCTGTATCAGGCCATGACCGCCCTCGGCCACGCCGCCCCGACACAGTTCAGCGGCCCGCCAAAGCTGGCCGGTGCCAAGCCGGGCGCATCGGTGATCATTCTTGGATCGGGGCTGGCTGGCATGGCGGCGGCCTATGAAATGTCAAAGGCGGGCTATAAGGTCACGATCCTGGAATATCAGGACCGCCCTGGTGGCCGAAACTATTCCGTGCGTGGCGGCGATGTCATCAAGGAAACGAGCGGCACCGTGCAACATGTGCGGTTCGCACCCGGTAATTATCTCAACCCCGGCCCATGGCGCATCCCCTACCATCATCAGGCCTTGTTGCATTATTGCCAGGAATTCGGCGTGGCGCTGGAACCCTTCGTCCAGATCAACCATGCCGGCTATATCCACAGCGCCGACGCCTATGGCGGCAAGCCACAGCGGTTTGCCGAGGTATCGACCGACTTCAAGGGCCATGTCGCCGAACTGCTGGCCAAGGCGGTGAACAAAAACGCGCTCGACGATACGATTACCAAGGAGGACAAGGACAAACTGCTCGAGGCGATGCGCGGCTGGGGGGTGCTCGACAAGAACATGGCCTATACCAGCAACCTGCGCACTTCGGCCCAGCGCGGATTTGACCGCCCGCCCGGCGGCGGCGTCAATGGCGCCCCAACCCCGTCGGAAGTCGCAGGGCTGACCGATGTGCTCGATCCGCGCGTTTGGCAGACGCTGGGTCTGTACCTCAATACAACGATGCAAACGACGATGTTCCAGCCGGTCGGTGGCATAGACATGATCGGCAAGGCATTTGCCAAAAAGCTGGCAGGCAAAATCCGGTTGAACAGCAAGGTCACCAAAATCGCGCAGGATGACGCCAGCGTAACCGTGGATTACGAGGATGTGGTGACCGGTAAAAAAGCCCAAGCCAAGGCCGATTTCTGCGTCTGCACTATCCCTTTGCCGATCCTCAGCCAGATCGAGGTTCAGGTTTCCAATGCCAAACAGGCCGCCATCAATAGCCTGCCCTATCAGTCGTCATGCAAGATCGGCCTGGAAATGAAGCGCCGGTTTTGGGAGCAGGACGAGCAGATCTATGGCGGGCACAGCTTCACCACCCAATCCATCTCCCAGCTCTCCTATCCCAGCACCGGGTTCTTCAAACCAGGCCCCGCGGTGGTGCTTGGCGCCTATGCCGGGGGCGCTGCGGCCTATCAATTCGCAGGCATGACGCCAGAGGAGCGGATAGAAACCGCGCTCAACCAAGGGTCGGTGTTCCACAAGCAATATCGCGAGGAATTTTCAAACGGTGTCGCCGTGGCGTGGAGCCGCCTGCCGTGGATTACCGCCTGCGCGTCGTCATGGACCGATGACCTGCGCAAAACGCATTACCAGGATCTGGTTTCGGTCGATGGGCGCGTGGTGCTGGCGGGCGAGCATTGCTCCTATATCGGCGCATGGATGGAAGCCGCACTGCTCTCATCGATCGACGCCATTTCCCGGCTGCATCAGAGGGCGGTTGCGGCATGAGGCAAGCGGGGCGGTGGCATGGGCGACTGGCCATCGCCGCTGGCGTGTTGTCCCTATGTGGCGCCGGTGCTCCAACGCTGGCGCAATCGCTCGGCGATACGTCGAGCGTGGGGCCATCGACGGCCAGATCCACAACCGGCGAGCAAACCTATCGGGATATCTGTCAAGCGTGCCATATGGCCCATGCCGAAGGCGGCGTCGGGGCAGGCAGGGTTCCCGCGCTGGCAGGTGATCCGCATCTATCCGATCCCGATTTCGTTCTGGCCCGCGTGTTACACGGCCAAGGCGGCATGCCGGCCTTTGCCGATATGTTGTCGGCGGAACAAATCGCCGGGGTGACCAACTATGTCCGCACCCATTTTGGCAATGCCTACACCGGTACGATCACCGCAGGCGATGTGCGGCGGCGATCAACCGACGCGGCCAGCGACTAGGTAACGCCTTTGGGTGCCCTAGCACTCCAAGGCCGCGCTCGGCCAAAGGCTGGGGCATTTATCCAGCCGAATTGATCTACTTCTATGACAGCGCCAGCGCCCTGACCTAGCAAAGCCAAATCGACCGTTTGTTGGCTTGGGCCACGACATGTCCCAAGGCCGCAGCCCCCTGTCGAGAGTAATCCGAGCCCACCGATAAAGGAGAGGCAGCCCATGTTTACACTCCCCCGCCTACTGCTGGCTGGAGCCTGCGCTATTTCGTTTCAATCGGCCGCGCATGCTGCCGACCATGCCACATCGTTCCAGGCACAGGCGCTGTTGGACAAGGCCGTGGCCGAGGTCAATGCGGCCGGCCCGGATAAGGCATTTGCCGAGTTCAACGATGCCAAAGGCAGCTTTAAGACCCGCGAACTCTATGTCTTCGTCTTTAGCATGGGGGGTGTCTACGAGGCTTCCGGTGCCAACCCTAATCTGGTGGGAACCGCCGCGCCGGATATGACTGATGCGGAAGGTAAACCTTTGGTGCGGGAAATGATCGCCGTTGCCAAAAGCAAAGGGCATGGCCGCGTTGACTATATCTGGCTGAACCGGTCCGACAACCGCGTCGAACACAAACGTTCGCTGGTTCAACGGGTTGGTGATCATATCGTCGGTGTGGGCTATTACGCTGGCTAACCGCGAAAATTCTGATCTTCGAACCATCGGGACCACATAAACACCTCGGCCGCGCCGGAGAACCGACGCGGCCGAAGCTATTTTAGGGCTTAGAAGTTGATGGTTGCGCGGGCGTAATAATAACCGCCGTTGATACCCCAAGGCGTGAACGATACCGGTGAATTGTAGACGTTACCCCCGTTGGTCGGGCGACCGCCCACCGTCGGAACCGTCGGCGCCTGGGTGTCGAACAGGTTGTTCGCACCCAGATCGAACCGGATCATCGGCGTGACCTTATACCCGACGTTGATGTCGGTGATCCCCGTGGTCCCGATCTTGTACAACATCGCACCCGACCCGGTGCCCGA
>CAIOKP010000061.1 GCA_903858875.1 uncultured Sphingomonadales bacterium
CCGCCCGCATTGCGGTGATCGGCGATGACCCGCGCGTCGAGACCGAAATGGCCCGATCCGGCGGCGCGATTGGCATTGGCGTCACGACCGGTACGACTTCGGCGGAACAATGGGCGGCGCAGGACCTTTGCCGCCGTCCGCATCGGGTAATTTCCGCGCTCGACGCGTTGTGGCGGGATGATTTGCTGGGGCAACGCTGATGCGCTCGATCGACTATCTCGACAAACAGGCCGCGCTCCACCCCGACCGGGCGCTGTTGGTGACAGGCGATCAATCGATCACCTATGCCGCGATGCAGGCGTTAACCCATCGCGTCGCGGGCGCGATGCTGGCGGCAGGGATGCCGCGTCAGGCGAGGGTCGCGATCCTGTCGCCCAACGATCCGGCGGTGGTGGTCGCGATGTTGGGCCTGTGGCGGGCCGATGCGGTGTGGATTCCGGTCAATACCCGCAATGCGATCGACGCCAACATTGCCTACCTCGCCTATGTCGGGGCCGATGGGCTGTTCTATCATTCGTCCCTGCGCGACGATGCGCTGCGGATGCAGGCCGAGGTCCCGTCGTTGCGCCACATGGTCTGCCTCGACCGGGCGGATGGCGATGTGCCATCGCTGGATGCCTTCATGCTGCCGGCTGGCGCGCCGGCCGTGGCCGATGCGGGCAATCCCAACGGCAATGACGAAGACCTCGCCGCGATCATCGCCACCGGCGGCACCACTGGCCCGGCCAAGGGTGTGCGCGCCACCAACCGCAGTTGGGGCACGATGCTCGAAACCATCTGCCACCTGATGCCCTGCGATAGCCCACCGGTGTTTCTCGCCACCGCGCCGCTGACCCATGCGGCGGGGCCATTTACGCTGGCGGGGATCGCGATGGGCGCTACGGTGGTGGTGCATCCCGGCTTTGACGCAGGCGCCGTATTGCGCGCTTTTGCGAATGAACGGGTGACGCATATCTTCCTGCCACCCACTGCACTTTACACCATGCTCGCCCACCCGGAGGCGCGCGCGCATGATTACAGCGCGCTGCGTTATTTCCTGCTGGCCGGATCGCCAGTCATCCCCGATCGATTGCGCGAGGCGGTCGAGGTGTTCGGCCCCGCAATGTGCCAATCCTATGGCCAGACCGAATTCCACCTGATCGCCACCTGGCTGCCGCCCCACATCGTCGCGGCGGCGGCGGCAGGCGACCACCCCGAACGGCTGGCCAGTTGCGGACGGGCCACCCCGTCTGTCCGCGTCGAATTGATGGATGACGATGGCGCCCTGCTGCCGCTGGGCGAGGTTGGCGAAATCGTCGGGCGCGGCGGCATTGTTGGCGGCGGTTATCACGCCCTGCCCGGGGCCAGCGCCGAGGCGGCGGCCCATGGCTGGCACCATACCGGCGATGTCGGGCGGCGCGATGCGGATGGATATTATTATATCGTCGACCGCAAAAAGGACATGATCGTCACCGGTGGCTTCAACGTCTATAGCGCCGAGGTTGAAGCGGTGGTGGCCGAAATGCCCGGTGTCCACGAATGCGCGGTCATCGGCATCCCGGACGCCAAATGGGGCGAGGCCGTCACCGCGCTGGTCGTCGCAGCCCCCGGCCAACGGCCAGATCCGACGGCGATCATCGCGCATTGCAAGGCACGCCTCGGCAGCGTCAAAGCGCCCAAACACTTGTATTTCCGCGACGCTATCCCGCGCACGGCCGTCGGCAAGGTTGACAAAAAAACGCTGCGCGCCGAATTTTGGGGTGGCCACGACCGGGCCGTCAACTAGCCAGACATTGCCGCCGGGCGCATGATACGGCATAACCCTTAATATGGGGTACACTGCGTTGCGTTCGTTCATTCGTTTTTTCGGCCTGATGCTGGCATGGGCGCTCACCGCGACAGCGGCGCAGGCGGCCAATTGCGCGATGGCCACGGCGCAGGGATCGACCGGCCCGGCCAATTGGCAGACCTACTGCTGGATCGATTTTTCCAGCTATAATGACACGACCGCGCGGTCCGCTGGCGGGCAGAATTTCAGCCTGACATTGCAGGACGGCACGATATTGTCGTTCAATCTGGCCGTCACCGGCGGGGGCACATTGTCGCCCATTCCCAGCCCATCGTGGGGCGGCGCGGCCATCGGCAATACCGCG
>CAIOKP010000062.1 GCA_903858875.1 uncultured Sphingomonadales bacterium
AGTGATCAGGCCGACGCAGCGATGCGCGTCATCCACCACCAGCAGCTTTTCGATCCGACGGGCATGCAGCAAGCGGCGGGCGTCTTCTTGGCCCGTCCCGATCGTTACCGTGGCCAAATTCTCATGCGTCATCAATTCGCGCACCGGCTGGGCCGGATTGGCAGCAAAGCGCACATCGCGATTGGTCAGGATACCGACCAGCTTGCCACTCGCCTCAACCACCGGGATGCCCGAAATGCGATTGACCAGCATCAGCGCCCGCGCCTCGCCCAGTGTCGCGTCGGGCGATATCGTGATCGGATTGACCACCATGCCGCTCTCAAACCGCTTGACCGCGCGAACGGCGGCGCATTGTTCCTCGATCGACAGGTTGCGATGCAACACGCCGATGCCGCCCAATTGCGCCATGACGATCGCCATGTCTGCCTCGGTCACGGTGTCCATCGCGGACGAGATGATCGGAATGTTTAGCGCAATGCCCTTGGTAAGCCAGGTGCGCGTATCGGCCATCGAGGGCACGATATCCGATTCGGCCGGACGCAAAAGAACGTCGTCGAAAGTGAGGCCGAGGGAGATGTCCATGATTGCCACGCTGGTCCTTCAAGAGGGAGGGGAGCCGAAACGGCAGGGATTCGTGGCGGCCCATGTAACCAAGCCGGACGCCAAGGGCTAGAGGGCTATTGCAGCCACCACAGGAAAAGGCGCGGAAAAAGCAGTTTGCCCCTTCCGCGCCCACCCTGTCGCACCATTGCCCGCGTGGGGCAATATGCGCTTATTCTTACATCTTTGCGGCGGGCTTCATCGCTGGCTTCATCGCCGGAGCGACAGGGCACTTGATGAACTTGCCCTTGGTATCCTTGCACTTAGCGGCCATGGCAGGCTTCATCGCCGGCGCAGCGGCAGGCTTCATCGCCGGGGCAGCGGCGGGCTTCATCGCCGGCGCAGCGGCAGGCTTCATCGCCGGGGCGGCAGCGGGCTTCATCGCGGGCGCCATCGGTTTCATCGCGGGCGCGCCGGCCTTCTTTGCCTTATATTGCGATGCGAGGACCGATCCGGGCGTGCCGCACTTGGCGAAACGACCATTGGCCTGATTACGGCACATTTCGGCACTGGCGGTCGCCGGAATGGCAAACAAGGCAACCATGGTCAGTGGAAGCAGAAACTTTTTCATAATATCCCTCCTCATCGCGTCACACGACAGTATGCGTGGTATGCTCCGCATAATGACGCGTCAATGAACCTCGTATACATACGTGGTCCGATTTGAAGCAAATGCTATCGCCCGGTCGTCCGAACCGGGACACCATAGCGACGCGGATCAGCGAAATATTGCACCAAGGCGACATGGAAGGCCACATCTTCGGCCGCCCCGCCCAATTCCAGCCCCGGCTTCACCACATCGAGTGGACGGTGATAATCGGTATCGAAATACTTCTCCAACCGGTCTATTTCGCCATAGGCACTGGTCACCATCACGGCGGGCATGTCGTGGCGCATCAATGCCCAGCCGTCCTGACGCTGAATATATTGGTTCGGCGCACTCGATTCGGCCACTCGTCGCCGGGTTTCGCGCGCCACTGCCACGATCCCGGTATCGAGCGGCGTCATGCCCCGCCCCACAATGCCCACCGCCGTGCCAGCCGGCGCGATAGCTACTGAATCCAGATTGAACGCCGCCACAAAATTTTCGAGCGGGATCGGAGGATTTTCCGCAAAGGCCTCCGCGCCCAACAGGCCAATCTCCTCCCCCGTCGTGGCCAACACATAAACGTCGCGGTCGAGCGGCGTCGCCAGATGCACCAACCGCCGGGCAACCTCGATCATCGCTGCCACGCCGCTGGCATTGTCCACCGCGCCATTACAGATCAAATGCTCTGCCGGCGGCGTGCCACAGGTGCCGAAATGATCCCAATGCGCCAATAACAAAACCGCGCCGGTTTCGGGATGCCGCCCCGGAATGCGCCCGACAATATTGTGCGTATGGATCGTCGTCTCGCGCGTCGTCGCCTCCAGGCTGGCGGTCACATCCAGCAGTCGTGGCACAAAATCGGCGCGGTCTGCCTCGCGCTCCATCGCCGTCAGCGTATCGCTGGTCCCCGCCAGCAATTGGTCGAGACCGGCCGCGGACAGAAAACCCTCCATATCGCCGCCTAGCGCCTCGCTGGCCAGCGCATAGCCCGACCGCCGCCGTCGCTGTGCCACACCCGCAAGGGTCCGCCCGCCATCCAGCACCGTAATCACCGCCGCCGCGCCGCCTGCCAACAATGCGTTCTGCCGCGCCTCGGCGCCGACCCCATAGCTTGGGTCGCCCGCGCCCCGCGCCAATCCGCCCGCCGCATCGAGCATCACCGCAACCCGGCCGGCCAGTTCCACCCGCGCGGGAACCACCGTGCCGCGTCCCACGAAATAGAACGGCGCCCCCTGTACCAACGCCCGCCGGCCAGAGGTCAGCATCAACACCTCGCCCTGCGCCAACGGCAAAGCGCGCCCGCGCCGCATGAATTGCGCCGTCGAGGCGGCCGGTTCGCGCGCGACAAGCTTGACCGGCGCGTACCATGGATGGCTGGGATCATTGGTGCCAGATACCAGCCCCATGTCGAACAATTGTTTGCCAATATAGCGTAGGGTTTTCGTCTCACCGTCGGTTCCAGGTTCGCGCCCGGCAAAATCATCGCTAGCCAAAATGCGGATGTGGGCGAGCAATTGGTCCTGCAATGCCTTGTCCGGCTTGGCATCGGCGGAGGTGGGGACCAGCGCGGCCAAACCCATCGCCAATGCTGCACACAGCGCGTTGAGGCGCGCAAAAGCCCGGCCCGGTCGCCCTGCCCCTGTTGGCCACTGCCAACCCTCTGTCGCGGCCTTGCCTCGTATCATCGCCTGCCAGCCTACACCAACCGCTTGCGGTCACAAGCGGGCCGGCGACATAAAAATAGCGCAGCGATGCGGATTGCGCGGTGCGGGCGCTGCGCGGCCGTTCCCTGTAAGCCCGACCTAGGGGTTTACCTGAGGATTTATTAACCACCACACGCCTAGAGATTGAGCCCTACGAGAGGCTCGCCAATGAATGCAAAGGACAGCGGCAGGAGGTTGGCACGGCTGGATGGCCTGCGTGGAGTAGCCGCGACCGGTGTATTATTATACCATCTGGCCAATTGGCCCGGCCTACCTGTTACACTGGGCTGGGGCGCGGGTTGGGTGTTCCGCTCGGGCTGGACATTGGTGGACCTGTTTTTCGTGCTGTCGGGCTATGTTTTCGCGCATGGCTATGGCGCGCCGGGCAAGTTGCGCGCACCGGGGGCGATGACCGCGTTTTGGGGCGCCCGCATCGCGCGTCTTTGGCCGCTTCACCTGTTTATGCTGGGTCTGTTTGCGCTGTTTGCTTGGGGCGGTGGCAATACTCTGCAGCATCTGATCGCTCATGCGTTCATGCTCCAGGGCCTTGATCCGATGACCGCGCGCAGCTTCAATTCGGCGAGTTGGTCGCTTACGATCGAAATGCTGTGCTATGGTGTGTTTTGCCTTGGGGCTTGGCTGGGTAACCGGCCCTTGATGTGGATCACGGTGCTGGCGGTGGTGGGCTGCGGATGGTGGCTGGCGGTGTTGGGACATCCGGGCGGGCCGTGGTTTGGCGAAACGGTGCCGCGCGGTGTGTTCGGATTTTTCATGGGGCAATTGCTCTGGCGGACTCGCGATCATGGCCGGCGCGTCCCTGCGGCAGCGCTTGTCGCGGCGATGGCGATGGGCCTGTGGCTGGACAATGGCACGATCAGCCCGCTGGCGCCCTTGGGCTTTCTGACATGGCCCGCCGCCGTCCTATTGGCGCTGCGATTGCCGGTAATGGAAAGCCGTCCGATGCACTGGCTCGGCCAGCGTTCCTTCGGCATTTACATGGTCCATATGCTGCCCATTCATGCAATCGATGCGCTGTGGCCGCCCCATGCGCTGGGCTGGATCGGTTTTTTGACGGCGCAAACGGCGATTATCGTACTGACGCTCTTGGCGGCAGAAGCCACATACTGGTCGGTGGAAATGCCGGGGCGGCGCATCATCCGCGCAGGTTTTGATGCGTGGCGCGATCGCGCCCTATCGCCGGACGGGGCAAAGCGAGCGGCAAGCGCATAATGGCTCCGTGGAATACCGCCACAAACGCGCCATTCCATGGGCCATGGTGTCGTTCGTCCGCATTGGCTTGGCCAAAACCTAACCGGTCGTATGGGTTTTTCTTCGGGTCTACACCGGGCATGTCTCTTAACCTGCCCCGCTTAGACCGAGCTTATGTCGCTGTTTCTCGCCTTTTTGCCGACGCTGCTCGTCACGACCATGCTCCTTCTTGCCGAGCGCTGGGCCGGGGCGCCGCCCGCCGATGGGTGGCGCAATGTTCAGGCATGGGCGCTGCAATCGGGGGTGGCCGTCGGGGGGCTACAGGTCATCCACAGTTGGACGGGGCCCGCCTTGATCGACGCGCGGCGGCTACCATTTTGGGCCGGATTGCTGATCTTTTTTGTCGTGAAGGATCTGGGCGAATATCTGTTCCATCGCGCCCAGCACCGTATTCCTGTGCTTTGGGCGATGCATTCCCTGCACCATTGCGACCCCGAGGTAACCGTGCTGACCACCCAGCGCCATTTCTGGGGGGACCAATTGGTCAAACAGGTGACGATCTGGTCCGCCGCTCTGATGGTGATCTCGCCAACCGACGCGATATTGGGCAGCTATGGCATCATCAGCCTGTGGAACCTGTTCGCGCATTGCGATGTGCCGGCAGATCTTGGACGCTGGTCATGGGTCGTCAATTGCCCGGCTTTTCACCGCCGCCACCATTCCTGCTTGCCGGAGCATTTCAACAGCAATTTCGCCGCCATCCTGCCGATCTTCGATGTGATTTTCGGCACCTACCGCCGGCCCGAAGGGTTTCCGCCGACCGGCCTGCCACGCGCGCCCGCGAATTTTGCCGAACTGGTGATCTGGCCGCTGATCTGGAACAGACCAGTGGCCGAGCGCGTCTTGCGGGTTTGACGGCATATTATCGCACGCAGCCCCAACGAAAAAGGGCGAAGCCGCAGCCCCGCCCTATTCCAATACAAACCTGTGATCGACCGATCAGTACACCCGCTTCTTCGGCTTGATGTACGACACATCGTCGGTCAGAGTGAATTCGTGCACCGGGCGATAGTCGAGACGGACCGAACCGTCCCCGCTGCCCAGAGCGCCGCCGCCCCAACCGCTAAACCAACCCACGGTGTGCTTCATCCATTCAGCGTCGTTGCGATCGGGGAAATCCTCATGCGCGTGGGCGCCACGGCTTTCCTTGCGAGCGTGGGCACCGTGCAGCGTGACCGAAGCCTGGCTGATCAGATTGTCCAATTCGAGCGTCTCGATCAGGTCCGAGTTCCAGATCAACGAACGGTCGGTGACATTGATGTCAGCCATCTTCGCATAGGTCGCGGCCAACTTGGCCTTGCCTTCTGCCATCACTTCGTCGGTGCGGAACACCGCCGCGTGACCCGACATCGTACGCTGCATCTCAATGCGGATTTCCGCCGTCGATGTGCCGCCCTTGGCGTTGCGGAAGTGGTCGAGACGCGACAGCGCCAGATCGGCCGAATCCTTGGGCAATTCGTTGTGCGCCGTGCCAGGCTTGATCAATTCCTTGACACGATGGCCGGTCGCGCGGCCAAACACGACAAGGTCGATCAACGAGTTCGACCCAAGACGGTTCGCACCATGCACCGAGACGCAAGCCGCCTCACCCACCGCGAACAGGCCCGGCACAACCGTTTCCGGATTGCCATCAGCGCCGATGGTCAGCACTTCGCCATGATAATTGGTCGGAATGCCGCCCATATTATAGTGCACAGTCGGCACCACCGGCAGCGGCTGACGGGTCAGATCGACGCCGGCAAAGATCTTGCCGCTCTCGGTAATGCCCGGCAGACGTTCGCCCAGCACCTTGGGATCGATGTGATCGAGGTGCAGATAGATGTGGTCCTTGTGCGGCCCAACGCCGCGACCTTCGCGGATTTCCAGCGCCATCGAGCGCGACACAACGTCCCGCGATGCCAGATCCTTGGCCGACGGGGCATAGCGTTCCATGAAACGCTCGCCTTCGGAATTGGTCAGATACCCGCCCTCGCCACGAGCGCCTTCGGTGATCAGCACGCCCGCGCCGTAAATGCCGGTCGGGTGAAACTGCACAAATTCCATATCCTGCAACGGCAGGCCAGCGCGTAGCACCATGCCCCCGCCGTCGCCCGTGCAGGTGTGGGCGGACGTCGCGGTGAAGTACGAACGGCCATAGCCGCCGGTTGCCAACACCACCGCCTTGCCACGGAAGCGATGGATCGTGCCATCATCCATGCACATCGCGATCACGCCACGGCAGACCGGAACGCCATCGGCGCCCTTTTCCATGATCAGGTCGATCGCGAAATATTCGATGAAGAAGTCAGCGGCATACTTCAACGACTGTTGGTACAGCGCGTGCAGCATGGCGTGGCCGGTACGGTCCGCGGCGGCGCAAGTGCGCTGCACCGGCGGGCCTTCGCCCATGTTCTGCATGTGGCCGCCGAACGGGCGCTGATAGATCGTGCCATCGGCGTTACGGCTGAACGGCACGCCAGCGTGCTCCAACTCGTAGACGGCGGCAGGCGCTTCACGCACCATATATTCGATCGCGTCCTGATCGCCCAGCCAGTCCGACCCCTTGACGGTGTCGAACATGTGCCATTGCCAGTGGTCAGGCGTGTTGTTGCAAAGCGACGCGGCGATACCGCCCTGCGCCGCCACAGTGTGCGACCGGGTCGGGAACACTTTGGTGATGCAAGCGGTCTTCAAACCGGCTTCGGCGGCCCCCATCGTGGCGCGCAGGCCAGAGCCACCCGCGCCAACGACGACGACGTCATAGGTGTGATCGATGATCTTATAAGCAGACGCGGACATTTACGCGACTCCCAGAGCAAGGCGAATGACGCAGAACAGGCCAAAAGCGACGCCCGCAAAAGCGGCGAGGTTGAGCGCGACGATGGCGGCAAACTTGCTGCCTGCTTCGTGAACGTAGTCCTCAACCACGACCTGCAGGCCGAGACGCGCGTGCCAGATCGTCGAAATGATCAACAGCGCCAGCGCAATCGCCGGCACCGGATGGATCAACCAATCGCGCAACGTGATGTAATTAAAGTTTGGCAGCGCCATCAGCGACACCGCAAACCAGATGCTCAGCACCAGATTGCTGATCGCGGTAAACCGCTGCATCAACCAGTGGTGCGCGCCCGCATGTGCCGAGCCGAGGCCCCGCACGCGGCCGATCGAGGTTCCGTTACCCATGTTCCTGTCCCCTCAGCGCGACAGCAGGCAGGCCCAGAAGGCCGCCGTCAGCACGATCGCGATTACCGGCGAAAGCGCCGACCAGAAATTGTTGCTCTTCACCTCAAACCCGGCGCCAGCGTCGAGAAAGAAATGACGAATGCCCGAGCACAGATGATTAAAATAGGCCCAACTCACGCCGATCAGCACGACAAGGCCGTACCAGCTGCCAGCCTGACGCTGAAACACGGCGTAAACGTCCGGCCCCGCGGCCAGGCTGCCCAGCCAGCATAGCAGCAGGCCAAGGCCCACAACCGATAGGGCGCCGCCCGAAACGCGGTGCAGGATCGACACGGCCATCGCCGGTCCCCAGCGCCAGATTTGCAAATGCGGCGAAAGGGGCCGTGCTTTGCGGCCTCCCGAAGCATTGGGCGTGGCTTGGGCCATCTCGACGAATCCCCTTGGGCTATCAAATGCTGCGTTGCGGGAGTTACCTCCCTTACGCTCTCCCCTTAGCCAAAACGCGCCGCTGTGCAAGCGGCAGAACGGGCAATGCCGCTAAAGGTCGTAGATTGATGGCGGATCAGGGCGCAGCGCCACCGGGTTCCCAGATGTATCTTGGCAATCGGGATGACGCGGCCTATCTGCCAAAGCCATGACCGACACCACCGAAAACTGGAAAATCACCGTATTTGGCCCCCGCGCGATGATCGAGGGCGCGTTGCTGGCGCATGAAGACGCGTTTGATTGGGATTTCGACATCATTTTGGCCGGCGGCGAGATTGCCAAGGACCAGCCCGAAGATTGGAAGCTGGAGGCCTATCTGCCCCGCAAACCGCGACGCGCCGATAATGCAGCGATTACGGCGCTATTTAGCGGGGATAAGCCGAAGCTGCAGGCCGAACGCCTGCCCGATGTCGATTGGGTCACTCTATCGCAGGAAGGGCTGGAGCCGATCCGCGCCGGACGCTTTTGCGTCCACACGCCCGATCACCCGGCCGACACCACGCCCGGCATCACCAATTTCTGTGTGCCGGCCAGTTGCGCCTTTGGCACCGGGCACCATGAAACCACCGCCGGTTGCCTCGCCATGCTGACAATCATGCGCCGCGAAGGGGTGATCGCCCGCAATGTGGCCGACATCGGCACCGGCACTGGCCTGCTGGCCTTTGCCGCGCTCGACCTGTGGCCCCGCGCGCTCGCCACCGCCAGCGACATTGATGAAGCCTGCGTCGGCGTCATCAAGGAAAACACCGCGCTGAACGGCATCGCGATGGGTGCCCGCGCCGGCGAAGTCACGATGGTGGTCGCCGATGGGATGAACGATCCGGTGCTGAACGCGCGGGGGCCTTATGACCTGCTGATCGCCAATATTCTGGCCGGCCCGCTGATTTCCCTCGCGCCCGATTTCGCCAGCGCGCTGGTGCCGGGGGGCAGCTTACTGTTGGCCGGCCTGTTGGCGACACAGGAAGCGCAAGTGCGGGCCGCCTGTCGACGTGCCGGGCTGCGATTGGCGCGGCGGATGGTCAATGGTGATTGGTCGATCCTGTGGCTGCGCAAGCGGGCGATGGCCGGGGTGCGAGGCAGCCGGTCCGGGCAATTGCCGGATTGGGCGCGGCAGTAAGGTTAAGGGGGAGAGGTGGGCACCGCAGGCACCGCCCCCTTTGAACACTACCCCGCCCGCGCCACAATCTCCGCCCAACCGGCCTCATCAATCACCGCGATACCCAGCGCCGCTGCCTGCTTCAGCTTCGACCCGGCGCCCGGTCCCGCTACAACCAGATCGGTCTTGGCGCTGACCGACCCTGCGCTACGGGCGCCCAATCGCTCTGCCTGCGCCTTGGCCTCGTCACGGCTCATGGTTTCCAGCTTGCCGGTGAACACGACGGTTTTGCCGGCCACCTCGCTGGCCTGCGTTTCCACGATATAATCCGGCGGCGTGACTTGCCCGAGGATATCCTCCCACACCGCAACATTATGCGCCTCGTGGAAAAACTCGCCCAGCGCCTCGACCACGGCGGGGCCGACGCCATCGATGCTCGTCAATTCGGCGCGGGCGTCCTCGTCGCCCTGATGCGCCCGTTCGGCCACCGACCGCAACGCCGCCAAGGTCACGAACCGCTTGCACAGGTCGCGCGCCGTCACCACGCCGACATGGCGAATGCCAAGCCCGAACAGCAGACGCGCCGCATCGGGCGCGCGCTTGGCCTCGATTGCCATCAACAGGTTGTCCACAGACTTGTCCTGCCATCCGGGCCGTCCGACAATCTCGTCACGCCGCGCCCGCAGCCGGAAAATATCCGCCGGGCTTTCCAGCCAACCCAGCCCAAAAAACTCCTCAATCGTCTTTTCGCCCAGCCCCTCGATATCGAGCGCGCCGCGCGACACGAAATGCTTCAACCGTTCGGTCCGCTGTGCCGGGCAAATCAACCCGCCGGTGCAGCGCACATCGACCTCGCCTTCTTCGGCCACCGCCTCCGACCCGCATTGCGGGCAATGGTCGGGGAACGCAAAGGCTGGCCGATCCTCATCTCGGGTCAGGTTTTCAACCACCTGCGGGATAACATCGCCGGCGCGCTGCAACACCACCCGGTCGCCGACCCGGACGCCCAATCGGCCAATCTCGTCGCGGTTGTGCAGCGTCACATTGGTCACCGTCACCCCGCCGACCAGCACCGGCCGCAACCGCCCCACGGGGGTCAGTTTACCAGTCCGCCCGACCTGTATGTCAATCGCCTCGACCAATGTTTCGGCACGTTCGGCGGGGAATTTGCGGGCAATCGCCCAACGCGGCGCCTTGGCCACAAAGCCCAATCGCGCCTGCCAGTCCAGGCTGTCGACCTTATACACCACCCCGTCGATTTCATAAGGAAGATCAGGGCGTTGCACCTGAATATTGCGATAATGCGCGAGCATATCCTCCAGCCCGCCACACCGCACCAACCGGGCTGACACCGGCACGCCCCATGCGGCGATCCGCGCCATCACCGCCTGCTGGCTCACCCCCGGCACAGCACTCGCCGCGCCCCAACCGTGGGCGAGAAACCGCAAGGGCCGCGCCGCCGTCACCTGTGCATCCTTTTGCCGCAAGGCGCCCGCCGCCGCATTGCGTGGATTGGCAAAAATCTTGTCGCCCGCAGCCTCTTGCGCCGCGTTCAGCGCGGCAAAGGCAGCGCGCTCCATATACACTTCGCCGCGAATCTCGAAAACATCGGGCACATCATCGCCCGACAACATCTGCGCAATATCGGAAATATGCGCGACATTGGCGGTCACATCCTCGCCCACTTGCCCATCGCCGCGCGTCGCCGCGCGTACCAATCTCCCGCCTTCATAGCGCAAGGAACACGACAGACCGTCGATCTTGTCCTCCGCCGTCATTGGCACCGGGACATCCTCGCCCAAGGCCAAAAACCGCCGGACGCGCGCTACAAATTCGCCCAATTCCTCATCGGAAAACGCATTGTCGAGGCTCATCATCCGCACTTCATGCGTGACTTTCGACAAGGGCGAGGCCGACACCTCATGCCCCACCTGCCGCGATGGGCTATCGGCGCGGATCAGCTGCGGAAACGCCGCCTCCAGCGCGTCATTCCGTCGCACCAGCGCGTCATATTCGGCGTCCGAAATCTCCGGTGCATCCTCCAGGTGATAGCGGCGATTGGCGCGGGCAATGGCGCGGGCCAATCGCATCAATTCGTTGGCGGCCGCCGCCTCGGTCATCTCGGTCATCATGCCCCCGCCTTAGCCCCGCGTCAGGATCGTCGCCACCATAGGGCGCCGGATCTGAAAACCCAGTTGTTCATAAAGCCGGATCGCCGCAACATTTCCCGCCCAAGAATGGAGATAAGCGGTGTCGCCGCGCGCCGCAAACCCCGCCATCACGTGCCCAATCAACCGGGCGGCCATCCCCTGCCCGCGAAA
>CAIOKP010000063.1 GCA_903858875.1 uncultured Sphingomonadales bacterium
ATGGTCTCGTTTTCGTGCACCATCGGGCACACCCAATACGCCTGTTGCCCGGTCGCGAAATGCCGTTCCAGCGCGCCAACCACATCGCCAATCCGCTCGGCCGCCACGACGCGCGTGTCGATCGCCTGTCGCCCCGGCGGCAATTCGTCGAGGCGCGACACATCCATCTCGCCATATTGCGCGAGGGTCAGCGTGCGCGGGATCGGCGTCGCGGTCATGGCTAGGCAATGCGGCGTCCGGCGCCCCTTTTGCGTCAGCATCAACCGTTGCCCGACGCCAAACCGGTGCTGTTCATCGATCACCGCCAACGCGAGGTTCTTGTACACCACCGCATCCTGAAAAATCGCATGGGTGCCGATAACGATATCAATGCTGCCATCCATCAGACCCATCAGGATCGATTCACGCGCGCGGCCCTTGTCCCGCCCGGTGAACAGCGCGATGTTGACGCCGGTTGGCGCGGCCATCCGCTGCAACGTCGCGAAATGCTGTCGCGCCAGGATCTCGGTCGGCGCCAGCAACGCCCCCTGCGCCCCCGCCTCGACCGCGATCAACAGCGCCTCCAGCGCCACCACCGTCTTGCCGCTGCCAACGTCGCCCTGCAACAGACGCAGCATCGGCGCGGTCTGGGCCAAATCGCCCTCGATCTCGGCAATCGAGCGCTTTTGCGCGCCCGTCAGTTCAAACGGCAGGGCCAGCCGCCCGCGCAACCGCCCATCGCCCACCAACGCCTGCCCCGCCGCGCGCCGGTTGCTCGCCCGCACCAGCGTCAGCGCCAGCGCATTGGCCAGCAATTCGTCATAGGCCAGCCGGTCGCGCGCCGCGCGGTGGTCGCCGCGATGCGCCTCGACCATCGCGGTGTGCCACGACGGCCAGCCCATTTTGGCAATCAACCCCGGCTCGATCCATTCGGGCAGGTCGCTCGTATGCGACAGAGCCTGTTGCACCAGCGCGCCCAGCCGTCCCTGTGTCATCCCATCCGACAACGGATAGATCGCCTCGACCAATTGCCCCAGCGCCGCCGCGCCATCCTCGCCCACATGGTCGGGGTGGACGATCTGCAACACCTGCCCAAACTGATCCAACCGCCCCGCGATCCAGCGCTTTTCACCCAAAGGCAATTGCTTCTTCGCCCAGCCCGCGTTGCGCCCGAAATAGGTCAGGTTGCAGATATTGCCCGCCGCATCCTCGGCCAATATGCGAAACGGCCCGCGCGGGTTACCCCCACCGCGATACTCCACCGGAGTTAGCGCGACCAACACCTGTTCGCCCACACTGCCTTCATCCAGGGTGGTCAGCGCGCGGCGATGCACAAACCGGTCGGGCAAATGATAGGCAAAATCGCGCACCCGCGTCAGCCCCAGCTTTTCGAGCGGCCGCGCCAATTGCGGCCCGACACCTTTCAGGCTGTCGGCGCTGGCGAAGAGGGGATTGAGGCGATCAGGGCGCATGGGCAATGCTCTTAGCTGCTCTGACGCCTTTCGCCAGAGGCTGGCTGCGGGATCTCCACTTTTGGCGCCACCTTTGCCTCACGTTTTTGACTCATCGCATGGACATCCGGCCCTTTCGCGCCCCTGATCCCTATCCGGGCCAGTAAAGCCTGGAGGATAAGGAGACTAGAATGCTGTTGCCTCATGGTACCGTGATTGCCGTCATCGATGCCCACACGTTCAACCTGTTCCGCAACGCGGGCACCGAAGCCGAGCCAGAACTGGTCGAAACCGAATCTCCCAAGCTGGACAGCCACAACCATTCAGGCGGCACCCACCACGATGGGTCTACCGCGGTCAAGACCGAGGAAGCGCACACCATCGCTGCCATCAAGTGGCTGAACACCGAAGTGCTGGGTCACAATATCGAGCATCTCGTGCTGATCGCCGGGCCGCGCACGATCGGTGAATTGCGCAAACATTACCACAAAGCGCTCGAAACGGCGCTGGTTGGCGAAGTGCACAAGGATCTTGGCAAGAGCAAGGCGCAAGACATTCTGGCCGCGCTAAAGGCCAAGTAAGGGCTCAAGCGGGGCCGCAGGTGATTGATCTGCGGCCCTGGCTGTCCTAGGCGAAGAACCATGACAAGCCCCGAATCCACACCCGACATCACCGCCGACGAGGCCCGCCTCAAGCGCCTGCGCTTTCGCGCCTGGCATCGCGGCACGCGGGAGGCCGATTATATGATCGGCTGCTTCTTTGACGCCAAACACGCCGGTTGGACCGAGGCTGAACTTGTATGGTTCGAAACCATGATCGAGGAAGAGGATGTTGATATCCTCGGCTGGGCATTGGGCAGCCTATCGGTACCAGCGGAATACGCAGGGCCGATGATGGACGCGATGAAGAAGCTGGATTACGTCGATATTCCAAGGTGACGGGCTGAAGGTTTGAGGATTAAGGCGCGAGGGTGATGGTCCTCGCACCTTAATCCTCAAACCTTCCCCCTAGGCCCCCTTCACCCCGACCCAACCCCGGTCTAAGGCATTTATCAACACGCCCCCGCCCACCGACTCGGTGTGGCGGGCCATTCTCGTTGGAAGCCCCAAGTCCCCATGCCCAATGTAAACCGCATTCTGTCCGCCAAGACCCCGCTCACGCTGGCGGGCCTCACGCGGGGCGCACAGCCGCTGGTGCTGGCGGATCTGGCACGGGCGGCGGGGCATCGAGATGGCCGCGCAATATTTATCGCGCCGGATGAGGCGGCGATGCGCAGCATAGCTGACGCCGCGCATGTCTTTGCGCCTGAATTGGAGGTGATCGAGTTTCCGGCGTGGGATTGCCTGCCCTATGACCGGGCCAGCCCGGCGCTATCGGTATCGGCACGGCGGTTGGCGGCGCTGCACCGCTTGCAACAGCCGCGTTCCGGCCCGCAATTGTTCGTGACCACGATCAACGCCGCGCTGCAACGCGTCCTGACCCCGTTCCGTATTCGCGAATCGGTGCGTTTGTTGAAACCCGGCGTCGAAATCGGGCGCAATTCACTAACCGCGCTGCTGTCGCGACAGGGCTATGCGCGCACGGATACGGTGGCGGACGCGGGCGAATATGCGGTGCGGGGCTCGATCTTCGACATTTATCCCTCAGGGCTGGACTCCGGTCTGCGGCTCGACTTCTTTGGGGATGAGATCGAGACGCTGCGGCTGTTCGATCCCAATAGCCAGCGCACCACCGGCACGGTTGACCAACATCTGCTGCTGCCCGCCAGCGAGGCGATGCTCGACGACGCGGCG
>CAIOKP010000064.1 GCA_903858875.1 uncultured Sphingomonadales bacterium
ATCCGAAAAGTTTTTACGAGGCGGTCGACCGCGTCGCCACTATCGCCACCGAAAAGACCCGCGCAGTAAAAATGACGCTGGATACCGACCGCGTGACCTTGTCGGTAACATCGCCCGACAATGGGACCGCGGCGGAAGAATTGCCTGCCGACTATGCTGCGGATGGGTTCGAAATTGGCTTCAACGCCAATTACCTCAAGGATATCCTCAGCCAGATTGAGGGCGATAACGTCGAACTTCACCTTGCCGACGCGGGCGCGCCAACGCTGATCCGCCAAAGCGACAAGAGCCCGGCGCTGTACGTGCTGATGCCGATGCGCGTGTAATCAGGCGGGCTTGTTATGGAATACGGGGGCGGCAGGGGATGACCTTGCCGCCCTTTGTTTTTGACCTTTGCGCGATCGCCAGAACCTACTTTTTGCCGGCGGCCTCGACCATCGCGTCAATGCTCACGAATTTCTCGCGTGGTGCACCTTGGCGGGCGCGGGCGACCTCGGCTTCATCGATTTTTTGCCAGTCGCGAAAGGTGCCGAAATCGAGGCCACGGGCCTTGGCCAAGGCTTCAAATCCCGCACGGCCTGATTTGCCCGATCCGCCCGCGGGCAGGTCTGCCGCGATTTTGTCGACGATCGCAAAGCCGTCGGGGCGGTTGGTCCCGATCGTACCCGATGGCCCGCGCCGCGCCCAGCCGACACAGTAAAGGCCCGGAGCGATGCGGCCCTCGTCGTTGGCAAAGCGGCCGGCGGCGGTATCGAAGGGGACGCCAGCAATCGGGGTGGTCTGATACCCGATCGCAGCAATGACGATCGAGGCAGGAATGCGATAGATGTCGCCTGTCCCCATGGCACGGCCATCGACGATGCGGGTGCGTTCGACCTCGACCGCTTCCACCCGACCATGGCCGATCAGGGCGCGCGGCGCGGCAAAGAAATCAAAGGTGAGGTCAAAGGGGCATGCCGGCGGGGCAGGGGGCGCGGCAAAACTCCGCAATATCTGGATCGATTTGCGCAGGCCAGGGTCCAAGGTGGCATCGTCGGCGACGGGTGGCAAATCCTCTGGATCGACGCGGGGGGCGGCGCGTGACAAATGCGCCAACTCGCCCAATTCCTTGGGCGTCATGGCGATTTGATACGGCCCGCGCCGGCCGAGGATCGTCACGCCATCCAGGCCCGATGCGCCCAGCGCCTCCAGCGCGCCGCCGACGATGTCTGCCCCGACAAATTCGGCTGGCTGCTTGGCCAGAATCCGCGCGACGTCGAGGGCGACATTGCCATTGCCAATCACCACCGCCCGGCCACGGGTCAGATCCGGGGCGAGCCCCGCGAATTGCGGATGGCCGTTATACCAGCCGACAAAGGCCGCCGAGCCAAAAACATTGGCCAATTCCTGTCCCGGCAGGCCCAGCGCACGATCCGCAGGTGCCCCGGTTGCCAGCACCACCGCATCATAGATACCCTGCAATTCCGCGACCGAGACGTCGCTGCCCACTGACACCCGACCGATAAAGCGAACGTTGTCGGTCAAGGCCACCGCCTCATAGCGGCGTGCGACGCCCTTGATTGATTGGTGGTCGGGGGCAACTCCGCTGCGGATCAGGCCATAGGGTACGGGCAAGCGGTCGATAATATCGATCCGCACATGTTCCCCCCACAGTTTTTGCGCGGCTTCGGCGGTGTAATATCCCGCCGGCCCCGAACCGACGATGGCCAAATGCAGCATGCGGTATGCCCTCCCCCTGTTTTCGCGCCGGTGTCCGGCTGGCCATGGCCTGTGATTTTCGATGGCAGGACATACCTGTTTTCGGTCCCGCGCAAGGCAAATCCGTCGCCCCGGTGAAGCTGGTAAAATGGCGTAGATTCAGACGAACACCGCATTTCGACTTAACGCCATTTTAAAGGCGACCGGGCCATAGGCGCTACATGGCGATATCACGCGACACGACGGGGGCGACGGCAGCGTGAGCACATCGAACAGGGCAAGGGCTTTGCTGGCCGCGGGCGAGGCCGCAAGAGCGGTGCAAGCCGAGCGGCGCGCACCGTTGGATGCCGAACGAACCAAGCCAACATCGGTCATTTCTGTAACTGGCGCGCCAGATACGCTGCTTTCTGGCACGGCTGGGCAAACGACATTTGATGTCGGCCGTTTGCGCCGCAAGACCGATCCCGTGCGCCGAGAGAGCGAGCCCTATCTCGGCTATTTCTTCATTTCCGAAGGTTGGGGCATGACGGCGCTGGCTATGGCGTTGACCTGCCTGTTGCTGGCGCTGGATCAGTTTAGCCTGCCACGCGGCTTGATTCTGCCGCTCGCCGTTTTAGCAATTGCTTTGACCGCGAGCTGTTCGCGATTCGTCAATTTTGAACGGACCAGTCGCCGCTCCTTGACCGAACGTATCGTGGCGTTGTTGCTCGGCGTTGTGCTGCCTATGGCGCTGTTCGGCGGTGCGATGGCGCTTTGGTATAATGCGCAAGTGTTGGCCTCGCCATTGCCGCTGCTCGGTTCGATGGTGGTGGTGGGGCTGGTCGTGGCGATCACGCTGTCGGGGCGGTTGTTTTCGATGGGGGCCGCGTTATGCGCCTTGTGGTCGCCGCTGGCGTTGGCGGCGCATTCGGTAGTGACGGTGGTCGTGCTGGGGCTGGGGCTGGGCATCGGGCTGGTTGCGGCGTTGCGCCAGGTGGCTATCGACATGGCGGCACAGTCGGAACAGCGCGAAATGCGCCGCGCCCAGATGCGCGCCGAGGAAATCCTCGCCGAATTTGAACATACCGGGCAGGGCTGGTTCTGGGAAACCGATCGCAAAGGGGCGATCACCTATGTCTCGCCAACGATTACCAGCCTGCTGGGGTTCGCGCCTGGCGAATTGCTGGGGCGCCCGTTGACCGAACTGTTCGTGCTCGAAGGGCAGGAGCAGGAGGGCGAGCGGACGCTTTTGTTCCACCTCAATGCGCGGTCATCGTTTCATGAATTGGCGGTGCGGGCCGCGTGTGTCGATGAAGAGCGGTGGTGGTCGGTCAATGGCCGGCCGATCTATGACAGTTTCAACAACCTGCTGGGCTTTCGCGGGTCGGGCAGCGATCTGACCGAAAAGCGCCGCAATGCCGCCGATGCGACGCGGCTGGCCCATTTCGATTCGCTGACCGGTCTCGCCAATCGGTTCCAGATGTCGCAAACGCTGGAAAAAATCCTGGGGTCGCCGCGTGTCGATCATCGCGATTGCGCGGTGTTTCTGATCGACCTCGACCGGTTCAAACAGGTGAACGATACGCTGGGGCATCCAGCGGGTGACGCTCTGTTGAAACAAGTGGCGCAGCGGTTGCAACGGAGCGTGGGCGAATTGGGCCGGGTTGGGCGGCTGGGTGGCGATGAATTCAAGGTCATTGTGCCGGGCCGCGTGGCGCGCGACAAGCTGGCCCATGTGGCGCATCAGATCATCGAGAGCCTGTCGCAGCCCTATTCGATCGATGGGGCGCGGGTGGTGATCGGCGCGTCGATCGGCATCGCGCTGGCGCCAGATGACGGCGTGACCAGCGAGGCGATTATTCGCAACGCCGACCTTGCGCTCTACGCCGCCAAGGATCGCGGACGCGGTTGCTATCATTTCTATGCCGAGGATCTGCATTCCGACGCCGAGGAACGTCGCCGGTTGGAGCATGACCTGCGCGATGCGTTGAATTCGGGCGGGCTGGAATTGCATTACCAACCCGTCGTGCAGATGACGACGCAAACGGTCAGCGGCTTTGAGGCGTTGTTGCGGTGGAACCACCCGACGTTGGGCCGGCTCAGCCCCGCCAAATTCGTGCCGATTGCCGAGGATTGCGGCCTGATTGCAGGGATCGGCGAATGGGCGCTGCGCACCGCATGCCATGACTTGGCCCGTTGGCCGGAAACGGTACGCGTGGCAGTGAATGTGTCGCCGTTGCAATTTGCCAACCCCGCCTTGCCGTCGATTGTCACCAATGCTTTGGCCTCCGCCGGGGTCGATCCCGACCGGCTCGAACTGGAAATTACAGAGAGTGTTTTCCTCAATGACGATGCCAATACCGATGCGATGTTCGTTGCGCTGAAGCGGATCGGGGTGCGTCTGGCGCTCGACGATTTCGGCACGGGCTATTCCTCGCTCGGCTATTTGAAAAAGGCGCCGTTTGACAAGATCAAGATCGACCAGAGCTTCGTTCGCGGCGCCACAATGCCCGGCAGTCGCAATGGCGCGATCATCGCGTCCATCGTGAGCCTGGCCAACGCCTTGGGCATGGAAACCACCGCCGAAGGGGTCGAAACGCTCGATGAACTCGACCTGGTGCGGAAATTGGGGTGCAGCCATGTGCAAGGCTACATCTATTCCAAGCCCTTGCCGCGCGACGAGGCCGATATCCGGCTGGCGGGCGACCACACCATTGCGGCGCAGGGCCCGCGTTCGGCGCGTCCCCCGCGGCGGACGATGCTGCGCAAGGTCACTTTGGTGGTGCAGGGGCGGCGTTATCCGGCGACCATTCGCAATATCTCGGCCGCGGGAGCGATGTTCGAAGGGTTGCTCGATGCCCCGATCGGGCTGGACGTGATGATCGAGTTTGCCGAGGATGTGACGGTGGCCAGCACGGTGCGGTGGTGCAAATATGGCCGCACCGGTGTCAAATTCGACGAGGCGGTGGCGTTTGACGACACTGGCGCGATCGTGCCGGGGCGTCAGTTTGGTCGGGCGGAGGAAGAGCGGCCGGGCGCAGTACAAAACTCTGGTACCCTGCGCGGCAATGGATGCCCGACAGGACCGGGGTGACAGGCTGGGCGTGACAGGGCGCAGGCGCGCTGCTAACGGCGGTGTTCGCCGCTCGCCGGCACACTCTTTGTTATAAAGATCCCGATGACCGAACAGTCCAAGATCCGCAACTTTTCCATTATTGCCCACATCGACCATGGCAAGTCGACGCTGGCCGATCGGTTGATCCAATTTACCGGCGGTCTGACCGCGCGGGAGATGAGCGAGCAAGTCCTTGATAATATGGACATTGAACGCGAACGCGGGATCACCATCAAGGCGCAAACCGTCCGCCTGAACTATACCGCCAGCGATGGCGAGACCTATGAGCTGAACCTCATGGACACGCCGGGCCACGTCGATTTTGCCTATGAAGTGTCGCGCAGCCTTGCAGCTTGCGAAGGCGCGCTGTTGGTGGTCGATGCGGCGCAGGGCGTTGAGGCGCAAACGCTGGCCAATGTGTACCAGTCGATTGAACATAATCACGAAATCGTGCCGGTTATCAACAAGATTGACCTGCCCGCTGCCGAGCCGGAACGGGTCAAGGCGCAGATCGAGGAAGTCATCGGCCTCGATGCGTCGGATGCCGTGCTGACCAGCGCGAAGGCCGGTATCGGCATTGCCGAAGTGCTCGAAGCCGTCGTCAAGCGCATTCCCCCGCCGACGGGCGATCGCACCGCACCTTTGAAGGCGATGCTGGTCGATTCATGGTACGACCCCTATCTCGGCGTGGTTATCTTGGTGCGCGTTATCGATGGCGTCATCAAAAAGGGCTTGTCGGTCAAATTCATGGCTGGCGGCACCGAACATCTGATCGACCGCGTCGGCTGCTTTACGCCAAAGCTGGAGCAATTGCCCGAATTGGCCGCAGGCGAAATCGGCTTTATCACTGCGCAGATCAAGGAAGTCGCCCAAGCCCGCGTCGGTGACACGATCACGACGGTAAAGGGCGGAGCCAAGGAAGCGCTGCCCGGCTTTAAGGAAGTGCAGCCCGTCGTGTTCTGCGGCCTGTTCCCGGTCGATGCCGCCGATTTCGAAAAATTGCGCGAAAGCATCAGCCGGTTGCGGCTCAACGATGCGTCGTTTTCGTTTGAGATGGAATCCTCTGCCGCGCTTGGTTTTGGCTTCCGCTGCGGCTTCCTCGGGCTGTTGCACCTTGAAATCATTCAGGAACGCCTCAGCCGCGAATATGATCTCGACCTGATCACCACCGCGCCTTCGGTTGTCTATCGGTTGACCATGAACGATGGGTCGACCATCGAAATGCACAACCCGTCTGACATGCCCGATCCGGTCAAGATCCGCGAGATGGAAGAGCCGTGGATCAAGGCCACGATCTATACGCCCGACGAATACCTCGGCTCGATCCTGAAACTGTGCCAGGATCGGCGCGGTATCCAGACCGGGCTGACCTATGTCGGCGGTCGTGCGCAGGTGAATTACGAACTGCCGCTCAACGAAGTCGTCTTCGATTTTTACGACCGGTTGAAATCAATCAGCCGTGGCTACGCCTCGTTTGACTATGAACAGATTGGCCTGCGCGAGGGCGACCTCGTGATGATGAACATCCTCGTCAACAACGAACCGGTCGACGCCCTGTCGATGATCGTCCACCGCAGCCAAGCCGATCCACGCGGTCGCCAATTGTGCGAGCGGTTGAAGGATCTCATTCCGCGCCACCTGTTCAAAATTCCCATTCAGGCGGCGATCGGTGCCAAGGTTATCGCGCGCGAGACTATCGCTGCGATGCGCAAGGACGTGACCGCCAAATGCTATGGCGGCGACATCAGCCGCAAGAAAAAGCTGCTCGACAAGCAGAAAGAAGGCAAAAAGCGGATGCGCGAATATGGCAGCGTCCAAATTCCGCAGGAGGCCTTCATTGCCGCGCTGCGGATGGGCGAAGAATAAGCATCACGCTTGGCTAGCATACAGGGAAGGGGCCTTTTGGGGCCCCTTTTTTGTTTTGGCTGTCAGGCCATGCGCGCGGTGGCATCGGCGTATAATCATCCAATATTTTGAAAATGGCAGGACGGAATATTGATAGGTCCGCGCTATTCAAAGCGCTGCCCGATGGGCCTAGTTACTTATCTTTACGTAATTAGATGGCGGAGGCGATGTAAACCGTTGGGCGGTATTCCCGTGACGGTGTCCAATTAGCAAAGATTGTCCCGCAATGATCAAGGATCAGGCCCGCATCGGCGCCAATGTATTGATAGTTCTCGTGATTGCCGCGATCGCTTTGTCGGCGTTTGTTGTGATGCAGATTCGCTACGGCGGGCCGATCTTTCAAAAATATGCTTTGCAGGACGAATTGCTGGCCGACATCCTGCCGCCGCCCGCCTATGTCGTCGAACCTTATCTCGAGGCGTCGCTGGCGATGGCCAATCCGGCGCAATCGGCGGATCATATCAAGGCGCTGGGGCAGTTGGAAAAGGACTATCTGGCGCGCAAAGCCTATTGGCAAACCGCTCCGCTGCCCAGCGATGAGGCGGCTGTGTTGAAGGATAGCCAAAAGTCCGCCGACGCATTTTGGGCGGCGATTGATCAGCGCTTCATTCCGGCGGTTCGCGCGGGCGATGTCGTGGCGATGCGACAGGTTAACGATACCGAATTGGCCCCGAATTACAGCGCCCAGCATAATGCCATCTTGCGGCTTGTGGACATGTCGAACACGTTTCGCACCGCCGAGCATGGCAAGGATGATGGCGTCGTAGCGGGCTCGCTGGTGGCGGTTGGGGCGTTGATGGCGCTGGTCATGGCGGCGGTCTGGGCCGCAAAGTCGCTGATTGCTCGGCGGATTGTCGATCCTTTGAGCCGGACCGCTGAGGCGATGCATCACTTGGCCGAGGGCGATTATGAATCCGAGGTCGAAGGGATCGATCGCAACGATGAAATCGGCACCATGGCCCAGGCGATGGATGTCTTCCGCCAGGCGGGCATTGCCAAACGCCAGGCCGAGCAGGAACAGCAACAGGTGGTCACCGCGTTGAGCAGCGGCCTGTCCAACCTTGCCAATCAGAACCTTGAATTCCGCATCCATGATGCTTTTCCCGACACCTATGAGGCTTTGCGACTGGACTTCAACCGGGCCCTCGATTCGCTGATGGCGGCGATGAGCATGGTCCGCGTGGGGGCGGGCAGCCTGGTGAGTTCGATCGACGAAATCCGCGTCGCGTCAGAGGATCTCGCCCGCCGCAACGAACATCAGGCCGCCAGTCTGGAAGAAACGGCGGCGACGATGAACGAGGTGTCGAGCACCGTTCGTGCCTCGGCCGTGTCCGCCGCGAATGTGCGGGAGGCCAGCGTTAAGGCCCACCGTCAGGCAAGCGAAGGCGGCGAAGTCGTCGGCCGCGCCGTCGCCGCGATGGCCGCCATCGAGCAATCATCGCAGGAAATCGGCCAGATCATCAATGTGATCGACGGTATTGCGTTTCAAACCAACCTCCTCGCGCTCAATGCAGGGGTGGAGGCCGCACGGGCGGGCGATGCTGGCCGAGGTTTTGCGGTGGTCGCCAACGAGGTTCGCCTGTTGGCTCAGCGGAGCGCCGATGCCGCCCGCGACATCAAGGTGCTGATCACCAACAGTTCGGCCCAAGTGGCGGCAGGCGTCGATCTGGTTGATCAGACCGGCGGCAAGTTGCTTCAGATCGTGAATCAGGTC
>CAIOKP010000065.1 GCA_903858875.1 uncultured Sphingomonadales bacterium
CGCCAACAGCTTCACCCAGTTCGTGCCGGGCCATGTGCATCTGAAGGATCTGGGCCAGCTGGTGGCCCGCGAGATCGAGGCGGCCGGCGGCGTCGCCAAGGAATTCAACACCATCGCGGTGGATGACGGCATCGCCATGGGCCACGGCGGCATGCTCTATTCGCTGCCCAGCCGCGACCTGATTGCCGACAGCGTTGAATATATGGTCAATGCCCATTGCGCCGACGCGATGGTCTGCATCTCGAACTGTGACAAGATCACGCCGGGGATGCTGATGGCCGCGCTGCGCATCAACATCCCGGTGGTGTTTGTGTCAGGCGGCCCGATGGAGGCCGGCAAGGTCATCCTCAACGGCAAGGAACATGCGCTCGACCTGGTCGATGCGATGGTGGCCGCCGCTGACGAGACGATGAGCGATGCGGATGTGGCGAGCATCGAACGGTCGGCTTGCCCGACCTGCGGGTCGTGCAGCGGCATGTTCACTGCCAATTCGATGAATTGCCTGACCGAGGCCTTGGGCCTATCGCTGCCGGGCAATGGTTCGATGTTGGCGACCCATGCCGACCGCAAGGAATTGTTCCTGCGCGCCGGGCGACTGATCGTGGATATCACCAAGCGGTATTATGAGCAGGACGATGCCAATGTCCTGCCGCGCGCCATTGCCAGCTTTGGCGCGTTCGAAAACGCGATGAGCCTCGATATCGCGATGGGCGGTTCGACCAACACCGTGTTGCACCTGTTGGCCGCCGCGCATGAGGCGGGCGTCGATTTTACGATGGCCGACATCGATCGCCTGTCGCGCCGCGTGCCGTGCCTGTCAAAGGTCGCGCCGGCCAAGGCAGATGTCCATATGGAGGATGTTCACCGCGCCGGCGGCATCATGTCGATCCTCGGCCAGTTGGAACGCGGCGGCCTGATCCATGGCGATCTGCCGACGGTGCACAGCCCGACGCTGGGCGCGGCGCTGAATGCCTGGGATATCAGCCGGACCGATGATCCGGCGGTGCATGAATTTTTCCGTGCCGCGCCCGGTGGTGTGCCGACGCAAACCGCGTTCTCGCAAGCGCGCCGTTGGACCGCGGTCGATGCCGATCGTGAAAATGGCGTGATCCGCTCGGTCGAACACGCGTTTTCCAAGGATGGCGGCTTGGCCGTCCTGTCGGGCAATATCGCGCTCGACGGCTGTATCGTGAAGACGGCAGGCGTTGATGACAGCATCCTCAAGTTCACCGGCCCGGCCAAGGTTTATGAAAGCCAAGACGCGTCGGTTGCGGCAATCCTGACGGGTCAGGTTGTGGCGGGCGACGTCGTGGTCATCCGCTATGAAGGGCCAAAGGGCGGGCCGGGTATGCAGGAAATGCTCTATCCGACCTCGTACCTCAAGTCGAAGGGTCTGGGCAAAGCCTGCGCGCTGATCACCGACGGGCGGTTTTCGGGCGGCACGTCTGGCCTGTCGATTGGCCATGCCAGCCCAGAGGCGGCAGAGGGCGGCGCGATTGGCCTCGTCGAAAACGGCGACATGATCGAGATCGACATCCCGGGGCGGACGATCCGCATCGTGGTGTCGGACGACATATTGGCCACTCGCCGCGCTGCGATGGAGGCTAAGGGCGCCGAGGCATGGCAACCTGCCGCCCCGCGCAAGCGGGTCGTCTCGACCGCGCTCAAGGCCTATGCCGCGATGACCACTAGCGCCGCCCGCGGCGCGGTGCGTGACCTGTCTCAACTGAAGTGAGATCGCCCCGATGACCGCCCTGCGCCATCAAATTCTGACGGTGGCGCAGATGCGGGCGGCCGAGGCCGCGTTGATCGACGGCGGCATGTCGGTTGACACATTGATGCAGCGCGCCGGGCAGGGCGCCGCTGACACCGTCTGGCGCGTGGCGGGGCCATCGCGCCGGGTGACCGTATTGACCGGGCCGGGCAATAATGGCGGCGATGGCTGGGTGTTGGCCGAGGCGATCCGGCGGCGCGGCGCGCAAGTGGTGGTTGTGCCCGCAATCGAGCCGAAGACCGAGGCGGCCCGCCACGCACGCAACCTCTATCATGGCGCAGTGGCCGGGGCGGGTGCTGACGGTGATGTGCTGGTTGATTGCCTGTTCGGCACGGGCCTGACGCGGGGGCTGGAGGCGGGCGATTTCGCGCTGCTGACGGGCCTTGCGGCGCGCCATGCCATACGCATCGCCATCGACGTGCCCAGTGGCATCAACAGCGATACCGGTGCGGCGCTGACCGCGGGCTTGCCCGACTATGCGGTGACCATCGCGCTGGGCGCGTGGAAGCCCGCGCATTTTCTGATGCCGTCCGCCGCGCGGATGGGGCGGTTGCGGCTGGTGGATATTGGCTGTGGGCCGATGGGGGGCGCGGGGCAGGTGGTGGTTCGCCCGGCGTTGGCACAGCCCGCCGCCGATGCGCATAAATATCGGCGTGGGCTTCTGGCGGTAATCGCGGGCGCAATGCCGGGCGCGGCGCTGTTGGCGGCCAAGGCGGCGCAGGGGGCGGGTGCCGGATACATCAAGATTTTCTCCGATGGGGCGGTGGATGCGCCGCCCGACGTGGTCGTGGCCGCGCCGGAGTTTGACGACCCGCGGCTTGGCGCGATGCTGATCGGGCCGGGGTTGGGGCGTGACTGGGTAGCCTATTTCTTGCTGACCACAGTGATGGGGGCAGGCAGGCCGACGGTGATCGATGCCGATGCCTTGATGATGCCGATGCCCAAGCTGGCGCGGCGGGACACGCCCGTGATTGCGACACCGCATGAGGGCGAACTGGCTGCTTTGGAGCGTAATTTCCACCTCGTCGCCCAGGGAAGCAAGATTGACCGCGTTCGCGCGCTGGCGCTGACCAGCAATATGGTGATCGTCGCCAAGGGGCCAGATACGGTGATCGCAGCGCCCGATGGCCGCTATGCCTGTACGCCGCGCGCTTCGACGTGGCTGTCCACGGCAGGGGCGGGCGATGTCTTGGCGGGTTGTATCGCCAGCCGCTTGGCGACGGGTGTTGCGGCGTTCGATGCTGCGTGCCAGGGCGTGTGGTTGCATGGGGAAGCCGCGCGGATCACGCCGGCGCCCTTTTCCGCCGGGGATCTGGCGCAATCGGTCGCACAGGCCTATGGGGCCTGCTGTTAAGCGCAACAGCGCACCCCACCGAATTGACCCCAAGGAATCCTGCGTTGAGCGAACAAACCATCCTCCGCCTTGCCGCGCGCGGCGACGGTGCCACGGCCACTGGCGCGCATGTTGCAGGCGCCGCGCCGGGCGATGTGCTGTTGGCCGATGGGACGATCCGGCGGGGGCCACATCATATTGATCCGGCGTGCCGGCATTTCGGCACCTGTGGCGGGTGCCAGTTGCAGCATATTGACGATGCGGCCTTGCGCGATTTCGTGACCGACCGGGTGACCCATGCCGCCGCTGGCCAAGGGGTGCAGCTCGATGTCGTTGCGCCCGCTCATTTGTCGCCGCCGGGTGCGCGTCGGCGGGCAACGTTGCATGGCGCGCGGGTTGGCGGCGCGGTCGCGCTGGGCTTTCACGAAGGGCAGTCGCACAAGATCGTCGATATGCGCGAATGCCCGGTGTTGGCGCCTGAACTGGTAGCGCTGGTCGGGCCGTTGCGCCGTTTGCTGGCGCGGCGCGATGGGCGGGTGGCGGTCGATATCGACTTGACCGTCGCCGATCAGGGGGTGGATGTTGCGATCCGCGGGCTAACCGTCGAAGGGCTAGCACAGACCGAGGCGACGCTGGATTTTGCGCGGGACAACGGGCTGGCGCGGCTGTCGCTCGATCAGGGCTATGGGCCGGAAAGCCTGTGGGAACCCGATGCGGTGACGGTCAGCCTGTCGGGCGTGCCGGTGCCATTACCGCCCGGCGCGTTTTTGCAAGCGACGGCCGATGGCGAGGCGGCGCTGGTGGGCGCGGCGGTTGAATGGCTGGCTGGTGCGGGCGTTGTGGCGGATCTGTTTTCGGGGCTGGGCACCTTTGCCTTTGCGCTGGCCAAGGCGGGGGCGCGCGTGTTGGCGGCCGAGGTAGACCGCGCGGCGCATTTGGCGTGCAAGTCCGCTGCGGGGCGTAGCGGGCTGATCGTCCATACGCTGCACCGCGATCTGTTCCGCAATCCGTTATTGCCGGATGAGTTGAACCGCTTTGGCGGGGTGTTGCTTGATCCGCCGCGCGCCGGGGCCAAGGAACAGATCGGGCGCATCGCCGCCAGCACGGTCAAGCGCGTCGTTTATGTCAGTTGCAATCCGGCCAGTTGGGCGCGGGACGCGGCGGCTTTGGTCGAGGCCGGCTATCGGTTGGCCGGATTGCGTCCAGTGGGGCAATTCCGCTGGACCACGCATGTCGAATTGATCAGCCTGTTCGTGCGGGATTGATCGGGGCGCTCAGCCCTTTTTGCGCCGTTTCAGCACGATCAGTTGATAATAGCCGAAGGGGCCGACCCGCGTCTTTACCTTCATGCGCCGGGTGACGACAAGGGACGCGGCGCGATCGGCAAGATGGGGGCGCGGGGTGACGTGAAAGTGGGCCAGCCACGCCTGCAATATCCAGCGAAACAGGGCCAGCAACCCCGCGCCATCGCCGAAATCGACGATATGCAATTCGCCGGAGGGGGCCAGCACGTCGACGGCTTGCGCCAGCGCGGCCTCCCAATCGGGGATCATCGACAGGGCGAACGAGATCACCACCCGGTCAAATTCGCCCCGCCCGAATAGCGCCGTCGGATCAAACGCACAGGCATCGCCCGCCGCCAATTCAGCCCGCATCCCCAGCCGCGCCTGCGCCGATTTCAGCATTTCGGTCGAGATATCGAGGCCGAACAACTGCGCCTTGGGCCAGATCTGGCCGATGCGGTCGAGGTTCCGCCCGGTGCCGCAGCCGATTTCCAGCACTGCCGCGCCATAGCCGATGTCGAGCTCTTCGATCATCCGATCGCGGCCGAACAGGAAATATTTGCGCGTGGCGTCATAAATATGCCGTTGCCAGCGATAGACGCCATCCATCAAATCGCCATGTTCGGCATCGGCCAGCCGTGCGGTTGCCATTGGGTTAGCCCTTGAAACGATAGAGATGGAGGCCGCCATAGATCGACGAGCGGTCGGCACGGATCAGGCCGCGCGCTTCCTCTGCCGAATAGTCCCAGCGGTCGAGCAGCGCGTCTGGCACCCGGCCGGGCAACAGCGTGTCTTCGGCGGCGGTGCGGAACAGAACGCGGGCGCCCGGCCGCGCGGTGCGGGTAATTTCGCTCCACAAGGCGGTCAGTTGGGCGTCGGTCATCCAATCCTGTGCGTCGAGCAGGATGTAACGGTCGAGGCTGGCGTTGGGCTGGGACGCGAGATAGTCGGTATAGCTGACATGGCGCACGTCGATCCGGTCGATGGCGGCGCATACCGCGGCATAGGCCTTGGCCTCGAGCCATGGCGGCAAGGGCGCATCGACCGCCCGCCCATAGCCGCGCCCAAATGCCTGCCAGGCGAAATAATTGTCCTGGACCGAAAAATCGCAAGCCAGCTTTTCCAACCGGGCGCGCAGCACTTGTGCCATGCGTTGATCGCCGGCCAGCGCATCATATTGCGCTGGCGGGATGCCAAGGCCGAACAGGCTGGCAGGTTGCGATGTCAGCCAGCGGATGAAGCGCTTGTCGAATACCGGCGCGATTTTCTCGTCGAAGATCTGGCGTTGTTCCGGGATCGAGCGGGCGGTCAGAATTAGGCCGAGGTCGACGCGGTACAGTCGGGCAATGAAATGCGCCATGCCGATGAAATTGCCGAGCAAGCCGCGCTTGTAAATGCCGCTGGCAAAGCCGCCGATGCGGCGCCGGCCGATCATGTCGCGGCCTTCCCAATAGCGTCGGGTGGCGTCATCGAGATGCGGCGCCAAAAGGTCGCGATAGGCGTTGAGGTTCGCTGTGTTATCCGCCTCGACAAAGAAGCGGCGCAGGGCGTCATAGTCTGGCAAATGGCGCACTGCTGCGAATTTGAGTTTGCCCAGCGCGACATGTGCGGTGTTGAGATCGACCGCGATCACCTGCGCCGGGTTGGCGGTGAGGTAGGATAGCGCGTTGCAACTGCCGCTGGCGATGGTGACGATCCGGCTGTCAGGCTGGATGTCGAGCGCGGCCATGTCGACCACCGGGTCTTCCCAAATCTGCGCATAGACAAGGCCGCGAAAGGCCAGCGCAAAAGCGCGGTCGAGCAAGCGTGCCGGGGCGGGAGCGTGAGCGCGCACGACCGCCTGGTCGATGATGCGCGCAGGCGGGCGTAAGGGGGCGACAGAGGGTGCGGCGGCGGACATGGGCGGCTCCTGCCTTGCTGGGCGCGGGTGATGGTCTTGCGGTTATCCCCGTGCTGTTGCCGCGGCATGACGATTGCGTGACGGTTTGGCGTCAAAGGGCAGGGTGATCCGTGTGAAGGGATGTTGTGCTGTCATAATCGCGCTCTATATGGCGCCATGGTTTTATGGGCGTACCGATGCCGCGTTGCGCGTCGGTCCTGCGGCCCCGAAGATGGAGTTCTATCCTTGAACAAGGTTTTGGTAATTGGTGCGGGCGGGGTCAGCTCGGTCGCGGTGCACAAGATGGCGATGAACGCGGATATTTTTCCGCATATCTCACTCGCCAGCCGCACCAAGAGCAAGTGCGATGCGATCGCCGCGTCGGTCAAGGCGCGCACCGGGCAATCGGTCGACACTTATGCCATCGATGCCGAGGATGTGCCGGCGCTGACCGCGCTGATCAAGGCGATCGGGCCAAAGCTGGTGGTCAATCTGGCGCTGCCGTATCAGGATCTGACGATCATGGACGCCTGCCTTGCCGCGGGCGCGCATTACATGGACACGGCGAATTACGAGCCGAAGGATGTCGCCAAGTTCGAATACCACTGGCAATGGGCGTATCAGGACCGCTTCAAGGCGGCGGGCCTGACCGCGCTGTTGGGCAGCGGGTTTGATCCGGGCGTGACATCGGTGTTTGCGATGTGGCTGAAGAAGCACAAGTTGCGCACAATCCGCCAGCTCGACATTCTGGATTGCAACGGCGGCGATCATGGGCAGGCTTTTGCCACCAATTTCAACCCCGAAATCAACATCCGCGAAGTGACCGCGCCCGCCCGCCATTGGGAAGGTGGCGCGTTTGTCGAAACGCCCGCCATGGGCAAAAAGGTCGAATTCGACTTTGAGGGCGTCGGCCCCAAGAATATGTACATGATGTATCACGAAGAGCTGGAAAGCCTCGCGCGCTTCCTGCCCGAGTTGGAGCGTGGCCGGTTCTGGATGACGTTTGGCGATGCCTATATCCAGCATCTGACGGTGTTGCAGAATGTTGGCATGACCCGCATCGATCCGGTGATGTACAATGGCGTCGAGATCATTCCGTTGCAGTTTCTGAAGGCTGTGTTGCCCGAGCCGTCGTCGCTGGGCGCCACGACCAAGGGCAAAACCAACATCGGTGATATCGCCACGGGCGATGCGCTGGACGGCAGTGGCGAGAAGACGTTCTACATCAAGAACATCTGCGACCACGAGGCCTGCTATGAGGAAACCGGCAATCAGGCGGTGTCGTACACCACCGGCGTGCCGGCCATGATCGGCGCGGCGATGGTGATGACCGGCGTGTGGTCGGGCGAGGGCGTGTTCAACATCGAACAGTTCGATCCCGATCCGTTTATGGACATGTTGAACAAGCATGGCTTGCCGTGGACGGTTGAGGAACTGGCCGGACCGGTTGCGTTTTGACGGGCGCGCA
>CAIOKP010000066.1 GCA_903858875.1 uncultured Sphingomonadales bacterium
ATCCTCGTCATTTTCGGCACCCGCCCCGAAGCGATCAAATTGTTTCCCGTCGTTGCGGCGCTAAAGGCGGACACCCGCTTTACACCGGTGGTCTGCGTATCGGCGCAACATCGCGCGATCCTCGATCAAGTGCTGGTGATGGCCGGGATCACGCCCGACCACGACCTCGACCTGATGCGCCCGAACCAGACGCTCGACGGGTTGACCGCCGCGTTGATCGTCGAACTCGGCCGGGTGATGGACCTCGAACAGCCCGCCCGCGTCATGGTCCAGGGCGACACCGCGACCGCGATGGCCGGCGCGTTGGCCGCCTATTACCGCAAGATCCCGGTCGATCACGTCGAGGCGGGCCTGCGTTCCGGCAACATCTACCACCCCTGGCCCGAAGAAGTGAACCGCAAGATCATCGGCGCCATCGCGTCGCTGCACTTCGCGCCAACCACGATGAGCGAGGCGGCTTTGTTGCGCGAAAATGTCGCCCCCGCCCGCGTCCATGTCACCGGCAACACGGTGATCGACGCGCTCCACTGGATCGGCGCGCGGATCGCCACGGACCCGTCGCTGGCGGGCGGCCTTGCCGAACTTGAAACCCGTTTTGCCGGCAAGACGATCATCGGCGTCACCAGCCACCGCCGCGAAAACTTTGGCGGCGGATTGGAAGCCATCGCCGAGGCGATCCGCCAGATCGCCGCCCGCCCCGATGTCGCGATCATCTTTCCCGTCCACCCCAACCCGAACGTCCGCGCGGTGATGGACAACGCCTTGGCGGGCCTCGCCAATGTCGCGATGATCGAGCCGCTAGATTACCCGCATTTCGCACATTTGCTGTCGATTGCCCACATCATGCTCACCGATTCGGGCGGCGTGCAGGAAGAGGCCCCCGCGCTCGGCAAACCCGTTCTCGTCATGCGCGAAACCACCGAAAGGCCCGAAGGCGTCGAGGCCGGCACCGCACGCCTGGTCGGCACAGATTCCGCCCGCATCGTTTCCGAAATCTTCAACCTTCTGGACGATACCGCTGCCTACGAAGCCATGGCACGCGCTCACAATCCATTTGGAGACGGGCAAACCTCGCGCCGCATCGTGGAGATTATTGGGCATGAAATCGGATAAAAAGCCTGACGTCTGTGTTGTCGGGCTCGGCTATATCGGGCTGCCGACGGCGGCGATCGTCGCGCGCTCGGGCTGTCGCGTACAGGGCGTCGACGTCACGCAAGGCGTGGTCGACACCATCAACCGCGGCGAAATCCACATCGAGGAAGTCGATCTCGACGGCCTCGTCCATGCGGTCGTCAAGCGCGGGCTGCTTTCCGCGTCGCTGACCGTGGCGGCCGCCGATGTGTTCGTTATCGCGGTTCCAACCCCGTTCGGCCCGAACCACGAACCCGACATTTCCTATGTCCTGTCCGCCGCGCGCAGCGTCGCGCCAGTGCTGAAACCCGGCGATGTGGTGATCCTTGAATCCACCTCGCCGGTCGGCACCACGGAACAAATCCGCGACCTGATCGCCGAAGCGCGCCCCGACTTGCGCGTTCCCGGCTTGACCCGCGAAACGCCGGATGTTTCCATCGCTTATTGCCCCGAACGCGTCCTGCCGGGCCGCATTCTGCATGAATTAACCGAAAACGACCGCTCAATCGGCGGCATCACGCCGCGCTGCGCCCGCAAGGCGCTGGCCTTCTACAAGCTGTTCGTTCGCGGCACCTGCGTCGCCACCGACGCCCGCAGCGCCGAAATGACCAAGCTGGTCGAAAACGCCTATCGCGACGTCAACATCGCCTTCGCCAACGAATTGTCGATAATTTCCGACAAGATGGGCCTCGACGTCTGGGAAGTCATCCGCCTCGCCAACCGCCACCCGCGCGTCAACATCCTGTCACCCGGCCCCGGCGTCGGCGGCCATTGCATCGCCGTCGACCCATGGTTCATCGTCGCCAGCGCCCCACAGGAAAGCCCGCTGATCCGCACCGCGCGCGGCGTCAACGACGGCAAAATCCACCACGTCATCGCCAAGGCCGACGCGCTCATCACCGCGCACCCGGACGCCCGCGTCGCGTGCCTGGGCCTCGCCTTCAAGGCCAACATCGACGACTTCCGCGAAAGCCCCGCCCGCCTCGTCGCCGCCACGCTGGCGCGCAAATACGGGTCGCGTATCTCGATCGTCGAGCCCTTTGCCGCCGAATTGCCGCGTGAATTTTCCGGCACCGGCGCGATCCCCATCGACCTCGACGAAGCGCTCGAAGACTGCGACATCCTGGTCGTCCTCGTCGATCACGACATCTTCAAAGTCGTGCCTTTGGCCGAACGGGCTGGCAAGATCGTCTATGACACGCGCGGTATTTGGCCCGATCAGCACAAGGCTGGGGCCGCCGACTCTGCTGCTGAAGGGCTGCGTTTGGTCGGGTAAAGGGGCTTTAAGGGATAGACGCAGGGGGTGTTACACCCCCTGCACCCCCATTTTTTCGCCGCGCTTTGTCGCGGCGTTTTTTGTGGGCGATAGGGGGATTAAGCCGCGTCGCGGGGGCGAGATTCGGAAATGGCTGTTTTCAGATGGCTGTAGGCAACTACGACCATCAAAAATGCGACGCCGCACTCAAATAGAATTCCGCCAAAATCATGCTCAAAACGTGCTAAATTGCTCACGGTGAAAAGGCCAAAAGCGGTGGCGGCCAATGAATTTCGCGAGAGCGGCGATAATCTGTTTTTTCGAACCACCATAGCACAGGCAATGGCAATTCCGGCGAATACCGTTGAAATACAAACCACCATTTCAAGCACTTAGTGCCTCCTTGACCCGTTTTCCTATCCAGACATCGGCGGTGGATGCCTTTTGTTCATGACAAGATCGTGACCAATTTCATCCCATCTAATCAATCAGGAGCGCGAGGGGCTAACCCCCTCGCCCTCAAATTCCCGCGTACCATTGATACCCGGCGACATCTTCCCAATACCCGCCCTTGCCGCCGTACAGGCCCGCCAGCGAGTCCCGCAATTCCACGCGCATGACATATTTAGCCTGCTTGTACCCCAACTGCCGCTCCACCCGCAGCCGGATCGGCGCGCCATGTTCGATTGGCAGCACCGCGCCATTCATCCCCCACGCCAAAATCGTCTGCGGGTGAAAGGCGTCGATCAGGTCGATGCTTTCGTAATAGGGCGCATCGCCGGTGCGGTCGGCGCAATGGAACACCACATAGCGCGCCGTCGGCAGCATCCCCGCCATCGCCAAGACCTGCCCCAATTGTGGCCCCTGCCACTGCCCGATGGCGGACCAGCCCTCGACGCAATCATGGCGGGTGATCTGCGTCCGCTGGGTCATGGCCTTTAGCGCGGCCAGCGACAGGTCGAGCGACCGATGGACCAGCCCATCAACCCGCAGCGTCCAGCGAGCAAACCCCTCAGCGGCATGGGCCCGCCACCCGGCATCCTCGACATCGGTATTGCCATTGGTGCGAAAATCGGGCGACATTTGCCGCGCGCCAAATTCTTGGGCCAGCGCATCGCGTCCCATGATCAAGCGCTGCCCGGGTTGATGCAGCCCCGCCACGCGGTCCAGCGCGTCATTCACCCCTGGGTCGCGCACCAACCGGTCGCAGCCCGCCAGCAACAGGCCGCCCCCAAGGATCACGCCGCGCCGCCCGATCATGCGCGCCCTCCTGCTATCATCGCCCAAACCCGCCGCAACGGCCCAGACAGCAGCACCATCGACAGATGCAACCCGACGAACCCGACAAGCCCCGCCATGCCGATAAAATGCACCGACCGCGCGCTTTGCCGTCCGCCAAACAGGTCGACCAGCCAAGGTGCCGCAGCATCCATCCCCGGCGCCATCGCCAGACCGCTTGCGATCATCGCCGGCAACAGCACGAACAGCACGCCAACATAGGCCAGCTTTTGCAACACGCCATAGCTCGCATCATCAAACCGCAGCCGGAGATGATCCCGCACATCACCCCAGATGTGTCGCGGCGCCCATTCAGCCCGCGAGATATGCAGGTCCCGCCAGATATGGCCATTGACCAAAGACCGAACCACATAGACCGCCAAGCCCACCGCCAGCGCCCAGGCAAATGCCAAATGCCACCGCCGTGCCAGTGCCAGATCATAGCTGCCGGGGATCGTTGCCCAGCCCGGAAAGGCAATCGCCTGCATCGCGCCATCCTCGCCGGCGGACGCGCCTAGCAACCCCGTGGTCCCGATCGACATGCTTCCAATCCGCAAGCCCCCAGCCAAGTGCTGCGCATCACCGGTCGCGCCGATTTCCAGCCATGCCGGATCCGCGTTGGCGCCATACGCTCCCCAATAGAGACGGGGATGGGCGTTAAAAATCATCAGCCCGCTCATCACCATGACCAACACAACCACCGCATTGGCCCAATGCCACAAGCGGGTCGACAACCGATGTCGTGGCGGCGGAGAGGAGGGCAATTGCGTCATCATGCGTACAATATGACTGAGAACAGGCCCAGAGCAACCCCGGTGTTTGGCGGGTGATTCTGCGCCACTCCGTCCGCCTGAACGGCGACAACCGCGTAAATTACGCAGGAGCGCGTATCCATTGAAGGCGGCGCTCTACAAATTGCAGCCATTTTAAGAACATCCATAAAGCGGCGAAAAGGATAAATAAGTATAAATACAAATTACGTGGCGACACTCCTGAAACTCCCAAAGTCGGGGGGATATCGCGAAGAGCACACCCCTTCATCGACCCTATTTTCCATTTCTTTTGTCGCAGGCGTCCGACAACGCCGATGTTTCTTTTTTCTGGCGATGATTAGCCCGATCAAATCCCCCATTTCGGACCTGTAACAAGTACGACCCAGCCCACGCTCGACTTACGGTGCGGTGCAACACGCCCAAGGAGACCGCCCGTGGTAGCTATGCCCGCCAACGCTTTTGCAAAGCAAACCGAACAGGGAACGCCCATCAATCTGGATGCTGCGTCGCTGCGGACGGACCATGATGCGCGTCGCGACTGGTTTCGGCCATTCGACTTCGCCTTGGCATTGATTGCGCTGATATTCTTTCTGCCATTGATGGTGGTCATCGCCATAGCCATCAAACTGACCGCCCCTGGCCCGGTGTTTTTCAGTCACCGTCGGATTGGGCGAAACGGCCGGGAATTCGATTGTCACAAATTCCGCACCATGGCGATCGATGCCGACGCAAGGCTTGCGGCGCTGCTGCGCGACAATCCGGAGGCCCGCAAGGAATGGGATAGCGATCACAAATTGCGCAACGATCCGCGCGTTACCGCGATCGGCACCTTACTGCGCAAAACGAGTATCGATGAATTACCACAACTGTTCAACGTGCTGAACGGCACGATGAGCTGTGTGGGCCCTCGCCCCATCGTGGCAAAGGAAATTGTGCGCTATGGTCGCAGGTTCAACACCTATTGCCAGGTTCGTCCTGGGATTACGGGACTGTGGCAGGTAAGCGGCCGGAATGATACGTCTTACCGCCGGCGCGTCGCTATGGATGTGCTCTACGTCCGCAGCCGGACATTGCGTCTCAACGGGCTCATCATGGCAAAGACGCTGCCTGCTGTATTGCTACAACATGGCTCTTATTGAGGGCTATCGCCCACCAGATAACCATGCAGATCACTGGCTGTCCCACGCAGACTAAGGAAACCTCATTGCTGCGGCTCATAACCTAGGCAAAACGACCGGGGCCGGAGGCTTACATTTTGCCCGATCTTCGCACAAACGACAAAACCCTTCCGTCATACGGAAGGGAAGTCGAGATATAATTGTATGGATTGGTTGCGGGGGCAGGATTTGAACCTGCGACCTTCAGGTTATGAGCCTGACGAGCTACCGGGCTGCTCCACCCCGCGTCGGGATGCTAGACCGCGCTGAAGTCATGAGACGACGTGCGCTGAGGAATAGGTTATGAATGGG
>CAIOKP010000067.1 GCA_903858875.1 uncultured Sphingomonadales bacterium
AGCATGGCTCATGGCGAAAGATCTAAAAAAGGTCAGATTTTTTCTCTCTCTTGCCTGGCCCTTCGTTCTTTTTATCTTTTACGCCAGCCTGACCAGCGCGTATGTCGGCTCGCCGATCGAAGCAAACCGTTATATTTTAATGACCGTTTTTCCTGTGGCAATAACCCCAATCGCTGCAGCGATTTTATTCCGCCCTATCGATTACATGAGAATTTGGGCAACCGCACTCGCAATGCTTTGCGTTATATCACTCGCTACGGTAATATTTATTCCATCTATCGGAATTATTGTAAAAACAGAAATCGCGGGGATCGGATCGCCTGGAAATTGGCGAGGCGCCTTCGCCTCTAAAAATATACTTGGGCACGTATCGAGCATCACGCTTTCTATTATTTTGATTTGCAACACAAATTTAATTAAGAATATATATTACCTTGTGCTATTAATATTGATTAGTGCATTTTGCTTGATTTTTTCGTCCTCCTCTACGGGATACATTATCGCTATATCCCTTCCGGCATTTTACATTTCATTCATCAAGCCCAAAGGCGCCTATCGCATTATCGCGATAATGAGTTCGATGGCATTTGTTGCAGCCATGCTATTTTACCGCGATGATATCGTGAGATTTATCTTGGCCGCCGTCGGCAAAAGCGCCGACTTAACCGGGCGCGCCGCGATCTGGGAAATGGCGGCAAGCATGATCCCGGATTCAGGCCTGCTCGGGAAAGGTATAAATTACACGACAACGCCAGAATTCATGCAAAGGTTAAAATCTTTGTTTGGCGTTGGATACATTCACAACGAATTTTTAGATTCAATTATAAATCTAGGAATCGTGGGTTCATTGATATTTTATTTTTCATTTGCCCACGCGATATTTAAATCGTGGTCTGTTAATTTGAGCGGATCCCTGAAGGTCGCAAGATATGGTTTTACCATAATGCTTCTTGGATGGCTTATTTCAGGAATAACCGAAACGACAAATTACAATATGCTCGCCTTCTGCTTTGTGCCACTTTTTGGCCTACTCGCGGTGCGCAATCGTTATGACGCGGCAATGGCGCATGCTTGATCGCAATTTGATAGGCCGGCCATGACCTTACGATAAACCCAGATCACGCACAGAAAGTTCATCTGACGGGGCACACAATCGCCTAGTATGTTACCTAATATTTCAGGGCTCTGCTTCCCCATATTTTCTCTCCATGAAATTCGGCGCGACGGGGTCGATAGACTGGTGGAGAGATCGCATGAGTGAATTATCCCGAATGGCCACACCACGCGCCTCTATCGCGACGCCCCTGTTTTCACCCCCCCTCTTTCCACCGGCGAGTCCCATAGGCTGGCTGCGTGGCGAGATTGATCGGCTATTCGACGATTTTGGTCGCCCTGCGACGAACCTGTTCAACTTTGCATCGCCTGTCGTACCGCCGATCCCCGCGATGGAATTGGTCGATGATGACAAGGAATATCGACTTTCCGCGGAACTTCCCGGAATGACCGACGAGGATGTCGAAATCGCGCTTGCCGATGGCGTCATGACGATTTCCGGTGAGAAGAAGGAAGCGAAAGAGCGCAACACCGATGGCTATTTGTTGCGAGAACGGCGCTATGGCGCCTTTATACGCCAGATCCCACTGCCCGCAGATGTCCAGCCCGAAGCGATCAAAGCGCATTTTGCCAATGGTGTGCTGACTGTCACACTGGGCAAGGACAAGAAGGCGCAGGAACGCCTGCAAAAGATCCCGATCGAGAGCTGAGCCGAGTTGGTGGCGATGTCAGCCCCATGCCCTCCCCCCCATAAACCGATATCGTCACCAGGGGGCGCTCTTGGCGCCGCGCAGCGGTACATTTTGGAGGTCAGTTAGATGCCCCAACACGAACAAACTGCCTTTCTCCCCGTGCTTGGGGCCGTCCTTCGCAACACGATCACGCGCGGCACTTTGACAATCATTGATTCGCGCGGCGGAGTGGCCAGCTTCGGCGATGGGGACCCATTACCCTCCGCTACCATCCGATTTCACAACCGCTGGTTGCCATTGAAAATCGCGATTAACCCCGCGCTGGCGGTGGGGGAGGCCTATATGCGGGGCCAATTGACCATCGAACAGGGGAGTTTGAGCAGCTTTCTGGCGGTCGCCATGGGCCAGCATGATCAAATCCCCGACAGTGCGTTTGCTCACATCATGGCACAGGCCGCCAAATGGACCATGCGCGCGCTGGGGGGCAACAATCGGCGGCGCGCGGCGCGCAACGTCGCCCATCACTATGATTTGTCTGCCGAATTTTACGCATTATTTCTTGATGCCAACATGCATTATTCCTGCGCCTATTTCGCGGAAGGCACAGAAACGCTCGAAGCCGCGCAGGCGGCCAAGGTCCGCCATATCGCTGCCAAACTCTGCCTGTCGCCGGGACAGGCCGTGCTCGACATCGGATCGGGATGGGGTAGTTTGGCACTGGCGCTGGCGCAATTAGGCAAAGTGCGCGTCAAAGGCGTCACATTATCGGCAGAGCAGCTGGCGGTCGCCCGCGCTCGCGCCCGCGACGCCTGTGCCAGCCATGAAGTCGTTTTCGAGCTGGAAGATTATCGCGATGTTGTCGGAAATTTCGACCGGATTGTCTCGGTCGGCATGCTCGAACATGTCGGTTTTTCACAGTTCGATGGCTATTTTTCCAAGGTCGCAGATCTCTTGGCGACCGACGGCGTCGCGCTGATCCATGCAATCGGGCGCTGGGATGAGAACCCGGGCACCGATGCCTGGACCGAGCGGTATATCTTTCCCGGCGGCTATATTCCATCGCTCTCGGAAGTCATCCCCGCGATTGAACGCAGCGGCTTGATGGTCACTGACGTTGAAATCCTGCGGCTGCATTATGCCGAAACGCTGCACCATTGGTCGCAACGCTTTGCCGTAAATCGCGCCGCCGCACAGGCGATGTATGGCGATGAATTCTGCCGGATGTGGGAATTTTATCTTGGCGCGGCGGAGATGAGTTTTCGCGAAAGGCCGCTGATGGTGTTTCAGATCCAACTGACCCATCGCCGTGATGCGGTGCCGTGGACGCGCGATTACATCACGACCGCAGAGGCCCGCCTATCGGCCAGCACGCAACGCCGCGGCGCAAAAACGGCCTGAGCGCGGATCCACAAACTGATGCCCGTTGCGGGGTATTTGGCAAGGGGTATGACAAAAATGCAAATCGCCAAGGGCACGTGGATTATGGTCGCAGATGGCGCAAGGTTTCTGTTGTTCAAGAACACGGGCGATGCCCTAACACCGGCGTTGTTGACGCATCGGCATGAAGATATCACCAATCCACCAAGCAACGAGCAAGGCAGCGATGCGCCCGGTCGCGGTTTTTCGAGCAATGGCAAGCGCCGCAGCAGCTATGCCGAAACCGACCGGCACCGCCAGACCAAGGAACGCTTTGCCGCATATACCGCCGACATCCTGAATACCGCCGTCGCACAGGACACCGATGACATTGTCGTGATCGCATCGCCACAAACGCTGGGTGGGCTGCGCAAACATTACGGCGCCGGGGTGGCACAGCGGCTATGTGCGGAAATCGCCAAGGATCTCGCAGGCCATCCCACCGATGACATCGTCGATGCGATCCTCGCCCACGCCCAACGCACACAACAGGAGATCAAGCCATGACGATTCCCGTGTTCGACCCTGCGGCCTCCGGCAAATGGTGGTGGAGAATTGCGGCACTTGTGGTGGTCATCGCAGTGATTTTTTGGTTCGCGGGCAGCTTGGGCCCGAAAAAGGACGAGGCACAAACGGCGCAACCCACGGTCAGATCCACCGACTGGGCGCCTGAACCGACCGGGCCGAAGGTACCGGTGAATTTGCCTAAAACCCGTATGACCAATGTACCGGAAAAGACCCCCTGAACGGAGCAGAACGGGGGGGCAGACTATGGCTGATTTGCGCCATCGCCCGTTTCGGGGTGCAATTTGGCGCGGCTACGGTGTTGCGGCACAAACCTGCTTATTTATATTTCCCCAGCATCATGCCCCCGTCGATCACGACATGCGCGCCGGTCATGTAATCGGACGCATCGCTGGCCAGCAATAGCGCCAACGGCTTCATCTGTTCTGTCTCGGCGACGCTGCCCAACGGCACGACGGCATCCCACGCCGCGCGCACGGCCGGGTCCTTTTTCAGCCAGCCGCCACCGATATTGGTCACAAAGGGCCCCGGCGCGATAGCGTTCACCCGGATGCCGAACTCGGCCAATTCCAGCCCCAACGCGCGGACCATGTGCAAGATGCCGGCCTTTGAGGGCATATAGGGCAGGCCGACGATCGGCTCTGTCACCAATCCGGCATTCGACGCGGTGGCGATGATCGCCCCACCGGTGCGACCATTGGCGCGGCCCGGCTGTTTCATGATCCGCACAGCGTTGCTGATAGTGTAGAATATGCCCGACAGGTTCACCGCGATGGACTTGTCCCAACGCTTGGGGTCATAGGTGTCGACTTGGCCCTCGGGATTGCGATGCCCTTGCGGGTTCCAGAAACCGGCGCCGGTGTCGATCCCAGCATTGGCAAAGCAGATGTCCAGCCCGCCGAAGGCGCGGGCATGATCGTCAAACACACAGGCGACCGCCTCGCTGTCCGAGACATCCAGCACGGCGGCACGCACATCATAGCCGGCATCGCGCAACCGCTGCGCCTCGCGTTCGGCACCGCTTGCGTCGATGTCGCTCAGTGTTACCGCCGCACCGCCCTCGGCCATGGCCTCGACATAGGCGAGGCCGAGGCCTGATGCACCGCCGGTGACCAAGGCGCTACGCCCTGCCACGCTGAACCTGTCCAGAATAGCCATGATTTGCCTCTCCCGATGGCGGGCGGCGGCGTTTACGCCTGCCGCCCTATTCGCTCACAAATAGAGCTGTTTGTTGATGGGGATGTTGTTTTCGCGGCAATAGGTCTCGTAGTGGTTCATGAACCACCATACATCGAGCGTTTCGACATGCTTGCCATCGGCGTCGTAAAACTCGTTGGCGCCCTGCATCCAGAACAGCGCCTTCATGCCATTGGGATCGTCGGTCACCAGCGTATGCGCGGTGCCTGGCGTTTCGGTGATGAAATCGCCCGCGCGGCACACCCAGTCATATTCCAGATAGCGGAACGACCCTTCCAGCCCGATGGCCCACACCGGGCCACGGTGCTTGTGAGTGCCGATCACGCCCGGCCCCTTGATCCACAGGATGTTGCAATAGGTGTTCTGGCGGACATCAAACGACAGGTGGCGAATGGCGGCCCCTTCGCCAAACGGCACCCACGGGCTTTCGGCCTCGCTGGACCCGACATAGGTGCCCTCGGTGCCCCGCGCCTTGATCAGCGCGCCATAGAGTTCAGGCACATCCACGATCTTATAGGCGGACGACGGTGGAGCAGTCATTGTGGCCATGGAGGCTTCCTTTATCAACGGATGAATATGTCGATGTCATCGGGGCCGATACCTTTGCCGATGGCATTACGAATATACCTTGCGCGGGCGGCCCTGGTGCATCGCCCTGCCATTCAGGCGGTTAGGCCCCCGCTGCCCCCCTGCGCCGCGCCAGTACCGCGGGGGCGGATTCCACCAGCCCCAATGCCAGCACCATCGCCGCCAAGGTCAGCCCCAACATGATCCACAAAGGCGCCGATAGCCCCCAGACATCGGCAGCGGCCCCCGCGACAAACGGACTGAGTACACCGCCCAGCACCTCGCCCGCGCCCATCACCATCCCGGTCAATGTCGCCGCCAAGCGTGGGTCAACGGATTCGGCCGGGATCGTGGCCATGAACATCGGGAACACACCGTTCAGCCCCCAACCAAGGAAGAAGATCGCCGCCAGACCCCAATTGCCCCCAGAATAATACAGCGCGCCCAGCGGCAGCAGCGCACCCAGCGCCGAAAAGCCGATCATCACCGGCCGCCGCCCAACCGCATCCGAAATCGCCGGCACGACAAAGCTGCCCAGCCCCGCCGAAATGCCCAGCACCGCCATCAGCCAGCTCATCGAGGCCGTATCCAGCCCGCGCACCTTGGTCAGGTACAGCGGCATGAACGCCCAGCACACGACCAGATAGCTGACCAACAGCACCGCGATCCCCGCGCAGAGCAACACATTGCGATGGCCAAACGCCTCGCGCAGCGACACGCGCGGGCGGTCAAATTGTTCATGCGCCGCGATGCCGGATCCCTTGGGCGGTTCGCGCAGGGTGAAGGCGATCAACAGCGCCGTCACAATCCCCGGCAACGCGGCCAGATAAAACCCCTCGCGCCAGCCCCAGCGGTTGGCGATCCACACCAGCACGAGCGGCGCGACAAAAGAGCCGAGCAGGTTCGAGCCCATGTTCTGCCCGATGCCCATCGCCATGCCGCGCCTGGCGGGCGCGACTTCCTCGACGATCATCGCATGGCTGACCGGCATGATCCCGCCCTCGGCCACGCCCATCAACAGGCGGGCGGCAAACAGCACCATAAAGCTGCCCGCCGCGCCCGATACCAGCGAACACAGGCAAAAGGCGAAGGAGGCGAGCACCACCACGACCTTCTGCTTGCCCATCTTGTCGGACAGGCCGCCAACAACAAAGCCCGCAATCGCCCAAGTCAGCGACAGAGCGCTGGACAGCAAGCCCACCGCCTTGTTGCTGAAACCCAGATCATGCTGGATGAACGGCATCAGGAAATTGGGCGCATTGCGGTCAAAGAACACAATGCCGAAATTCAGGCTGAGCAGCCCCACCACCCATACCTGATAGCCAGCGCCCCGCCTGGTCGCGGCTTGCGGATCAGAGGGGGCTCCGGATACTGGCCCGCTCATGCGAAAGGCCTGACAGGATCGGTGCCGTCCCAATTCTGTGCCGCGGCCCAAAACGCGGTGAAGGCCGCGTCCATACCAGCGGTCGCCGGGATCAGTTCGAGCATACCGGGATCATTGCGCCCATCGTCAAGATAGGCGACCGCCCCGCCGGTCGGGACCTGCGCGCGAAACGCCAGCGTGTAGCCGCGCGCCTGATAGGCCGCCAGTTCGCCATCAACATCGCTGACCGCCACGCCGATATGATGAAAACCATAGCCGCGCCGGTCGATCAGATCCTTGTACACCGATGGATTATCATCGAGCGGCTGGATCAATTCGATGCACATCGTGCCGGCAAAAGCCATGGCGATCGTCACATCGGCGGTCGCCTGTTCGCCGCGATACCGCTGATCGGGTTGCAGGAAATGGTCGAGCAGGAACCACGGTCCCACCCGCGCCTCGGCAATCCACCAATCGATGGCGGCGCGGATATCCTTGACCACATAGGCCATCTGGACGGTCTGGCCGACGCGGGCGCCAAAGCCCATCGCCTGCCCACGAGGCAGCTGCATCTCTTTCTCCCAATCGGCCAGGCTTGTTTACCCATGCTCTGATTATGTGCGCCCGAAAGGCCGCTGCTGCGTTACCGGCTTGAAATCTCCGCTCGTAGCGTCCTCTAATCAGTGGTCGCATGCAAGGTTATAATATTTCACCTGGTGAAACCCTCTGAAAGGACCAATGCGGCAATCTGCCCGGATATCGCTTGCAGGCTGGCCAAATGCTGCGCCGCCACCTCGGCCACCTGCGCCCGCCGGGTGGGCCAGGTGATGTTAAGCGCACCAATCGGCGCGCCCACACCCCCCACCGCCACCGCGATCGAAGTCTTGCCATCGCGCCGCACGATCTCGCGGTCGCGGTCGGCCCAGGGGTGGTGCGGCAGGCGGGTTGACCAGCCGCGATTACGCGTCTGAACCATGATCGCGTCGAGCAAACGGCGGTCCGCCACACTGGCGTCCGTCGGCGCAAGGCGGGTGATGATGGCATCGCGCTCGGCATCGGTGCAGGCGGACAAATACGCCCGCCCCGTCGCCGTGTGCAAATAGGACAGTTTCGACCCCACCGGCCCGAGCGCGGCAAAGTCGAACCGGGCCACCGGGCTGTTGGTCTCGATAATCTCCATATGATCAAAGCGCGGAACGGCGATCACGCTGGGCCACACCACTTGCCCCGACAATTCCAACAGTAACGGCGAGGCGATTTCCGCCAATCGGCACGCCGGGTCCCGCACACCATTGCCCGCGCTACCCGGCATCCACACGCCATCGGCCAACCGCCGCCAGACCAGCGCGCGACTGGCCAGCGTCTGTAACAGGCGCAGCAGCGTGGCCTTGGGCAGGCCCAATTGCTGGTGCAGCGCATTCAGCCCCAACCCGCCCGCCGCCCGCACGGCCAGCAGGACATCCAACCCCCGTTCCAACGCGCGCACGGATTTTACACCGGATTGCGGCGCAATACGCGCCCTGCCCTCAACCGCCCTGCCCTCAACCGCCATGCCGCCCCCTTTTTCGGGGGGTGTTGTCGGTCAATCGGCGGCCAAACGAAACCCCTTTTTCACTCTGCAAGGATCGCAAGTGAGATGATCGGGTGTGCCGCCATCTTGCTACCTACTATCGGGTCGGGCTGCAAAGGCTCTACCATCTTCCCCGCCCTTATGACATGGCACGACCCCATGCAGTCAGAACATTCCCCCCTTCGCGCAGACACAGCTCTCGTCCCCCTCGGCAAAAGCGGGGTTGCGGTTTTTCCGCTCGCCTGGGGCATGTGGCGGCTGGCCCGTCCCGATGGCCTTGACGACATCGGCGCGATCATCGCCCGGATCGAGGCGGCGATCGAGGCAGGCATTACCCTGTTCGACACCGCCGACATCTATGGCGCAGGCGAACCGATCGGCTTTGGCGGGGCCGAGGCGCTGCTCGGCAAGGCGCTGGCCCAGCGGCCTGACCTGCGCGCCAAGATGGTGATCGCTACCAAGGGCGGGATTTGGCCCGGCTGGCCGTATAATTCCGGCGTGGACTATCTGACGTCGGCTATCGACGCTTCACTGACGCGACTGGGCATGGAATGTGTCGACCTGTACCAGATCCACCGCCGCGATTTCCTGACCCACCCGCGCGATGTGGCTTTGGCTCTGACCCACATGGTCGAGGCGGGCAAGGCGCGCGCCATCGGCGTATCAAATTATAGCGCGGCCGAAACCGAGGCCTTGCAGGCATTCCTGCCCTTCCCGCTCGCCACCACCCAGCCGGAATTTTCGGCGGCGTGTTGGCAGCCTCTGTATGACGGCACGCTCGACCAGGCGATGGCGCGGCAAATGACCACGCTGGCATGGTCACCACTGGGTGGTGGGCGCCTGGCCGATGGGCAACACCCGGCTGCCAGGGCGCTGGCGAACCAAGGCGCGAAATTTGGCGTCGATGCCGCCGCCGCATCCCTGTCATGGATCATGGCGCATCCGGCGAAAATTGTGCCCATCGTTGGCTCACAAACGCCAGAGCGCATTCTGCAATCGCGCGACGCATTCAAAATCGAATGGACCCGCAACGAATGGTATGCCGTGCTCGAGGCATCGCGGGGAGAGCGCATGCCATGATGGCGATGCCGCCCCACTCGCGCATCGCCCCGGCGCGCGCCAATCGGTCATGAGCGTTGCGTTCCGCCGCGACGGCGATGAAGAACATCTCGAACCCAAATTCGAATTGCCGATCCCATTCGGCCCCAATTTGGTAACCGGTCGCGGGCTGGCTCAGATCGATGCCAAGGTTATAGCCCTCCAAGCCCTGCTACCCGGCCTGACCGACGACGACGCGATCAAGGCCGCGCGGCGCGATTTGCGCTATTGGGGGACGCGAAAAGCGACAGCCGAGCTGATGCCCAAACCTGATGGGGCCAGCGTCGCCTTTGGTTGCACCGTGTCCTATCGACGCAATGGCCAGCTGCGGTCGATCACGATTGTCGGCGATGACGAGGCGGATCCGGCCGCGGGCTTCATTGCCTTTTCCGCGCCCCTGTGCCGCGCGATGATGGACGCAGAGGCCGGCGACAGGGTGGATTTTGGCGGCAAGGTCGACGCGATCGAGATTGTCGCGATTGCGGTGGCGGATGACGAAATCGCCGCTCCATAGGCACGATGGGGCAAGGATTATGGCAATATATTGACAAGCGTGTCAGCAAGCGCAATCTTTTCCCATCTCGAGAACAATATAACCAGTGGCAACCGCCGCGGTTGAAAGGTGTGACCATCCCCATGATGAATCTTCGGCTTTTGGCCAGCATTGCCCTTGCGGCGGTGGCCGCCCCGCTCGCGGCGCAGACGCCCGCGCCCACCCCCGCGCCCACCCCTGCGTCTCCCTCTACGTCCAACACCGCGCCGGCGGCGGCCGGACGAACCGAGTTCGGGCAATGGGGTGTGGACCTGTCGGTGCGCGATCTGTCGGTCAAGCCCGGCGATGATTTCCAACGCTATGCTTCGGGCAAGTGGATTGATGCGGCGGTCATTCCCGCTGACCGCGCCGCCACCGGCACCTTTTACGATCTGAATGAAAAGGTGCAGGATCAGCTGAAGGCGGTGATTACCGACGCCCCGGCCACGACCCCATATGGCGCGCTCTATGCCAGCTTTATGGACGAGGCGAAGGTCGAGAAGGTCGGCCTCGCCCCCTTGATGGCCGATATCGCCAAGGTGCGCGCGCTCTCGTCGAAAACGGCGTTGGCGCAGTACATGGGGGCCAGCAACGGCACATTTGGCATGTCGATCATCGATTATAGCGTCGAGCCGGATTCCGCCGATCCGACCATGAACGTCGTGTGGATGAGCCAGGGCGGTATGGGCATGCCCGACCGCGACTATTACCTGACCGCCCAATTCGCCAAGCAACGCGACGCGTATAAGGCCTATATGGTTCGCACGTTGCAGGCCATCGGGGTGCCCGCACCCGACGTCGCCGCGACCGATATCATCGCCTTTGAAACCGCCATCGCCAAGGTTAGCTGGCCCAACGATCGCCGTCGCGACATTGCGGCGATCAACAATCCCTATACCTCGGCCCAACTGGCTGCCTATGCGCCCGGGCTGGATTGGCACGCGTTCTTTGCGGGGGCGGGTATCGCGCCGCAAAAGCGGATGATCGTGCAGGAAAACAGCGCGATCCAGCAAATCGCCGCGCTCTATGCGGCCACGCCGCTGGCCACGCTGAAACTGTGGCAGGAATTCCACGTCGCCGACGAGGCCGCGCCCTATCTGACCAAGGCGATGGTCGACAGCCGGTTCGACTATACCAAGACCATCTCTGGCGTGTCGGAAATCCGGCCCCGGTGGAAGCGTTCGATCGTGCTCGTGAACAGCTCGCTCGGCGAACTGGTTGGGCAGGCCTATGTGGCACGCTATTTCCCGCCGGCGGCCAAGGCGACGATGGAAACGCTGGTCGCCAACCTGAAACTGGCAATGGCCGACCGCATCAAGGGCAACGGCTGGATGGGGCAGGCCACCAAGACCGCCGCGCTGGACAAGCTGAGCCGGATGGATGTGATGGTCGGCTATCCCGACAAATGGCGCGATTATACGCCTTTGGTGATCAAGGCGGACGACCTGTACGGCAACGTCCAGCGCGCGGGCAAGTTCAACGCCGATTATCACATGGCCGACCTTGGAAAGCCGGTGGACCGCAAGAAATGGGCAATGTTCCCACAAACCGTGAACGCCTATAATGGCGGGCTGGAAAACAAGATCGTGTTCCCGGCCGGCATTCTACAGGCGCCGTTCTTTGACCCCAACGCCGATGATGCGGTGAATTATGGCGCCGTGGGCATGGTAATCGGTCATGAAATCAGCCACGGCTTTGACGATCAGGGCCGCAAGATCGACGCGACGGGCGCGGTGCGCGACTGGTGGACAGCCGCCGATAGCGAGCGTTTCGAAGCGGAATCAAAGGTGTTTGGCGACCAATATGCCAAGTTCGAGGCGGCGCCGGGCGCCTTTGTGAACCCCAAGCTGACGATGGGCGAAAACATTGCCGACTTTGCCGGTGTGCAGGTGGCGCTCGATGCCTATCACCGCTCGCTAGGCGGCAAGCCGGCCGCGGTGGTCGAGGGACTGACCGGCGAACAACGCTTCTTTCTGGGCGACGCGCAGGTCTGGCGCTCGAAACAGCGCGAGGACGCCTTGCGCAATCAGGTGACCATCGATCCGCACAGCCCGGGGCGTTTTCGCGTGCTCGGCCCGCTGCGCAATGTCGATGCGTGGTATCAGGCGTTTGATGTAAAACCCGGCCAAACGATGTACATCGCCCCCGAACATCGCGCCCGCATCTGGTAATACGGCGTCAAGAAGCGCTGCTTCACTCGATCAATGCCCTCAGTTGCACAGGCACCTGAGGGCATTGTTTTGAGGCAAGCCCGGATGTCCATCGCGGGTTGATCATTCACATGGATGGATCTCGCGCTTTATGCGTCCATCAGGTGCCGGTCGACGCGTTCAGGCGCGGTAATCGGCAATGACCGTGCCGCACGCGGCAAGCTCCGCCTCATGCTCTGCTTCGCGCCAGTTTTCCGCCAAGGCCGCACGCTCCCAAGCGATCATCGCCGGGTGGGCAAGGATGTGATCGACCCACGCCTGCCCCGCGCCCACGTCCAGCCCATAGGTGCGAATGCGAAACGCCACCGGCGCATAAAACGCATCAAGCGCCGTAAACGCAGCCCCCCCCAGCCAAGGCCCGCCGAACCGTTCAAGAGCGCCGCCGAACAGTTCCGCCAGACGCGCCACATCCCGGCTCAACCCTGGCGACATCGCCCCTTTGCGAACCCGCACGCCCACAGTCATCGTGCATTCGTTACGCAGCGCGCCAAAGCCGCCGTGCATCTCGGCCACCGCGCACTGGGCGAAGGCGCGCGCTGTGGCGTCGTCGGGCCAGACGCCGGGGTGACGCTCGGCAAGGTACAGGGTGATACCCAACGAATCCCACAGGATGCATTCGCCATCGATCAGCGCCGGCACTTGCCCAGTGGGCGAAAAATGGCGAAACGCGGCATAATTGACAGGTTGGGTAAACGGTTCGATCCGGTCATAAAACGGGATGGCCAGCGCCTTCATCAACAACCATGGCCGCAGCGACCAACTGGAGTAATTGCGATTGGCGGTAATGAGTGTGTAAGTCATTGGCCAAAGGCTAGGCGTTGGGGGGGGCCGGAGTCAATCGATGTCCAACCGCCCCAATCCCCTGATCCTGCATCCCATTCTGCACCCCCTTCCTGAAAGCCTCGCACATGACCAACCGCCATTTTTATGAGCCCCGCCATGGCCATGGGCTGGCACATGACCCGCTCAACGCCATTGTCGCCCCGCGCCCCATCGGCTGGATCAGCACGGTCAGCGCATCGGGCCTTGTCAACCTCGCGCCCTACAGCTTTTTCAACCTGTTCAGTTACAAGCCGCCGATTATCGGCTTTTGTTCGCAAGGGTGGAAGGACAGTGTCGCCAATGCGCAGGCCACCGGAGAATTTGTCTGGAACCTGGCCACGCGCACGCAGGCCGAGGCGATGAACGCGACCTCGGCGACGGTTCCTCCCGACGTCGATGAATTCGATTTGGCCGGGCTCGCCAAGGCGCCATCCCGGTTGGTGGCGCCCCCCGCCGTCGCGGCAAGTCCCGTGCAGTTCGAATGCAAGGTCACCCAAATCATCCGCCTGACCGCGAAGGAGGGGCAGGATATCGACCAGTGGCTGGTGCTGGGCGAGGCGATCGGCATTCACATCGACGCCGCCTTGATCGAGAACGGGGTTTATCAGACCGCCAAGGCCCGCCCGATCACGCGCGGCGGCGGACCGGCCGACTATTTCGAGATCACACCCGACCAATATTTCGCAATGCCCCGGCCAAGCTGAGCGCCACGACCCGATCAGTCCATCCTCAGGCGATGGACCATCAGCACCTTCACACTGTTGAGCACGACCGCAATCTCGATCTGAACATAACGCAAGGCGGGTGCATCATGGACGCCATCGCCGCATCGCCGGCGATGAGAGATTTTGCCCTTA
>CAIOKP010000068.1 GCA_903858875.1 uncultured Sphingomonadales bacterium
AGGGCACCTACTTTGCGGTGTTGGCCGTCAACATGAATCCGGGGCCGGCGGTTCCTGACGACTATTCCGATTATGGTGCACGCCTCTACCACCTGCGCCGCGTTGGCTACCCCTGTGATGGACGGCCCAACATCGGAATCACGCACCTGTCGGCTGACGGAAAGCCGTTCTGGAATGATCCCTATGGCTGGGGCGGCCGCACCTACCCGGTCGCGCACAATTACATCATCGAAAATTGGGAGACCCTGAGAGACGGAGATGTCGTGGACGTGCAGCACATATTGGGTGAGACCACCACAAAGAAAACCAGCGAGCGGCTTACCGCCCCAATCTAACTGATCGAATCGAAACGGCGGTCCCCGGCAAGGGCACCGCCGCTTCTCTCCGCAATCTGGAAAATCCTCGTCGTTTACGGCGGGGAAGATGTTAATTTTGAGTGATTTTTGCCCTCCTGAGAGGGCCTAGGGCCTGTTTTGGACCCTGATGTACCAGCCAAGGGCCAAACCCTCCCCAGCAAGGCCCTAATGGGCCTGTGGCCATGGCCTAAACGGCCTGTTCCTGCCCCTGTTTTGGGCCTTCCCCAGCTTCCCCAGCTTGGGCCTTGGAACCCCTCCCAACACCCTCCCTTGAGACCCTGATTCCAAGTCTTAACCCTGCCTCTGGCAGGACCACTAAAACCAATCCTACTACCGCGCATAAATTCGAAAACGTCGCCACACTGACCGAGGTCATCCCGCGCTCGAACCGGCTCAGCGTCTCCGGATCGTACCCGGCCCGCTCGGCCGCAATAACCTGGGACATGCCTGATGCCAGCCGGGCCTCCTTGAACGCCGCGACTATCGGCGCCACCGTTCGCACTCTCTTGCGGCCCAATCCGTTGCCAAGTCTGTAGCGTGTTCGCAGGCCCCGCGTCCCGCCCTGACATGGCCTTGGTTCATGTCGCTTGTCCGGCATGGCTAATCCGCCACGCGCCGAATTTGCTCCGCGAATACGTCAAACTCTCGGCTAACCCGAAACTCGTACAGCCCCGGTTCGAGGTCGATCTGCTCATGCGGACTTGCCGCATCTTGGCGCAGCGCGGTCGGATTTTCCACGATGGCGTAAAGGATGGCCATTCCCGCTGGAACATTATCGATGCGTTCCATGACCTCAGCGTTGGCGATGACGTGATGATGCCCACTCTCGCTGTGTGAAATGATGGCGTGTCCCTCCGCATTGCGCTCGGGTGTGCGCGTCTGCATTCCCTTCGGTAGCGCATCGATGCGGAAAATCTTGGCTTCGCCTTGCTGAGCAATGACAGTACGTTTCATAGTGGTGGTCCTTTCAGGTTCTAAAGATTGGATGTTGATATTCACTTGTGGGCAGTCCGTCACGCCATGCCTGCGCGGCAATGACGGTATTGATTGGTAGCTGATCTATGTCGCTGACGTAAGGGACGCCCTCGACGATGATACCATTGCGCGGACAGATCGCTTGCAAAAACCGTCCCGGCTCGCTTAACCCTGGTAATGTCAGTTCAATGAGTGCACCAAGATCGGTTTCCGGATCTCCGTCGATCACCTTTCGCTTAAGGTGTTTCACCATGCGCGGCCAGCCGATGATAGCTGCGCCAGCGGCGCGCAATTCGACATTTGATTCCTTCATAACCTCGACGGGATCAAGCGTGGCGCGCTCCTCAATCCAATGAGATGGTACTTTCGTTCCATGCCAATGATAAAGTGACCAACCGTCGCGCCAACGATGTGATGGTCCATTTTCACAATGGGGACGGTTCTGATCGTCCTTCAAAATCACTTCTGGAAAATTGCTAACCATGCAAAATTCTTCATGCATGACGCGAAATCCACCGTGAATTGCAGCTTGCTCCCAATGAGCATAGGCATCACGACTAGTTAGCTCTAACCCAAGAATGTCACGGCTGGCCGTAAGATAACAATCGTAGCCAGCCCACATATTGCCGCCTTGGTAATTGTCATACCAGCGGGTTGCACACTGGATGCCGAAGTCGCCAGCTAGCTCGTAGCATGCGCTAGCGGCGATTTTATCAGTGCCATCGATGGCGGCACCGGTGGCGGCACCGGTGGCGGCACCGGTGGCGGCATCGGTGGCGGCACGGGTGGCGGCACGGGTGGCGGCATAGGTGGCGGCATCGGTGGCGGCACGGGTGGCGGCATAGGTCTTTGGGTGCTTTCGCGCGTACCAGATCGCTGCGGATGCGCCATAGGCGAACGCCATAACCATTGGCGACGGAACGATAACCACACGTGGCTTTTTCAGGTTTGCCGCCGCATAAATGCCCTCGATTGCCGGTATTATTTTATCTGGCTCAATTGGCGCGGTTCGCATTGCTCTGGAAATCCAGAGATCGGAATGCTTTGCCATCAATTCTTTTTCATGGGAGGTAATGCCGCCATGAGCCTTGGTTTTGGTACGAATGATTTTGTTCATTTTATCTCCTCATGAATATCGATACGATATTTCCAAAGCCCGGCATTGACCCGCTGGCGGAAAACTTCCCGCGCGCCGTACTTGCTTTTCCGAAGATCCCGAAGCCTCGCGCTCACCGCCGCCTCGGTCCCGCCGACCACCGCCGCGATCTCAGCCAGCGTGCGCCACTG
>CAIOKP010000069.1 GCA_903858875.1 uncultured Sphingomonadales bacterium
AAGGGCGCGTTATTTCTTGCGACCGAAATCGATAGTGACGACGTTGGACCCGTCCTCCGCCGTGACGATGGGCGCGGTGTCGGGCGTGTCATTTTCCGCCGCTTCGTGGTGTTCGGGTTCGAGATCGGGCACGGTGGCCTGGAATTGCAGGCCGAAATCGACCGCCGGATCGACAAAGGCGGTGATCGCGGCATAGGGGATGATTAGTTTGGCCGGGATTTGGTTGAAGGTCAGCCCGACGGTGAAATAATCGGCCTCCGCCTTCAGGTCCCAGAACTTGTTTTGCAGGACGATGGTCATCTCGTCGGGAAACCGCGTTTTGAGGTGGGCCGGAATGTCGACGCCCACCGCATGGGTCTTGAACGTGATGTAGAAATGGTGATTGCCGGGCAGCGAGCCGCCGGTGGCTTCCACTTGGCCGATTACGCGGCCCACTACGGTGCGCAGGGCTTCCTGTACGATTTCGTCATACGGGATCATGCTGTCAGGCGAGGTGTCGTTCATCCCTTCCAAGTGGCGCGGGGCGCGAGCCGGGTCAATAGGGAATTGGCGAGCGCCCCCTGATTGATGGGCCCGATGGATTGGGGTATTGATTGCCCGGCGCGCCCCTCTATAGGACAAGGCCATGCGCACCGCCCGTATCGCTCGCAAGACCCATGAAACCGACATCTTTGTCGAGGTGAACCTCGATGGGACAGGCGCCTTTGATGTAGGCACCGGGATCGGCTTTCTCGATCATATGATCGAGCAATTGTCCCGCCATTCGTTGATCGACATGGTGGTAAAGATCAAGGGCGACCTGCACGTCGATCAACACCACACGACCGAGGATTGCGCCATTGCCATCGGGCAGGCGATCACCCAGGCATTGGGGGCGAAGGCCGGGATTGGCCGCTATGGCACTGCCTATTCGCCGATGGATGAGGCGCTGGTGCGGGTGGCGCTCGATATTTCGGGCCGTCCGTGGCTGGTGTGGAAGGCGGCGTTTACCCAGGCGCGGCTGGGCGAGATGGACACCGAATTGTTCGAGCACTGGTTCCAGAGCTTTGCGCAGGCGGCGGGCATCACGCTGCATATCGAAGTGCTGTATGGCAGCAATAATCACCATATCATCGAGGGTATTTTCAAGGGCCTCGCCCGCGCGCTGCGGGATGCGGTCGAGATGGACCCGCGCAAGGGGGGCGCTGTGCCGTCGACCAAGGGGCTGTTGGGCGATGGATCGTTGAATGGCTGAAATTCTGGCGCTTATCGACTATGGTGCGGGCAATCTGCATTCGGTCGCCAATGCGTTGAAGGCCGCAGGGGCCGAGGGTGTGCGGATCACCGCCGACCCCGATGTGGTGCGCGCTGCCGACCGGATCGTGTTGCCGGGCGTCGGCTCGTTCAAATCTTGCGCGGCGGGCCTGCGGGCGATCCCCGGTCTGATCGAGGCGATGGCCGAGCGGGTGCATGTGGGGGCAGCGCCCTTCCTCGGTATTTGCGTTGGTATGCAATTGCTGGCGACGCGCGGTGTGGAACACGGCATTACCGACGGGCTGGACTGGATCGGCGGCGAGGTGCGCCCCATCGAGGTCACCGACCCTGCGATCAAGATCCCCCATATGGGCTGGAACGATGTTGTCGTGCGCCCGCACGCGCCGTTGATCGAGGATGGCGAGGCGTATTTCCTGCACTCGTACCATTTCGTGCCCGACGATGGGCATCACGTGGCGGCGATGACCGACCATGGCGGCGGCATTGTCGCCGCGGTGGCGCGGGACACGATTGTCGGCGTGCAGTTTCACCCCGAGAAGAGCCAGTCGTTTGGGCTGGAATTGTTGGGGCGGTTTTTGGATTGGCGGCCGTGAACAGGCGGTAGGTTTGAGGGCCATCGCCCCCAAACCGCCTGCTCTATCCCCTTATCGCAAAGGTTTTATCATGATCGTATTCCCCGCCATCGACCTCAAAGGCGGCCAGGTGGTGCGGTTGTCCGAGGGCGATATGGCCCGGGCGACCGTCTATGGCGACAATCCGGCGGCGCAGGCGCAACTGTTTGCCGAGGCTGGGGCGCAGTATTTGCATGTGGTGGACCTAGACGGGTCGTTTGCCGGGCGCGCTGAAAACGCGCAAGCGGTTGAGGGTATTTTGAAGGCGTTTCCGGGCCATGTGCAACTGGGCGGTGGCATCCGCACGCGCGCGGCGGTCGAGGGCTGGTTCGCGCTGGGCGTTAGCCGCGTGGTGATGGGGACGGCGGCGCTGAAGGACCCAGAGTTCGTCAAGGATATGGCGCGCGAATTTCCCGGCGGGATCGTCGTGGCGGTCGATGCGCGCGACGGCTTTGTGGCGACCGAGGGCTGGGCCGATGTGTCCGATGTCGAAGTGGTCGATCTCGCGCGGCGGTTCGAAGATGCTGGCGTGGCGGCGCTGCTGTTCACCGACATTGGCCGTGATGGCTTGCTAAAGGGTGCGAATATCGATGCGACGGTGGATCTGGCGCGGCGGGTCGACATTCCGGTGATCGCCAGCGGCGGGGTCAAGGGGCTGGATGATATCCGGATGTTGGCCTTGCATGCGGAGGATGGGATCGAGGGTGTGATCACTGGCCGTGCGCTGTTTGAGGGCAAGCTTGATCTGGCGGCGGCGATCGCGATGGCGAATAGGGATTGAGCGATAGGGGCGAGGGTCGGGCTGCTGCCGCCCTCTCGCCGGAAGACGTAATGGGGTGCAGGGGTGGTATCCCCCGCGTCTGACACTTTGGGACGAAAAACCATGACCGTTCGTATCCGCGTGATCCCTTGCCTTGATGTCCGCGATGGGCGCGTGGTGAAGGGGGTCAATTTCGTCGACCTGCGCGATGCGGGCGACCCGGTGGAACAGGCGCGGGCCTATGACGCGGCGGGGGCGGACGAACTGTGCTTCCTCGATATCAGCGCCAGTCACGAGGGGCGTGGGACGTTGCTCGACGTGGTGCGGCGCACGGCCGAGGTGTGTTTCATGCCGCTGACGGTGGGCGGCGGCGTGCGGTCGGCGGAGGATGCGCGGGCGCTGTTGCTGGCGGGGGCGGACAAGGTGGCGGTCAATTCGGCGGCCGTGTCGCGCCCCGAAGTGGTGCGCGATATTGCCGAGAAATTTGGCAGCCAGTGTATTGTGGCATCAGTGGACGCGCGGCGCGTAGCTGAGGGGCGCTGGGAGATTTTCACTCATGGCGGGCGCAAGGCCACGGGCATTGACGCGATTGAACACGCAATGCGGCTGGCCGAACTGGGTGCGGGCGAATTGTTGGTGACCAGCATGGATGGCGATGGGACGCAGGGCGGCTATGACATCGCGCTGACCCGGACGATTGCCGATGCCGTGGGCGTGCCGGTGATCGCCAGCGGCGGGGTGGGCAATCTGGATCATCTGGTCGAAGGTGTCACGCGCGGCCATGCCAGCGCGGTGTTGGCGGCCAGCATCTTTCACTTTGGCACGTACACGATTGCCGAGGCCCATGCGGCGCTCCGAATGGCGGGCTTGCCGGCGCGCGGGATCTAGCGCGCAGGGAACGGGTATTCATACGTCGATAATACGCATAAATACTGTCGGAATATTTACCAGTGCGGGCCCTGTGCTGGCTGGCGTTAACCAATTTTCCCCGATGAAATGGTGTTTTTTGTCAATTGGCACGGCTTCTGCATTAACTCTCCCTGATAAGATCAAGGAGACGGGTATGCGCAGTGTTCTAAATGTCGCCGCTGCGATTTTGTTGAGTGTGATGCTCGCCGAACCGGTGTTGGCGCAAAGCGGCGTGGCGGTGACCGGTATGTCCGATGTCTCGCTGGTGGCGCTGGGGTTGGCGGGGGTGATGTTGGGGCGGCGTGGCGGTTATGCGGCTGTGCCCGACTGAGGCCGCATCAGCGGCGCGGGCGGACAGGTTGAGGCTTGACCGCGCCGGGGTCTTGCGTACATCGGGGCGCGATGACACAGGAAACTCTCCCCGATGGGGCGGCGCTGGCGATGCTGGCGCGGCTCGAAACCGTGATTGCCGAGCGGCGTTTGGGCGACCCAGGCGCGTCCTATGTGGCGAAATTGACCGCGCGTGGCGTCCCCAAGATCGCGCAAAAGGTTGGCGAGGAGGCCGTTGAGGCGGTGATTGCCGCGATGGCCGATGACCGCGACGGGCTGATCGGGGAAAGCGCTGATCTTCTTTTCCATTTGCTGGTGCTGCTGGCGGCCAAGGGGATTACCCTGGCCGATGTTTGCGCTGAACTTGCCCGGCGCGATGGCGTCAGCGGGATCGCCGAAAAGGCCGCCCGCAAGGGCTGAGGGAGAGCCACTATGCCGATCGATCCGCGTGCGCCCTATGATCCGAACAATATTTTTGCCCGCATTCTGCGCGGCGAGATCCCGTGCAACCGGGTGTATGAGGACGCGTTCGTCCTCGCCTTTCACGACATCGCGCCACAAGCGCCGGTACATGTGCTGGTGATCCCCAAGGCGGCCTATGTCAGCTGGGACGATTTTTCGGCCAGCGCGTCGGCCGAGGAGATCGCTGGGTTTGTGCGGGCGGTTGGCCATGTCGCGCGCGAATTGGGGCTGGTCGATCCGGGCTATCGGATGATGGCCAATGTTGGGCATGATGGCGGACAGGAAGTGCCGCATCTGCATGTTCACCTGTTTGGTGGGCGGGGGTTGGGGCGGATGATTTCCGCCGGATGATCCGGTGTGGATGAAAAACCGGGGGTATGGCGCCGCTGCGCTTGCCCTTTGCAGCCTGCACGGTCTAGGTTGCGGCGCTAGATGACCGGATTTCCTCCTCCTCCTTCGGGCTGTTTTGCGGGCTCGCTGCATCGCTATGCTGTGCGCGCCTATTTTGAGGACACCGACCTGTCTGGCGTCGTCTATCATGCCAATTATCTGCGGTGGTTTGAACGGGCGCGCTCGGACATGCTGCGCTTGCTGGGCGTTGATCAGCGCGCGGTGCATGAGGCGGGCGAGGGGGCCTATGCGGTGGCGGAACTGACCATTCGCTATGTGGTGCCGGCCCGGCTCGACGATGATGTATTGATCGAGACGCGGGTGGACGCGTTGGGCGCTGCATCGTGCCGATTGCGTCAGCTGGCGTTCAGGGACGGCGTGCTTCTTGCCGATGCGCGGGTGCGGGTCGGCTTTGTTGCGCCGGACGGCCGACCGCGTCGCCAACCGGTCCCGTGGCGGACGGCGTTTGCCGCGCTACTGTCAGATCCCAAGAATTTAGTTACAGATCAAGCTGATACCGTGAATACTCCAGCCATAACCACAGGGCCGCAATGACCGATTTTTCCCTGCTTGCCGTCGCTGCTTCTGCCGCTGGCGCCTCGTCGCATCTCGATCCCGTCAAGCTGTTCATGGACGCCGATATCGTCGTTCAGGTGGTGATGGGCGGCCTCGTCCTCGCCAGCATCTGGGTGTGGACGATCCTGCTCAGCTTTGGTTTCCGGCTGGGCGGTTTGCGCCGCCGGGGCGAAGCCTACGAGGCGGATTTTTGGAAATCGCGCGACATTGACGGTTTCCAGGCCGAGCGCGGCGTGGGCAAGAATGCCGAATTGCCGGTCGTCAAGGTGGTCACCGCGGCGCTGGGCGAATGGCGGCGGTCGGCCACCGGCAAGATCGACCGCGAAGGCGCGCGCCAGCGTTTGGCCGGCGCGATGGACAGCGTTGTAGCTGCCGAGTCCGAGAAGCTGGCCGACCGGTTGAATTTTTTGGCTACCGTCGGGTCGGTTGCGCCCTTTGTTGGCCTGTTCGGCACGGTGTGGGGGATCATGAACAGTTTCTTCCAGATCGGGCAGCAGCAGAATTCCTCGTTGGCAGTCGTCGCACCGGGCATTTCGGAGGCGCTGTTCGCCACCGCGATCGGCCTGTTTGCGGCCATTCCGGCGGTGATCGGCTATAACCGGTTCAGCCACGCGGTGAACATGTTCGAGGCCGGGTTGCAGCGGTTTGCCGATCGGTTCCACGGCAGTTTGAGCCGGGAATTGGACGGGTTGTGATGGGGAAAAGCGTAAGCTTTGAAGGGCACAGCCCCGCCAACTCCCATACCGTCGTCCGGCGAGAGGCAGCGCCGTGGGCGCCGTTCCGCGCGACCGCCATGTCGGGAGACGGCCTCCTGCGTCCAACTCTTTGCGAAGGCCGGATCTGATGGCGATGGGCCTGCACAAATTTGGCGGTAAATCGCGGCGTGGGCGATCCGCCCGCGCGCCGATGGCCGAGATCAATGTCACGCCGTTGGTCGATGTAATGCTGGTGCTGTTGATCATTTTCATGGTGACGGCGCCGTTGCTGAAGGCGGGGATCGCCATTCAACTGCCCGATAGCCGTGCCAAGCCGTTGGACCATACGCCGCATCAGGTGACGATCACCATGGACCGCGATGGCAAAGTGTTTCTTGACGATACCGAACTGGCGCCGGGCGAATTGTCCGACCGCATTGCCGCCTTGCCCAAGGGCGCCGATGGGCAGGCGCCGCTGGTGACGCTGCGCGCGGACAAGGCGCTCGATTATGGCCGGGTGGTTGGGTTGATGGGCGAATTGAACCGGGCCGGGATTACCGCGATTTCGCTGGTGACGGTGGCCGGTGGTGCTGCGCCGGTCGCGCCGTCCAAGGCGGGGCGCTGAGCGGGTATTTATGGCAAGTGTGGCACTCACACGCGGGGAGCGGATTGGGCTGATCGCGGCCGTGCTGGGCCATGTCGGTGTGGTCGCGGCGCTGATGCTGCGCCCGGCGATGCCCGATGTGCCAAAGCCGGCGCGGATGCAGGTGACTTTGGCCGATGATGTCGGGCTGACCGCGACGTCGCCGTCGCAGGCGGCTGCTGCGCCGGATTTGGCGCCGGCGTTGGGCGAGGCGCAGCCTGCCGCTGCACCAGCGCCTGTGCCAAAGCCGGTGGTGCGGCCGGCGCCTTTGCCTGTTCCGGTGCCTAAACCGCAGCCCGTGCCCAAGCCTCAGCCAAAGGCGGTGCCGGTGTTTAAGCCGCAGCCATGGCCCAATCCGAAGCCCGAACCCAAGCCCAGCGCGAAGCCCGAGCATAAGGTCGAGGCCAAGCCCGAGCCTAAACCGGCACCGAAATCGCCGCCCAAACCTGTGCCTGCCACCCATGCCAAGCCTGCCGATCCGGTCGGTGCGGCGATTGCGGCTGCCGGGGCGAGTAAGGCGGCGAGCAAGGCGGACAGCGGTAAATCGAGCGATACGCACAAGACCAAGGCGCCCGCCGGGGGCAGTCGGATTGGCGCGGATTTCCTGAAAGGCGCCGCCAGCGCGACCAGCGGCAAAGCCCAGACCCCGCCCGCCGCCACCGCCGGGCCCCAGGTCAAGGCGGCGCTCGCCGGCGCGATCAGCCGCCAGTTGAAACCCTATTGGCGTACGCCGCAGGGGGTGGATACCGAACAATTGGTGACGATCTTATCGTTCGACCTCAATCCGGATGGCAGCCTGGCCGGGCCGGTGCGGCTGGTGCGCCAAGAGGGCATTACCGATAGCAACCGACCACAGGCCAAGCTGCATATTGAAAACGCCATCCGCGCCGTGAAACTGGCCGCGCCATTCCCTTTGCCGTCCGAATACTATGACACCTGGAAACATTTGACGAACGTGCACTTCGACAGGACCCTGTCCCAATGATGATCCGTAAACCCCTGCTCGCCTCTGTTTTTGTCGCCCCTGCGGTGGCGGCTGCCGCGTTTGTCGCGCCGGCCCTTGCGCAACAGATCGCGCCTGCCCCGGTGGTCACCCCAACTGCCGCCGCGCCGGGCGATGCCGGCCTGTCCGTCACCGTGTCGGATGACAGCGCGTGGGTGAGCCTTGGCATCGACATCCCCGGCTTTGCCACCAACGCCGACGTGCCGACCGCCGCCAGCGCGGGCAGCACGGCGCAATTGGGCCGCGCGATTGCCGAGGTGATCACGGGCGATTTGAAGAATAACGGTTTGTTCAAGCCGGTTGGGCCAGACCAATTGCCCGGCGTGCCGTTCATTCAGGTGACCCAGCCCGATTTCCCGGCATGGAGCGCGCGCGGCGCCGAAATGCTGGTGCATGGGTCGGTACAGGCGGCGGGCAATGGCACGTTGACCATCACCTGCATCCTCTATGATGCCAGCCTGCATCAGCAATTGGTCAAGGCATCGTGGGAGATGACGCCGGCCGATTGGCGACGATCGGCCCATAAATGTGCCGATACCGTGTATGCGCGCCTGTCGGGGGAAAGCCCGTTTTTCGATAGCCGGATCGCCTATATCGCCGAGACGGGGCCAAAGAACCACCGCATGAAGCGGTTGGCGATTATGGATTCGGACGGGGCGAACCACCGGTTCATCACCACGGGGCAGGCGATGGCGCTGACCCCGCGGTTTTCGCCGGATTACAAGTCGATCCTGTACTTGTCGTATCTCAACGGATCCCCGCGCATCTACGTTTATAATGTCGAAACCGCCAGCCAGCGGCTGGTGGCCGAGACGCGCAATCCGACCTTTGCGCCGCGCTGGTCGCCTGATGGCCGCTCGATCCTGTATTCGATGGCGATCGCCGGTAATACCAACATCTATCGCGTGTCGGCGACGGGCGGCACGAGCCAGCAATTGACCGATACGCCGGGTATCAACATCGGCGGGTCGTTCTCGCCCGATGGCAAGAAGATCGTGTTCGAAAGCGACCGGTCGGGCAGCCAGCAGATCTATGTGATGAACGCCGATGGCACCGATCAGCACCGTATCAGCTTTTTCGGCGGCAAATCGGCGACGCCGGAATGGAGCCCGCGCGGCGACCAGATCGCCTTTACCCATATCGCTGGCAATTTGCGTATCGCGGTAATGTCGGTCGAGGGCGGACATTTCCGCAATTTGACAGATAGTTGGCAGGATGAGGCCCCGACCTGGGCGCCCAATGGCCGGATTATCCAGTTCTTCCGCACCGAAAAGGGCAGCGGCAAGTCCACCGTTTGGCAAGTCGACCTGACGGGCCGGAATGAGCGCCGCTTGCCGACACCTGTCGATGGGTCCGACCCCGCGTGGGGCCCGATCCGCGAATAGTTTTGAAATCAGGGGGGAACGGTTTAGACTGGTCCCATAAGCAAAGGAGAATATCAATGCCCTCCATGCCGAATATTCGCGTCCTGTCGGGCGCGCTGCTGCTCGGTGCCGCTGCGCTGTCGCTGGCCGCCTGCGGATCAAAGCCGCCCAAGGAATTGCCGCCGGAGCCGGGCCCCGCTGTATCGACCACGACAAACGCTCCGATGCCGCAGATGCCCGCTGGCCCCGTTGCCGGAACGCAGGCTGATTTCGTCGCGCAGATGATGGGCCGCGATACCATCCATTTCGCCTACGACAAATATGGTATCGATCCGGCGTCCGCGGTGTCGTTGCAATCGCAGGCGACATGGTTGCAGAAATATCCTGGCAAGCGCGCCACGATCGAGGGTCATTGCGATGAACGCGGCACCCGCGATTACAACCTCGCGCTGGGTGAGCGTCGCGCGACGGCGGCCAAGAACTATCTGGTCAGCCTCGGTGTCGATGCCGGCCGCCTGACGACGGTCAGCTATGGCAAGGAACGCCCCGCCGATCCGGCCTCGACCGAGGAAGCCTATGCGATGAACCGCCGCGCGGTGACCGTCGCGATCGATTGATCCGACGGGCTCGACGGCGTTACAACGGCGCCCCGCTTTGGCATTGGCCGAGGCGGGGCGCCTTTGTGTCTAGGCCTAGCGCTGGGCCATCGGTCTGATCCCGAGCGCGGGCAGGAGGTGGGCGGTATTTTGCACGATCAGGGCATCGAAGTGATGGACCGGCCGTGCGGCGCCCGGTGCCAATATGGCGCAGGCAGCAGTGGCCAATATCGCTATTGCAGAGGAAATCGCCAATTGCCTGCTCATCACGTGGGCCCAAATGCGAGGGAATCGGTCTGTCGCATAGCTTCACACCCAATATTTCGCAATGCAGCACAGGGGGAAGCCAACCTCGCCCTTGCAACGCGGCGCGATCCACGCCAAATCGCACGGATGAGCCGAGTACGTGGAAAAAACGATTGGGGATTCCCTCGCTGGCGCGGCTATGAAAGCGGTAGCGAGGCGGCACAGGTGCGTATGTGCGACCGCGCCGGATGCAGCGACTTGGGCAATTGCCCGGCGCCAAAGGCCCCAAACAGCCCGGATCGCTGGTATTTTTGCCAGACACATGCCGCTGAATACAATTCTGGCTGGGATTATTTCGCTGGCCTTGACGCCGAAGAGGCCAAGGCGCGCGAAC
>CAIOKP010000070.1 GCA_903858875.1 uncultured Sphingomonadales bacterium
GCGAACGGAAACACGGCTTCCTTGACCGCCATATACGGCAGATCGCGGCGGAACGGCGGAAAGGTGTTGAGCTTTTCGCCGGCCATGACGCGCGCGGCGATCTTGGCGACCGGCTGACCGATCGCCTTGGCGACAAACGGCACCGTGCGCGAGGCGCGGGGGTTGACCTCGATGAGGTAAACCTCAAGCTTGGCGTCGGGCTCGCGCCCGCTGGCCTTGACCGCGAACTGGATGTTCATCAGCCCCTTGACGCCCAGCGCCATCGCCAAAGCCTCGGCCTGACGCTCCATCTCGGCGATGATGTCGGCAGGCAGGTTATAAGGCGGCAGGGTGCAAGCCGAATCGCCCGAGTGGATCCCGGCCTCCTCGATGTGTTGCATCACGCCCGCGACCACAACCTCATCGCCATCGCACAGTGCATCGACATCGCATTCGATGGCATCGCGCAGATACTGATCGATCAACACCGGGCTGTCGCCCGACACCTGCACGGCGGTGGTGATGTAGTCATCCAACTGTGCCTGGCTGTCGACGATTTCCATCGCGCGGCCACCCAGCACATAGGATGGGCGCATCAACACCGGATAGCCAATGCGATTGGCCACCGCGACGGCTTCGTCACGGCTGCGGGCGATGCCGTTTTCCGGCTGCTTCAGCCCAAGCTTTTCGACGAGTTCGGCAAACCGCTCGCGGTCTTCGGCAAGGTCGATGGCGTCGGGCGATGTGCCAAGGATCGGAATCCCGGCATCTTCCAACGTCTGCGCCAGCTTCAGCGGAGTTTGTCCTCCAAACTGCACGATCACGCCCACCACAGTGCCGTTCTGCATTTCTATGCGCAGAATTTCCAGCACATCCTCGGCCGTCAAAGGCTCGAAATACAGGCGGTCCGAGGTGTCATAGTCGGTGCTGACCGTCTCCGGGTTGCAATTGACCATGATCGTCTCATACCCCACCTCGCCCAGCGCAAAGCAGGCGTGGCAGCAGCAATAGTCGAACTCGATCCCTTGCCCGATCCGGTTTGGACCACCGCCAAGGATAACAATCTTTTTGCGATCGGTCGGCGCGGCCTCGTTCTCGGCCTCGCCAAACAGCGGCGCCTCATAGGTCGAGTACATGTAGGGCGTTACCGCCTCGAACTCGGCAGCACAGCTGTCGATCCGCTTGAATACCGGATGGACGCCCAGCCGCTGGCGCAGCGCGCGAACCTCGTCCTCGCTGGTCGCGCCAGCCATCGCCTCGACCACATCGTGCAACAGGCCCGACCGCGAGGCATTGGCCCCTGCCGCCGCGCCCACCGATTCAACGGCCAGCTTGGCCAACCGCTTGTCCGAAAAGCCCATCGCCTTCAACCGGCGCAGGCCAGCGGCATCGTTGGGCAAGCCGTCCTTGGCAATCTTCGCTTCCTCAGCGATGATTGCCTCGATCTGGCGCAGGAACCAGGGATCGTAATGGGTGATCGCGTGGATATCCTCGACGGTAAACCCTTCGCGGAACGCTTGCGCCGCGACCAACAACCGGTCCGGCGTCGGCAGCGACAGGGCGGCGGTGACATCATCGCGCGCCGCGCCGACCAACACTTCCACGGGGTTGAACCCGTCCAGCCCGGTTTCAAGGCCGCGCAGCGCCTTCTGCATCGATTCCTGGAAATTGCGGCCTATTGCCATCACTTCCCCAACCGACTTCATCGCGGTGGACAGCAATGGCTCTGCGCCCTTGAACTTTTCAAAGGCAAAGCGGGGGATCTTGGTGACCACATAGTCGATGGTCGGCTCGAACGAGGCCGGCGTCGCGCCGGTGATCTCGTTGGTGATCTCGTCCAGCGTATAGCCCACAGCCAGCTTTGCCGCGACGCGGGCGATCGGGAAACCCGTCGCCTTGGACGCCAGCGCCGACGAGCGCGACACACGCGGGTTCATCTCGATGACGATCAGGCGGCCATCTGCGGGATTGACCGCGAATTGCACGTTTGACCCACCGGTCTCGACACCAATCTCGCGCAGCACGGCGATGCTGGCCGAGCGCATGATCTGATATTCCTTGTCGGTCAGCGTCAGCGCGGGCGCGACAGTGATCGAATCGCCAGTATGCACGCCCATCGGATCGACGTTTTCGATCGAACAGATGATGATGCAATTGTCATGGCGGTCGCGCACGACCTCCATCTCGTATTCCTTCCAACCGAGCAGCGATTCCTCGATCAGCACTTCGGTCGTCGGGCTGGCTTCAAGGCCGCTCCGCACGATCTTTTCAAATTCCGCCTTGTTATAGGCGATGCCGCCGCCGGTGCCGCCCATCGTGAAGGACGGACGGATGATCGATGGCAGGCCGGTGCGCTCCAGCACGGCAAAGGCCTCGTCAACCGTATGCGCCACGCCCGAACGCGCGGATTCGAGACCGATCTTATCCATCGCCTCGCGGAACCGCTGGCGGTCCTCGGCCTTGTCGATGGCGTCGGCATCGGCGCCGATCATCTGCACGCCGTATTTCTCCAGCGTCCCGTCATTGAACAGGCTGAGCGCCGTATTCAGCGCGGTTTGTCCGCCCATCGTGGGCAGCAGCGCGTCGGGGCGTTCCTTTTCGATGATGCGCGCGACGATTTCGGGCGTGATCGGCTCGATATAGGTCGCGTCCGCCATGTCCGGATCGGTCATGATCGTCGCCGGATTGGAATTGACGAGGATGACGCGATAGCCCTCCTCCTTCAACGCCTTGATCGCCTGCGTGCCCGAATAATCGAACTCGCAAGCCTGACCGATGATGATAGGCCCCGCCCCAATGACGAGGATCGAGGAGATGTCTGTCCGCTTCGGCATCAGGCAAGGCTCTCAATGAATTTCTGGAAGAGGTAGAAGCTGTCCATCGGCCCAGGCGACGCCTCTGGATGATATTGCACGCTGAAGGCGCGTTTGCCCTTCACCGCGATCCCGCAATTGCTGCCATCGAATAGCGACACATGCGTTTCGACCACCGTATCGGGCAGCGCTGAATTATCCACCGCGAAACCGTGGTTCATCGAGGTGATCTCCACCACATCGTCGGCAACGCGCTTGACGGGGTGGTTGGCACCGCGATGGCCCTGATGCATCTTGATCGTCTGCGCGCCGGCGGCGAGCGCCAGCATCTGGTGCCCGAGGCAAATGCCAAAGATCGGCACATCGCGATCCAGCAGGCCACGAATGACCGGCACCGCGTACCCCCCCGTCGCGGCCGGATCGCCCGGCCCGTTCGACAGAAAGACGCCCGCAGGATTAAGCGCGAGGATCGCATCGAGCGAAGTTTCACCCGGTACAACAGTCACTTGCGCCCCGGCTTTCACAAGCCGGCGGAAGATATTGTCCTTCGCGCCATAATCCACCGCCACAACATGCGGCAGCGGCGAATGCGGCGAACGGCCAAAACCCTTGCCCAGCGCCCAGGTCGAACCTTCCCATGCCTCGTTCCCCTTGCGGGTGACGGTCTTGGCCAGGTCCATGCCTTTCAAACCCGGCCAATCGCGGGCACGGGCCATCAGTTGCGGCAGGTCGAATTTGCCGTTCGGATCATGCGCGATCACCGCGTTGGGCGCGCCGCTCATACGGATGCGGCGGGTCAAGGCGCGGGTGTCGATGCCGGAAATGCCGATCTTGCCCTTGGACTTCAGCCAGGCGCCAAAACCGGCTTCGGAGCGGAAGTTCGACGGTTCGGTCACATCCTCACGCACGAGGCAGCCGACCGCGCCATCGACCTGCGATTCGAGGTCTTCGTCATTGACGCCGACATTGCCGATGTGCGGAAAGGTGAAAGTGACGATTTGCCCGGCATAGCTCGGATCTGTCATCACTTCCTGATAGCCGGTCATGGCGGTGTTGAAACACACCTCGCCGACCGCGCTGCCGGTCGTGCCAAAGCCGCGGCCCCATGCGACATGCCCGTCGGCCAGCACTAGAACAGCGGTGGCGCCGGCGGGAGCCTTCCCCTGTAAAGCGGGCGCAAGCGAAGTTGCGGGGTCTACCATAGGAAGGCGCTCCGTGGGTTGTTTTCGGTGATAGGTGCTAAGGCCCGGCAGCTAGACCTCACCTTCGCCTGCGTCAACCTAGGAAAAATCGAAAATCCCCGCTAAGCTGGCTTCTTTGCGGCGTAGACCCGCGCAATTCCATGGGAAACAGATAAAATGATCCGCGATTCGATCAAGGCTGCGCAAGTGGCCGCCATGAAGTCGGGCGATAAGCCGCGTCTGGCCGCTGTCCGGCTGATCCTCGCCAAATTGAAGGACAAGGACATCGAATTGCGCACCGCGACGACGCTGCCGGATGACGATGTGCTGGTGGTCGACGTGCTGCAAAAGATGGTGAAGCAGCGCCGCGAATCGATCACTATGTTCGAACAGGGCGGCCGGCAGGAACTGGCCGACGCCGAGGCCGCAGAGGTTGCAGTAATCGAAACCTTTTTGCCACAGCAGATGGACGAAGCGTCGGTGAAGGCCGCGATCGAGGCGATCAAGGCCGAAGTCGGCGCGACCAGCATCAAGGATATGGGCAAGGTCGTCGCCGCGCTAAAGGCGCAGCACGGCACCCAGATCGACATGGGCAAGGCCAGCGGGCTGGTCAAGGCCGCGCTGGCGTAACAGGCATGAGCCTCACCCCGCAATGGCTGGACGAGTTACGCGGCCGCATCACGCTGTCCGGCGTGATCGGGCGGACGACGCGCGTCACCAAGGCGGGGCGGGAGTTCAAGGCGTGTTGCCCGTTCCACAATGAAAAAACGCCCAGTTTCACGATCAACGATGAAAAAGGGTTCTACCACTGCTTTGGCTGCGGCGCGCATGGCGATGTGATCCGCTGGATGACCGACCAGCGGGGCCTGTCCTTCATGGATGCGGTCAAGCAATTGGCCGAGGAGGCGGGTATGGAAATGCCCGCAGCCGACCCGCGCGCGGCACAACGGGTGGAGCAGCAAAAGAGCCTGCACGATGTGATGGCCGCGACGCAAAGCTGGTTTGTCCAGCAATTGGCAACGCCGGAGGGCGCCCAGGCGCAAGCCTATTTGGGGACACGCGGGTTTGGTCCGGCCATCGCGCGCGAATTCGGCTTTGGCTATGCGCCGGAAGGGCGGCAGGCGTTGAAAGCCGCCCTGCCCCAGTTCCCCGACGCGATGCTGATCGAGGCGGGTCTGCGTATCGTGGTGGACGAAAAGGAGCCGTACGACCGGTTCCGCGGGCGGCTGATGCTGCCCATCCACGATGCGCGCGGGCGGGTGATCGCCTTTGGCGGGCGCATTTTGGACAAGGCCAAGTCCAGCGGACAGGGCAGCGCGCCCAAATACCTCAATTCCCCCGACACGCCGTTGTTCGACAAGGGGCGGACGCTGTACAACCACCACCGCGCCGGGGCGGCGTCGCGGCGGACGGGGCGGCTGATTGTCGTCGAGGGGTACATGGATGTCATCGCGCTGGCCGCTGCCGGGTTTGACGATGCGGTGGCGCCGCTGGGCACGGCCCTGACCGAGACACAGATCGAGATGCTGTGGCGGTTGGTCGATATGCCCTTGCTGTGTTTCGATGGCGACGCGGCGGGGCAACGGGCGGCGATGCGCGCGGTGACGCGAGCGCTGCCGTTACTGCGGCCGGGCCATTCCTTGCGTATCGTGCGGATGCCGCAGGGGCAGGACCCGGACGATTTGATCAAGGCGCGTGGGGCCGCCGCGATGGAACAGGTGCTGAGCGAATCGCAAGGATTGCTCGACACGCTGTGGACGCACGAGCGTGATGCGCAGCCCACCGACAGCCCGGAGGCGAAAGCGGGGTTGAAGGCGCGGTTGCTGGCCCATGTCGAGACGATTGCCGATCAGGACATCAAGGCGATGTATCGGCGGGACTTGCTGGAAAAGTTTTCCGACTTTGCCTTTCCCCGCCGCGAAAACAATTTTGGCGGCCAGCGCCCACCGTTTCAGCCGCGCCGGACGCCGCCACGCAATGGTGCGCGCGGCAATTGGCGGGATGCGCCGCCGACCGACCCTTTGCCCGAGACATCGGCGCGTCTGGCGCGGCCGATGGGGGATGCGACACGCTTGGCCTTGACCGAGGCAGTGGTGGTCGGTCTTGCCCGTCACCCATATGCAATTGCCGCCTATGCCGAACTTTTGGCAGGCCTTGCGGCGAGAGATCGACGGATTGAGGCGATGCTCGATCATTTCGATTCAGGAGAAATGCTTGAAACCTCTGCGATCATCACCATATGCGCCTCCAGGGGACTAGTATTGCCGCAGTTTTTCGACCAAACGGGTGTATCATTCGCCTTTCTGGACGATACCGCGACGTCGGATCGGGCGCAGGCGGAACTCGGCGATGTCATCGCCGTTCTGGTTGAACGGCCGGCGATTGAAGCGGCTTTGGCGGAGGCGACGGAACGGTTCGAACGCGAAATGTCGGAAAGCGCCTTTGCCGAACAGCAGAGGCTGCGGCTAAGAAAACTGGAATTTGATTCGCGCATGCGGCACATGGCTGGTGCGCAAGGTTTGTCTGACGAGGTTTCGGCCTCGGGGGATACACCCAACAAAATGGCGGAATGATGGACGAAGAGATTTCTGGCGGCGAGATGTCTGGTGTGGACAAGGCTGATGGTGGCGATGCGCCGCTTATCGACCTCAACGAAGCGTCGATCAAAAAGCTGATCGCCCGTGCCAAGCGGCGCGGGGTGATCACTTACGACGAGCTGAACGAGGCGTTGCCCCAAGACCAGATGTCGTCCGAGCAGATCGAGGACATCATGGCCGCGATCAGCGAAATGGGCGTAAATATCGTCGAAAGCGACGAGGATGCGGCCGACCCCTTCGCCATCGACACACACCGCCACCCCATGGACCCTGCCCTACAGCAACAGCAACAGGTGACTAGCTTGCCGTATTTCTGCCCGTATATATGCATGTCCATGTCAGCTGACCCTCTCTTTTCCCAC
>CAIOKP010000071.1 GCA_903858875.1 uncultured Sphingomonadales bacterium
ATACAGACCAGAAAAGCCACGCAAGACCCAGCGTACAATATCGGCTAGTACTACCACTCGACCGCCATGTGACGGCCTTGCATGACAAGACTATGACAATGTGCCCTGCTTTTCCGATTTCCCGGGTTTCACTTGCGGCAATCGCACGCACACCGTCGTGCCAACCCCCAAAGTGCTGGCAATATCCAGCTTGCCCCGGTGGCGTTCGACGATGTGCTTGACGATGGCCAGCCCAAGGCCGGTGCCCCCGGCCGCACGGCTGCGCCCGGGATCAGTGCGGTAAAATCGCCGGGTGAGGTGCGGCAAATGATTGGGCGCAATGCCGGGGCCGCGATCAACGACGGCGAATTCCGCCATCCCGCGCGGGGCGGGCTTCACTGTGACGGAGACGAGTTGATCCGCGTCGCCATATTTGAGGCCATTGTCGATCAGGTTGCGCAACAATTGCTCAATCTGTTTCACATCGCCGGCGACTTCCAGCGCTTGGTCCGGCAGGGCAAGCTCGACCCGAACGTCACCACCGGGCGGCGGTGCGAATTCTCCCACCACGCGCGACGCCAGTTGCCCCAACTCGATCCGCGTTGTCGGCGCATCGTGTTTCTCCGCCTCGAGTTGCGACAGCGACATCAGGTCGGACACCAAACTTTGCATCCGCCGCGCCTCGCGCAATACCGTGCCAAGGAAACGCTGGGTGGTCGTGACATCGAGCCGGCCGGGGTCATCCGCAATCGTCTCGACATAGCCGATGATCGACGACAAGGGCGTGCGCAATTCGTGGCTGGCATTGGCGACGAAATCGGTTTGGGCGCGCCCGATATCGGCCTCTGAGGTACGGTCGCGCAGTTCGATCACCCATTGTCCTTCGGCAATACGGCTGCGGCTAAGTTGCCACAGGCTACCACTGCCGGTCAGGCCGCTGATCGAAACCGAGGACGGCACACCCTCCGCCTCTGGCGCATCGAGCAGCTTCACCGCGTCGGGATGGCGCAGCGCAATACGGGGCGCCTGTCCTACAATATAGGCGCCTAGCGCCGCACGGGCGGCACCATTGGCGGCCAAAATGAGGTGATGGTCGGTGATCAGCAAAGGTACGCTGATCGCTTCGATAGTAGCGTCGATGGCGTTTCGTGCCACGGCATGGCTATCGATCCGCGGCGTGCGCAATTTGTCGGCGAAGGCCTGCGGCACACCGGGCAGGGCGTCGGCCATCCTCCACCATCCGGCGGTCAATGATGACGCCCAGACAACAGTCGTCAATGCGAGCGTTAAAGTCCCAACACCAGCCAGGCGTAGCAGAACGAGGCCGATGATTGCCAGGACGATGGCCGGCCAGGGAATCGCACTTTTGTTCATGAACCGTCCACCTGCCTTGCGCCACCTGTTGGGCTTGGCCCAACGCCTTGCGCTGGCTGTGTGACAGATTAATGTCAGTTGGCAATGCCCAACCCAAGCGGCGCGCCTAAGGGTAAAAATGGACGGGGAAAAGGGCGCGCTCGCGCTGTACTTTGGTGACCCCTACGAGAATCGAACTCGTGCTTCAGCCGTGAGAGGGCCGCGTCCTAACCGCTAGACGAAGGGGCCGATAAAGAGCATCATCTTGTGAATTACAAGCCGAGCCGTACCCTGTACCGATTCTGGCACTCCGCCCGGCCCGGTCCGCAATGGAACCGGGCGGGAGGTGGTGACCCCTACGGGAATCGAACCCGTGTTTCAGCCGTGAAAGGGCCGCGTCCTAGACCGCTAGACGAAGGGGCCGCACCGGCTTGCGCCGGGTGAGGCCGCGCATTTAGGGAGAGGTCGCGATGGGGTCAAGCCACAAATCGCCTGCACCGTCATATTTTTGTCGACCGTGAAATTTATCACAGTATTTCAGTATTATGTGATCAATCTGCCCATGCGGCATCGTCGATATGCAACTCGGCCTGACGGCGGGCGCCCCAATCGTCGATTCGTGCCCGCCCGGCCAGCCACAGGCGCCGATCCCGCGCCCCGTGGAGCAATTCCTGCCCCATGACCGACCCGCCCGCACGAAACGCCATCGCCTTGAAGCTGGCGCCATCATCGCCGCGTACGATCAACCGCACATGGTCTGCACCGACCAGATCGGCCTTCACCAGGCGCACTGGTCCCACCGCGACACGCGGCGCGGCCCAGCCCATGCCAAATGGCCCGGCGGTCTCCAGCGTCTCGACCAGATCGGGATGTAGCCCGCGCGGCGCCACAGCCAGATCGAGCAACAGGGACTTATGCCCCTGTGCATTAGCCACCGCCGACGCGAGGTGGTCGTCCAGCCATGCCCCCAGCGCATCCAATTGATCGGGCGCCACGGTCAGCCCTGCCGCCATCGCGTGCCCGCCGCCGGCCACGAGCAATCCGCGTTCCCGCGCCGCAATAATGGCCGAGCCGAGGTCAACGCCCGGTATAGACCGGCCCGACCCCTTGCCGTTGCCCGCCTCATCGGCGTCGAGCGCGATCACCAGCGTTGGCTTGCCCGTCTTTTCCTTGACCCGCCCAGCGACGATCCCGATCACGCCGGGGTGCCAACCCCGCCCGGCCAGGACCAACACCGAGCGGTTGTGTTGCGATGCGATCTGAGCCTCGGCGGCCTCCTGCACGACCATCTCGATGCCCCGGCGCTCATCGTTGAGGCGCGAGAGCTGCGCGGCGATCGTACGGGCCTCTTCGGGGTCGTCACAGG
>CAIOKP010000072.1 GCA_903858875.1 uncultured Sphingomonadales bacterium
CGACATTGGCGCCGGGCCAGAACAGTGTCGCGGTACGGATACCGGCCTTTTCGGCGGCGATCCACACCGGCTCTGCATCCGCCCACCAGAACGCATCCTCGGTCGCCATGGTAAAGGTTTCGCCGGGGCGGCGCGCGTCGAGCATCCGATTGGCGACGATGCCATTGCGGTCGGGCACGAGGCCCGTCACCAGCGTGGTGTGGTTGGGGAACGTCTTTGACGGGAACGAGGGCCGCATCGCTGCGCTGATCCCGCCCGCCGCCAGCGCGTCGAGGTTGGGCGTCACGCCGCGCGCGCGATAATCGGGGCGAAAGCCGTCGATCGAAACCAGAATAGTCACCGGCTTGCGCAAGGGCGCATGGGCCGCCGCCGCGCCGCAAGGCAATAGCGCGAAGGTGAGGGCAGCAGCGACAAGCGGGCGGAGCGATGGGGTCATAAGATACACCTGAGCAGACGGCTGTTGCAGCCTCGCGTCGGTCTTAATCGCACACGCGCTCCGCCGCTACCGCTTTGATTTAGACGTTGAACTTGAAGTGGAGAATGTCGCCATCCTTCACGACATATTCCTTGCCTTCCTGCCGCAACTTGCCCGCATCGCGGCACGCGGTTTCGCCGCCCAAGCTGACAAAATCGTCAAACGCCATCGTCTCGGCCCGGATAAAGCCACGCTGCATGTCGGAGTGGATTTCGCCTGCCGCATCAGGGGCCTTGGCGCCGGCATGGACGGTCCAGGCGCGTGCTTCCTTCGGTCCGACGGTGAAGTAGGTCAACAGGTGGAGCAATTCATAGCCCGACCGGATGATGCGGGCCAGGCCCGTTTCATGCAGGCCCAACTCGCCGAGAAATTCGATGCGCTCGGCCGGGTCCATGCCGACCAGGTCAGCCTCGATCGCCGCGGAGACGATGACCGCGTTGGCGCCCTCGGCCTTGGCCTTGGCGAACACTTTTTCGGAAAACGCATTGCCCGTCGCGGCGGATTCTTCGTCCACATTGCAGACATAGAGTACCGGCTTTGCGGTCAACAATTGCGCCTGAGCGAAGACGCGTGCCTCGTCCTCATCCTTGGGCACGGTGAGGCGGGCAGGCTTGCCTTCGCGCAGCAATTCGAGCGCCTGGCCCAGCACGGAGGCGGCGACTTTGGCTTCCTTGTCGCCCTGCGTCGCCTTTTTCTGGGCGGCGGGCACGCGCTTTTCGAGGCTTTCGAGGTCGGACAGCATCAATTCGGTTTCGACCGTATCGGCGTCGGACACCGGATCGACCTTGTTTTCGACATGCTGAATGTCGTCATCCTCAAAACAGCGCAGCACGTGGACGATGGCGTCCACCTCGCGAATGTTGCCGAGGAACTGGTTGCCCAAACCTTCGCCCTTTGACGCGCCGCGCACGAGGCCGGCGATGTCGACAAAGCCGAGCTGGGTTGGGATAATCTTTTGGCTGCCTGCGATCTCAGCCAATTTGTCGAGGCGCGGGTCGGGTACGCCGACCTGGCCGACGTTCGGCTCGATGGTGCAGAACGGATAATTCGCCGCCTGCGCCGCCTGCGTCTCGGTCAACGCGTTAAACAGCGTCGATTTTCCGACGTTGGGCAGACCAACAATCCCGCAGCGAAATCCCATGCTAAATCTCCGTTTGGGCGCCGCATTCGCAAGCCCGTGGCGCGGGCCCATAACGCATCCCATGCGCCAAAGCCAACCCCGCCCGCGTCAAAAAGCGAACGGCCCCGCTCCAAATGGGAGCAGGGCCGTGGTGTGCCGGGATGTTTTGGGGATTATTCCCGCGGGGTTTCGGGATCGGCGCGGCCAGGCGCGAGGGTCTCGCCGTCGATCGGTGCGGCATCGGCATTGGCCATTTTGCGCCGCCGATACCGGGCGAGCGCCAGTCCGGCCAAGCCAACGCCGACAAGCCCAAATGTGCCAGGCTCCGGCACTTCGGTGGCACCAGAGGACGCGCCATGGCCGTGGTCATGGTCGCCCATGCCAAAGCGGTTGAACCAACCATCGTGATGGTCGTTCCCGTGATGGTCGTCGCCGTCATGGTCGCCGCCGTTGGGCTTTCCGGTGCCCTGTTTGCCTTTTTGGCTGTCATCGTGATCGCTGGTGGGACTATCGC
>CAIOKP010000073.1 GCA_903858875.1 uncultured Sphingomonadales bacterium
GGCGATGCCCAACTTGCGCGCGGCAAGCACCCTGCCATGGCCGGCGATCAGGCCGCCATCTTCGTCGACGAGCACCGGCACCGTCCAGCCCCATTCGCGGATCGAGGCGGCGATCTGCGCCACCTGCTCCTCGCTGTGGGTGCGGGCATTTCTGGCATAGGGCACCAGTGCCGCAACGCTCCTGCGCTCGACTGTGTCTGCCGGCCAATTCTGCATTTTGACCCCCGGTCGCTAACTCGCGGTTGTGTGAATTTTTGGACCAACGCGGTTTCCCTCGCCTGCCGAGAGGGATTCGAAACCCCCTGGGGGGTACAGGTCACGTCGCCGGCCACCCATCCGACCCGACCCGCACCCTCGTGCGCAATCCGAACTGCTCGGCGGTCCGCTGCGAGTGGCAGTCAGGGCAGAGACAGCGGATGTTGGCATCGTCGTTGCTGCCGCCGTGCGCCAGCGGCACGATGTGGTCGGGCACGGTGGCCGCGCGGGCGATGCCCTTGGCAGCACAGTCCCGGCAGAGCGGCTCGGCCTGTAATCGTCGCACGCGCTGCGCAACTGCTTGGCGTCCCCGAAGTCGTTCAGCCATCACGCTGCGCCTGAAACGAACAACGCCCGGAAGCGGCTAGGCTCCGGGCGCAGTTCTCAACTCTCTATTTCGGAACAATGCCCAAATCCGTCGAGGAAAACAAGGAAAACGAGGCTTTTAAGGCGTTAGATCAGCACTTTGCGGTAACTCTCCCGCGCAATACCGAATAGCTCTGCCAGCGCATCAAGGGCAAAGCTGAGGTTGCTGCGACCTGCTTGCGGCCAGTTTCCCGCATCCTCGTCGATGCAGACCAACCGATAAACCAGAACACTCGGTGCTCGGCCAGGAGAAGCCTCGCAATCCCGGTCGCATTGGTCGAGCACGGTGAGCACGGCCCCGTAATGCCGCCGCACTTTCTCGACGAGCTCTTGGCTGAAATGTACGCCCACACCGCCGAGAACACCTTCGCTGGCCAATATCCCTGTGACAGACGCCGGGAACGGCATTGGCAAGCCCATCACTGCATGATGCCGGTAATAGATCTCGGCGTATTTCTGACCAGCAGCGTATTGCTCAGCGGTGATGCTACCAATGAATGCCAACCGTCCCAGTGCCGTGCCCAATCGCTCGTCCCGAGCCTGCCTGGCCGTCACACCGTAATGGCGCTGCCGGGCTTCGATCACCGTCGACATGACCTCGCGCTGGATTTCGGCAGCGCTGGGCTGTACCAGTTTTCCGCAACTGTGCCGCTTTCCGGCCTTGCGTTTGCGGCCTTTTGCCATCGCTCACCTCCTGGTGTTTGAGGGGCCGCCGTAGAGCTTCTCCCCAAGTTGACGGACCAGTTCGCGCTCGGGCCAGGTCAGGCGCGGGTCGGAGGCGGAGACCGCCAAAAGGCCCATCTCCCGCCAGCCATCACGCTTCACGGTTTCGGGATCGCGGCGCGTGCTGCCGCCGTAAATGCTTGAGGTCAGGCCCATCATCAGACCTCCCTCAGCAAAGCAGCGTAGCCGATGACATCGACGACGCTGTCAGCATGGCGCGGATCGTAGGCGAGCCGGCTCAGCTTCAGATCGATCATGCACAGCGCGACTTGCGCCGGGGTGACCGGCACATCGAGGGTGATCGACCAGCGCGCAGCAATGGCTTTGAACTGGTCGGCAGCCTCGCCATAATCATCGCGGCGCTCTTCGAGGACCTTGGCGGTGTGGCCGAGAATGGACCAGCTGGTCATTGCACACCTCCACGGGTCTCGATGGCCCAGAGCAGGATGGCGATCGCATCAGCCTCGTTGTCGTCTGCGGGTGCAAAACCTCTGGCCTGCACCGCAGCAATGACGGCCGCCTTGTCGGCATTGCCCTTGCCGGCGATGAACTGCTTGATCGTCCCAACCGGCACGCCCTGGTAGGCAACCAGATGCTCCTCGCACCAGGCGCTGAGCGTGGCGAGCAGGCCGCCGTAAACATGGGCGGCATCGGTCCCGACATGCCGGCGCACCTCTTCGAAGTGGACGGCAGCGATCGGGCCAGCATCGAGGTCGAGTTGTTCGAGCCAGCGGCGAAAGCGCAGGAACCGCATGCCACCGCCATCGAAGCGGGTGTGCTTGAGCGACACGGTGCCGCTCGAGATGAAGTCGTCGCCCGTCTGCAACGCCCAGCCGGTGCTGGTGCCAAGGTCGAGGGCCAAGGTTGATCCCCGCATGATTGTGACCGGTCTTGGCACCGGCGTGATTGCGCCGCGGCACGGGGTAGGCAAAGTCAGAACATCCATGATTGTTCTCCTGAAAATGGAATCGGTCGCGGTGCGGACGGCAGTGGTTTTGTGCTTGGCGGTACGGACCACTGTCGTCCGGTCTGGGGTGGGTTCAGGTCATCGGGATCTCCATCAGAAGGGGATGTCCGAAAGTTCGTCATCGAGCTGATCGAGCGTTGTGCGGCTGGGACGGACGCTCACCACCTGCGCGCCGGGGAACGCGTCCTTCGCCGCGGCGAGGATCGGGTGGCACCGGATGACGTTTGCGATCTCGTCGACGGACCAGACCTGGGCCGCCCGTCCGTGACGCTGGGCGCGGCCGGTATCGCGAATGTCGCGCACCAGAATAACGAGGCCAACGTCGGTCTCGAACTCCCATTGGTCGACCGGCAACGGTGCGCCCTTGGCTTCCCGGGCCAACTGGTCGAGCTTGTCGTAAGCCCGCAGCATCGCATCGCCGTGCTGGCGAACGAGCTTGAGGTCGAACTCCCACACAGCAGCGTTGAACAGCTTGTGCTGGGCGCGAAACCGTTCGGCCCACTCGATGGGCACCAGCATGGACAAGCGGCCGATGCCCCATTGCTGGTCGAGTTCGCGGCCGCGCTGGTCGACGCAGTTGATGATGACCTGCATGTCGCTGATCTGACCATGACGGGTCGGTGGCGCGCCTTTCATGCGCCCCTCCTTTCACTGATAAAAAATGAGGCTGACGACACGCTTAGGCGTTGTCGGAAGCCCCTAGGGGGTATGGGGGGGAAGCGACTGCGCGTTCCGACTGCTTCCGACCGTGCTTCCGCCGCCTTCCGACAGGCTTCCGACTGACGGAAAACCTTGCTTCCGACTGCTTCCGACAACGCGATTTCAGGGCTCATTTGTCAGGCTCCAGGTACTTGACGACCTTGAGACCAGAGGCCCTGCCGTGAAATTTTCCGGCCTCGGTGACGAGGTAACCATGCTGCTGCCACTGGGTGATCGAGGCCTCCGCTTCGCGCTTGGTGACACCGTATTGGTCGGAGATCAGGTCCACCGCGAACCGGCCCTTGCGTCGGGCATGGGGAAATACCGACCAAGGCGAACCTGCACGCCACGCCTCGTCGATGGCCTGGAAAATCTCACGGATCTGGTGCCAGCTGAGCCGCTTTTCACCGATCGGCGTCGCCCCGGCACCCAGCACCGGCACCAGCGTGTTCTGCTCGGGCCCGAGGCCGGTGGTCAGGTCGACGACATCCATGGTGAAATGGACGTCCTCGATTTCCTCGCCGTCCTTCTGCTTCTCGACCGACAGCACCGTATGATCTTCGTCCTTGGCCACGCGGATGGCGGTATCGCAGCCCCCGAGCAGGACGGTGGATCCGCGCATACCGCGATCCACATCCTTGCCCGAGTGATGGATGCCGACGACCGTGCCACCACAATGGTTCTGGATCTCGGTGCAGGCATCGATGAATAGCGACATCGCTTCTTGGCTATTCTCGTCCTGTCCCGGAATTGATCGTGACACGGTGTCTATGACGACCATCCCAATCTCGAAATCGACCTCAGCGCGGACTTGGTCGATCGTCCGCTTCAGCTTCTCGACACTGGCGGGATCGAGCATGTGCACCGCGACGGGGAGCAGCTTGAAGGGCGCATTCACGCCCTCTAGGCCATGCTTCTTGCGCCAGCCCTTGATGCGCTGGCCGATGCCGAAACGGCCCTCTCCAGCGATGTAGAGGACCCCGGTTTGTTGGACAGCGCGCCCATGCCAATCAAGGCCATAGGCAATGCGCAGGTCCATATCGATGGACAGGAAGGTCTTATGCTCTCCGGGCTTGCCGTACAGGAGCACAAGCCCATGCTCGGGGATCAAGCCCTCGATCCGCCACCGTGGAGGCGGCATGTTCACGATCTCATCAAGGCTGAGTGTCTCGAATACGTCCGGGCAGACGGTACTGTCACCCGGTGCGCAGTTGGCCTCCAGCGAGGCCCTGACGGCATTCATGCCTGAGAGCGCAGCCATGTCGTTGAAGTCGGTGCCAACACTGGCGGCTGGGAACGATGGAAACGCGGCCCGGCAACCAAGAATGTAGGCAGCGGCAATTGCCGCCTCGCGCCCGGGGTTCTTGGCCTTGCCGCGATCATCATCGCCCGCCACGATCCAGTGTCTGCCGGAATGGGTTGCTACGAGCCTCTCGGCGACCTTGGCGAGGTTACCGGCATTGAACGTGACGACGACGGTATGGCCGGTGGCTTCATGCAGCGTGGCGCCGGTGGCAAAGCCCTCGCAGACGAGGACCGGACCCGCAGCCTCGGTGAACTTCTGTCCAATGACGAACAGGCCGCCTGCTGTCGGCAGGTCGGAGCAGAACAGCTTGTGGCCGGCAGGATCAATCGTCTGCAGCGACTGGATCTTACCGTCGGCCCCGTGGAGTGGAACGAGAATATGGGCGCCGTCTAGGCGCGTGCCATTGGGCCTGATGCCCTTGGCGGTCAAATAGGGATGACTGGTGTAAGTGGGGTCCGCGGCAATCCAGCGCTCGCGTGCCTGGCGCATGGCGGCATCGCGGCGCATCGCCTGCTCGGTCTCGAACAGTGCTTGGCGAGCCTTGAGCTCGGCGACCCGGGTCTCCGACATGACCGGGACTGTGCCGCCCGTCAGCTGCTCGGCCGCAGCGCGGATATCGAGGCCTTCCTGATGGTGAAGAAAATCGAAGATGTCACCGTGAGCCGCGCAACCGAAGCAATGGAACCGCTCTTCCTGCGGATAGACGGTGAAGGATGGCGTGCGCTCCATGTGGAAGGGACATAAGCCCACCAGCGTCTGGCCCCGGCGCTTCAACACCAGATGGCGGCGCACCGCATCGGCCAGCGGATACTGATCCTTGATCGCCTCGATATCGATGCTGCCGGTTTCAATGCGACGCGCCATGGCGGCCAGGGCCACTTTCTGCAGGGGGATGAACGGGGGGATGCCGGGCCACCGCACCAGCCCGGCATCTGACAGTTCAGAACAGCGGTGCGCCGGGCGCAGCGGCCGTGGGCGGCGGCATGTGCGTTGCGGGCGCGGCAGGCGCCGGAGGCGTTGCTGCGGGCATGAGCTGGTCATTGTGACCAAACGCCTCGGGGCGTGCCGTCCAGCCGACGATCTCGAACTTGGGCTGGTAGTTGGTGCCGTGCTTGTTGGTGACGGGGTGGACGCCGACACAGCGCACGACCGGCAACTGGCCGGTGGCCACTTCAGGCGCGGCCATCCAGGCGTCGTAGAGGTCGTTCATCGCGTCGATGACGATGCCGGCGGTGGACGAGAATTCCCGGACTCCGAGCAGGTTCTTGTCGCTGAACAGGTCGAGCATGAATCCGCGCTTGAAGTCCTGGCCGGGATTGGCGGCCGCCACGGTGAACGAAGGGTCCATCACTTTTTCCGGCGCAACCCCGGCGGAGAACTTGAACCAGCCGGTCTTGAGGCCCGGCATGTCGAACACCGCCGTCATGTCGGTGACCTCGAACTGCGGCTCATCCTTGCCGTCGCGCTTGGTGTACCAGCGGCCTGCCTTCGCATTGTACGAGACAAACACCTTGAAATCCCCGCCCGATGACGGGGGCGTCATGAAACCCATGATCCTGTTTCCTCTTCTCTCAGTGAGCCGCGTTCAGGCAGGCGGCATCGCCTTCGGGGGATGATCCCCAAATCTCCTCAGCCGCTTGGCGAGCGGCCGCGTCGTTCCAGTAAAAGCTGTCGAAGTCCGGTGAGAGCGACCGGGTCAGTTCTGCGCCGTCGTCCGACAACGACAGGAAGCGCTCGATCGACTGAGCAATGCTCACCACCTGCGCGAGGTGCGACCGGGGATCCTCGAGACGATAGACACCGACCTTCTGGGGCGTGACGTAAGCAAAGCGGATCTCGGCATTGCCGTGGGCAGCGTGGTAGATCGCGCCTTGGCGGGCATGCGGGTCCGAGATCTTGGACGAAAGCCTCAGCTGGGTTTTGAGATCGACGATGATGCCGTGGTCTGGGAACCAGAAGTCGAGCCACCCGATGAACGGTACGGGTACGCCGGGCAGCGCAACTTCAATGCGGTGCTGGCGATTGCCGTCGGCGGCTTGCGGCACGCCGTATTGGCGCAGTTCGGCAAGGGCAACAGCGACAGCCGGAGCAATGGCCGCGCGTTCCTTGTCGATCCCGGGATTTCCCGACAGCGCGGTCAGCTGGTTGAACCGGGCAAGCGCCAGATCCTGACAAGCCTCAATGGAAGCGGCGGGATCAAACAATCCCATCTCGACACCGGCCTCGATGGCAGTGCCACGGTGGGCAGCAGGGCCGACGGTGGATTTACGCCCCATCAGCTTCTGCATTGCCCACATCGAGGGCTGCGCCAC
>CAIOKP010000074.1 GCA_903858875.1 uncultured Sphingomonadales bacterium
ACGATCAAATGTTCCGGCCACGGCAACCCGGCGATATTCGAGATGGGCCAATGCGTCGGGCGCAGGCGTGGCGGGCAGGGTGTCGGCATCGACCGGCGCGGCATGGGTAGCCGCCTCGACATGGGTGATCAGCGCTTGTTTCCAAGCCAGCCGCTTTACCTGCCAAAAACCCAGCGCCGCAAACCCGGCAGCGCATAGCAACAGCCCCAAAAGCAGCAGGGCGGCCACCGGGTTTCCCCGGCGCCGCCCCATCTGCCACCCCGAAACGGGCAGGAGCATCAGCCCATGCCGTCCGCTTTGGGCATCGTCGGCATCATGTTCGCGTTGAGATGGAACATCACCCACAGCGTACCGGACAGCACAATCGCCACCAGCAACAGCGTGAACAGCATCGCCATCAGGTTCCAGCCGCCCTCGATCTTGCCGCTCATGTGCAGGAAGTAGATCATGTGAACGACGATCTGTACCGCGGCAAAGGCGGTAATCACGATGGCGGCGATTTGCTTGTCGGCAATCGCGCCGCTCATCACCAGCCAGAACGGGATGGCGGTCAGGATGACCGACAGGATAAACCCTGTGGCATAATCGCGGAACGAGGCGTGAAACGCCGGGCCGTGATCGTGACCATGGCCATGATCGTCGGCGTGTGAATGGTCGGCCATCAGCGGAGCACTCCCATCAGATAAACAAAGGTGAAGACGCCGATCCACACAACGTCGAGGAAGTGCCAGAACAGCGACAGGCACATCAGGCGGCGCTGGTTGGCAGCAGTCAAGCCATGCTTGCCCAATTGCACCAACAACGTGGTCAACCAGATGATACCGAACGTCACGTGGCAACCATGCGTGCCGACCAGTGTGAAGAACGCCGACAAGAACGCGCTACGTTGCGGCCCGGCGCCTTCTTCGATGAGGTGGCGGAACTCCGTCAATTCGATGCCAAGGAAGGCAAGACCGAACAGGCCGGTAACAATCGGCCAAGCCTGCGTTTGGCGCAGCTTGCCATTCTGCATCGCGATCATGGCAAAGCCATAGGTGATCGAGCTGAACAGCAGCATCGAGGTGTTCACCGCGACCAGCGGCAAGTCGAACAGATCCTTTGGCCCCGGCCCGGCGGCATAATTGCCTCCGAGCACGGCAAAGGTTGCGAACAACATGGCGAAGATGAGGCAATCGCTCATCAAGTAGAGCCAAAAGCCCAGCGCGGTGCTGGCGCCTTCGGGGTGGTCGTGTTCGTGCAGGTCGTAATAGCGACCCGTCAGTTCAGCCGTGCTCATGCTGCGGCTCCCTTATTCAGCGCGGCCAGTTGGGCCGTGCGAGCGGCTTCAACCTCGGCGATATGTTCGGCCGGGATATGGAAGCTGCGGTCATAGTTGAACGTGTGGAAGATCGCGGTGCCAACCACCGTGACCAGCATCAGAACCGCCAGCCACCAGACTTGCCAGATCAGTGCAAAACCGCAGACCGTGGCCATACCGGCCAGCACGATACCAGCCCAAGTGTTGCGCGGCATCAGGATGGCGCGGAACCCGTCGGTCGGACGCTGAACGCCGGCCGCCTTCATGTCGGCCCATGCGTCGATCTCGTGGATCTTTGGCGTGAACGCGAAGTTGTATTCCGGCGGCGGCGAGCTGGTTGCCCACTCGAGAGTACGGCCGCCCCAAGGGTCGCCGCTCTCGTCCTTGTACTCTTCACGCTTCCAGATCGAGATGCCGAATTGCAGCAGCATCGCGCCAATACCGGCAGCGATTAGCAAGCTGCCCAGCCCTGCCGCGATATACCATGGCTGCAACGTCGGATCGTCGAACACGCGGGTCCGGCGGGTCACGCCCATCAGGCCCAGCGCGTAGAGCGGGGTGAAAGCCAGCCAGAAGCCGGGGACCCAGCACCAGAAACTGACCTTGCCCCAGAACTGGTTCAGCTTGAAGCCGAACGCCTTGGGCCACCAATAGTTGATCGCGGCAAACACGCCCCACACCACGCCGCCGATGATGACGTTGTGGAAGTGGGCGATCAGGAACACAGAGTTATGCAGCACAAAGTCGGCAGGGGGCACGGCCAGCATCACGCCAGTCATGCCGCCGATGGTGAAGGTCAGCATAAAAGCGACAGTCCACATCATCGGCAGGTCAAAGCGAATACGGCCACGGTACATCGTGAACAGCCAGTTGAACAACTTGGCGCCGGTAGGGATCGAGATCACCATCGTTGTGATGCCAAAGAAGCTGTTGACGCTGGCGCCCGAACCCATCGTGAAGAAGTGGTGCAACCACACGACATAGGACAGAATACCGATGACGCAGGTGGCGTAGACCATCGAGGAATAACCGAACAAACGCTTCGAACAGAACGTCGCGGTGATTTCCGAGAACACGCCGAACACCGGCAAGACCAGAATATACACCTCTGGGTGGCCCCAGATCCAGATCAGGTTGACGTACAGCATCGGGCTGCCGCCAAAATCGTTGGTGAAGAAGTTGGTGTGGAACACGCGGTCAAGGCCGAGCAGCGCCAGCACCACAGTCAGCACCGGGAAGACCGCGACGATGAGGATGTTGGTGACCAGAGCAGTCCAGGTGAACACCGGCATCTTCATCATGGCCATGCCGGGGGCACGCATCTTGACGATCGTGGCGATCAGGTTGACGCCGGACAGCGTCGTCCCGATACCCGCGATCTGCAACGACCAGATGTAGTAATCGACGCCGACATCCGGGCTATAGGCGATGCCTGACAGCGGCGGATAGGCCAGCCAGCCGGTCCGCGCAAACTCACCGAGGAAGAGCGAGAGCATCACCAGTACCGCGCCGCCCGCCGTCATCCAGAACGAGAAATTGTTCAGGAACGGGAACGACACGTCGCGCGCGCCGATTTGCAACGGCACGATGTAATTCATCAGGCCGGTGACAAAGGGCATCGCGACAAAGAAGATCATGATCACGCCATGGGCGGTGAAGACCTGATCAAAGTGGTGCGAGTTGAGGTAGCCGTCGTTACCGTTGAAGGCCATCGCTTGCTGGCCACGGATCATCAATGCGTCGGCAAAGCCGCGCAGGAACATCACCAGACCAAGGATCATATACATGATCCCGATCTTTTTGTGATCGACGCTGGTGAACCACTCCTTCCAGAGATAGCTCCACAGGCGGAAATAGGTGAGCGCAGCCACCAGCGCGAGGCCGCCTGTGGCGACGCCGGCAAAGGTGACCAGCACGATGGGCTCGGTCGGGATCGCGTCAAGGCCGAGGCGGCCCAGCAGCGGTGTCCAGTGCGAATGTGTCGGGATCATGGGATCGATCTCGCAATCAGGAAAGGGGGGGGCGCGAAGGCGAGGCAAGGCTCAGCTTCGCGGCGGCGGCGGCCGGATCCGCGGGCAACGGGTTGGCAACGCCCTTGGGGACGCAAATGGCGCGGACGAACGCCTTGTCGGTCGCGCTTTGGCGGCCAGCGATCATCGGGGTCACGCTTTCGCGCCCATACTTGTCATAGGTCAGCGCGGCGACGTTGTAGGCGCCGGCCTTGCCCGTGCCGCCACGTGCGTCGAGTGCCGCCATTTCGCTCACGCACATCTTGCCCGGTCGAACGCATAGGTTGACGACCTTGTCGAACAAATCCCCCGACACAGCGGCAAAGCGACGCACCGGATCCTTGATGCTGGGCTTCCTCGACCTGCAGGCCGGCCAGGCGCAGAACCGCTTCTACACGGAACTCGAGGATTTTCTCGCCAGCCATGTCGAAACTTCCTCCGCCGCGGTGGTGGTCGACGACGGCTCGCGCAGCAAGCCGGTCTACGATCCCGTCGATCAGCGCAAGGGCACGGCGGCTATGGCGAGCCT
>CAIOKP010000075.1 GCA_903858875.1 uncultured Sphingomonadales bacterium
CCTCGGCCATCCGACGCGATCCGACGAAAATGCCGCGAAGGCTGGCGCCTTTGAACATCAGCCCGTGCGGCGATGTATCGCCCTCACGCGTCAACACGCCGATCAGCGCGACTTCGCCGGCAAAGCCCACCGCCGCGATCGATTGCGCCAGCGTGCCGGCACCGCCGACCTCGACAACATGATCGATCCCGCCGCCAGCCAATGCCGCCGCCGCCGTGCCCCATTCCGGCGTCTCGCGATAATTGACCGTGGCATCGGCGCCCAGTGCCGCAACACGGGCACGCTTGGCCTCGCTGCCGCTGGTGGCGACAACGCGGGCGCCCGCTGCCTTGGCGATCTGCAAAGCCAGCAACGATACGCCGCCCGTGCCCAACACCAGCACGCTCTGCCCCAGGGCGACGGCGCGCGGGCCAGCCATCAAGGCGTTCCATGCGGTCACGCCCGCGCAAGGCAGGCACGCTGCCTCCTCATAGCTGAGCGAGGCGGCAATATGCACCACGCCCTTGGCCGGCAAAGCGACATATTCAGCCAACATGCCGGGCGCACCATTACCGCCCAAGGCCGGGCCGACACCGGGGTTCGGCGCTCCATCGATCCAGTTCTGGAAAAAGATGCCGGCTACCCGGTCGCCCACGGCAAAGCCCGTTACACCACCGCCCAGCGCGACAACCTCGCCCGCCCCATCGGACAAGGGCACGATATCATCCGCCACCGGGCCACCGATATACAGGCCGCGCACCATCGCCTGATCGCGATAGTTGAGCGAGCAGGCGCGCACACGAACCAATACCTCGCCCGGCCCCGGGGTTGGCATATCGCGTTCAACCAATTCCATCGAATCGAGGCTTACCGCCCCTTTGCGCAGCACCCAGGCCTTCATCGTCATCCCTTCATCGCGTATCGGTCGTTTCGACCCACGAAATGTTATGTGTTACTGACAACATGCGGCCAACCATCCCCTTTGGGCAAGAGGGAACTCGCGTCCGCTCAAATTTTGTCAGTAATCCTGATTTCCCGCTTTGCGTTTCGCATTCGCGAAGTTATCGCATTCGCGTCAGTAGATTCGGTGAAACCGGTCCAGCCATTGGCCCGACGCCGCACTCTTGGGAGAGTATCATGACCGAGATTTCCATCGCGGCCCTGGCCGCACGCCTCGAAAAAGTCGAGCACGATCTGGCCATCGAACAGGATGTCAACCAGATCCGCCGGGTTCAGTACACCTACGGCTATTTGATCGACAAATCCCAGTATAATGAAGTGGTCGACCTGTTCGCCGATGATGGCGAAGTATGGTTTCTCGGCGGTATCTACAGGGGCAAGGCGGGTATCCGCCGTCTGTATATCGAACGGTTCCAGGCCCGGTTCACCCAAGGCCATAATGGTCCGATTTATGGCTGGCTGCTCGAACATCCGCAAATCCAGATGGTCATCGACGTCGCGCCCGACCGCAAGAGCGCCTTTGTCCGCGGCCGCTCGATGATGCAGGCAGGGCTCCACGAAACCGCCAAGGGCGATCAGCGCGCCTGGTGGGAAGGTGGCATCTACGAAAACGAGTTCGTGCGCGAGGCCAATGCGGCGGGCGACCTCGTTTGGAAGATCAAGGCGCTGCGCTATTACCCGTTCTGGCATGGCAGCTTTGCCGAGGGTTGGGCCAAGACCAAGATCGACTATCTGCCGATGCTGACCACGCTCTATCCCACCGACCCCCTCGGCCCCGATGCGCCGGTCGAACCGGCGCCGCGCCTGTGGCCCGCAACCGACGTTGTGCCGTTCCACTATCCCCACCCCGTGACCGGCCAGCCCATTGTGGCGGATAACAGCCGGGCGCGCGAAGGGTTTAACGATTGACGATCTATGCGGCGCGAGGGCTAACGCCTTCGCGCCGAATCACGGAACGGGGTGCAGGGGGTAATACCCCCTGCCCTGCCCGCTAAAAACCCGCTAGGCTGCTCTACCATGACTGATCTTGACCGCCTGTTGCACGACCACGCTATCGCCCGCCTGATCACGCGCTACGCTGCGCTGAACGATGCCGCGCGCTGGGATGCGGTGGCGGCGCTGTATACCGAGGATGGCCGGATGAGCCGCCCAATTGCACCAGACAGCTTTACCGAGGGGCGCGCAGCGATCCTGGCCGGATTTCTCGCTCGGCCAGCGCGGGCCAGTCGGCACATTGTCGCCAATATCCTTGTCGATGTGGCGGCGGATGGCATCACCGCGACGGCCAGCAGCCAGATCCTGCTGTTCACCGCCAGCGAGGCAGACGATGGCGGTTTGCCAATCCAGTCAGCCAAGCCACCGCTGGTTGGCAGCTATGCCGACCGATTGGTCTATCAGGATGGCGTTTGGAAATTCACCGAACGGCGCGGCAGTCTCGATTTTCGGCAAGCCTGACGCAAGGGGTCAGATCAGATTGGCCGGGCCAAACGCCAAAGGCAACAGTTCGGACAAACGCATTTCCAGCACACCATGGGCGGACACGCTCCACACCACAGGGTCGGTGGCGCCCAATTGCGCGATCTCGTTCAACACCTGGCGACATCGCCCGCAAGGTGTCACCGCGCCTGGACCGGGCACCGCTTCGCCATCCCCACCGGGCCTGCCGCCGATTACCGCCACCGCCACCAAACCGCCGCGTGCGCCATCGGCCATCGCCCGCGCCACAGCCACCGTTTCGGCACAAAGCGCGAGGCCATAGGACGCGTTTTCGACATTCGCCCCGGTCACCACCGTCCCATCGGCAAAGCCCAACGCCGCGCCCACGTGGAACTGCGAATACGGTGCATAGGCGCGGGAGGACGCCGCGCAGGCGGCGGCGATGAGCGCGGCTTTGTCAATCATGGGCGGTGTGTTCATGGGCCGCAGGTTTACTGCTGCACCACCACCCAACGCAAGGGCTGGTCGGTCGCGGTGTTGATCAGGCCGGAATTGGCGGTCCACATCGCCCATGGCCGCCCGCCATATTCCGGCTCGACCCGGTCGCGGCTGAGCCACAGATTGCGGTCGATGGCGTGGGCGATATGGTATTTCGTTTCAAAATTTGTGCCCAGTTTCAGAATCGCCGCCTTGCCTGTGTGCGTCTCGATCTGGTTGAGAAAGGTCATCAATTCGCTGATCACCGCGGCATCGGTGACCTTTACCGGGCAATCCTCAGCCAATTGTTCCAACTCGACCGCGGGCGGCAACATTTTGGCATCGCGTGGCACAACGGTGACGAAATTGGCGGCCTGTTTGTCGGCCGGCTGGCACGGGTCGTATTTGTGCAAAGCGCCGACCTGCACCCCGGCTACGCGCGCACCATCGAGGTTCTTGACCACGGCGGGATCGCGCGCAAACGCACTGGCCGATGCTTCGACATAAACGAAATTGGCGCCGATCGCCTTGATCGAGGCAAAATCGACATCGCCATCGCTATTCCCGATAATCGCGCCCTGCATTGCATAGGCCGCGCGCGCCGGTTGCCAATGGCGCATCGTCCACCACGCATACCCGCCGCCGATCATCCCGATCAACGCCAGCGCCGCCAGCCAACGCAGCCGCGCACCGATATGCGCGCCACCGACAGACGGCCGGGAACGCGGGCGCGTCCCGGAACGCGGCTTGGCGCGAGATCGGCGTTTCTTGTTTGCCATGGGTGTTGCGTATTGCCTGTGTTTGCCGACTCGGAAAGTCAGCTTATCCCTTGATATGCAGTACGCATATCAACGTAAACAACCGTCGTGCGGTAGGAAAATCGGTGTCGACCTTGCCCTCCAACCGTTCGAGCAGCATTTCGGCAGCCTGATTATGGACGCCGCGGCGCGCCATGTCGATGGTCTCGATTTCCTGCGCGCTGGCCTTGCGGATCGCTTGATAGTATGAATCACAGATGGCGAAATAGTCCCGGATCGGGCGCCGAAACCGCCCCAACCCTAGCACTTGCGTTTCCAGCAGTGTGCCCGCCTCGTCCGATACATCCATCACCAACCGCCCATCCTGCACCGACAGGCGTAGGCGATAAGGCCCACCATGCCCGGCTTCATAGGCCCGCAACGGCTTGAAGGTATTTTCCTCGATCAGATCGAAGATCGCGATCCGCCGCTCCTGTTCGATATCGGCATTGCGCCACAGAATCGTCGCGTCGTCGAGTTCAATGTGCGAGATGCGGGGCGAAGTCATGGGGGCACCCATCTCGCAAATGCGGCGGCGCGGGGCAAGGGGGACTTTGGCCGGGGTGCGCGAATGTGCGCCGATCACAATCGCTGGCGCCCGATACATATCAATCCCCATTATCCACAGGGTGTTGCGCCCGATACCCCATTGCGCGCCGCTGGCCCCACGCGCATGACAGCAGCCCTATGGCCAATCCTGATATCTTGCTCGCTCCTGCTACAGCCCCCTCGCCCGCGAATGATTCGGGTGTGGTCGGACACGCCCTGCCCGCCAATATCGAGGCCGAGGCAACCTTTCTCGGCGCGGTGCTGATCGACAATCGGGTGATCGAGGAATTGGCCAAGCCCCTGGCACCGGCGCATTTCTTCGAACCGGTGCATGGCCGCATCTATGAGCGCATCCTGCAATTGCTCGACCGCAAGGCCGTGGTGACGCCGGTCACGCTCAAACCCTATTTCGAAAGCGACGAGGCGTTAAAAGGCTTGGGCGGCACCGCCTATCTCGCGCGGTTGACCGGCGATGGTCAGGGGTTGATGGCGCCGCGCGTGTTGGCCGAACAGATCTATGATCTGGCGTTGTTGCGTGAATTGGTGCGCGTTGGCCGGGAATTGGTGGTCGGCGCAATGGACACCAGCGAATCGGTTGAACCGATGGAGCAGATCGAGGCCGCAGAGGCCGCCCTGTACAAGGTCGCCGATGGTGCCGGCACCGCCAATGAGGCCAAAAGCTTTGCCGAGGCAACCCGCACCGCTATTCAGGGCATCGAAAAAGCCTTTAATTCCGGCGGTCATGTCTCGGGCAAGACCACCGGCCTCGACAGCGTCAACCAACGGATCGGCGGTCTGCATGATTCGGATTTGATCATTCTGGCCGGGCGCCCGGGTATGGGTAAAACCGCGCTGGCGACCAATATTGCGTTCAATGCGGCGGACCGGCTGTTGACCGATCAGGCACTGGGCATCGGGCCGGACAAGTCGATTGGCGCGGCGACGGCGTTTTTCAGCCTCGAAATGAGCGCGGATCAGCTGGCGACGCGTATTTTGGCCGAACAATCGGGTATTTCGTCCTCCGCGTTGCGCATGGGCAAGATCAGCCGCGAGGAGTTTCAGGCGCTGTCCTTTGCCAGCCAGCGGCTCGCGCAATTGCCGCTGTTTATCGATGATACGCCTGGCCTGACCATCGCCGGTCTGCGCGCGCGGGCGCGGCGGTTGAAGCGGCGGCATGACATCGGGCTGATCGTCGTCGACTACCTGCAATTGCTGCAAGGATCGGGCAAGGCGACCGACAATCGCGTCAACGAAATTTCGGAAATCAGCCGTGGCCTCAAGACACTGGCCAAGGAATTGGCGCTGCCGGTGATCGCGCTGTCGCAGCTGTCGCGTGCGGTTGAACAGCGCGAGGACAAACGCCCGATGCTGTCAGACCTGCGCGAATCCGGCTCGATCGAGCAGGACGCCGACATGGTGTGGTTCGTTTATCGGCCCGACTATTATTTGCGCGAGCCAGACCAGCCCAAACCCACCGATGGTGCGGCCGTCCACGATGCCCACGCCAAATGGGCCGAAGAAATGGAACGCATCCACGGCGTGGCCGAACTGATCATCGCCAAACAGCGCCACGGCTCCACCGGTTCGGTGCGCATGCGGTTTGAGGCCAAGATCACCAAGTTCAGCGATCTGGCGCCAGAGGAGTTGGCCAGCTACGGGCCTGACCATGACGGGGAATAGGGTGGCGCGGGGCATCGCCGCACAATTCCTTGACTTCTCGCCCCCACAGGCCTAGGCGCGCTGGTTCATAACAGATTCCCCTTATTACTACGGAGTGCCCGTATGGCGCGCGTAACCGTCGAAGATTGCGTCGACAAGATCCCTAACCGCTTCGATCTCGTGCTGCTGGCTGCCCAGCGCGCGCGCGAAATCTCTGGCGGTGCTGAACTGACCATCGATCGCGACCGGGACAAGAACCCGGTGGTCGCTCTGCGCGAAATCGCTGACGAGACCGTCAAGCCCAAGCTGCTCAAGGAATCGCTGGTGACTTCGATGCAGCGCGTGCTGCCTGATGATGACGATCAGGTCGATGACATCGGCTCGCTGTCGCAATCGGCCGAAGCGTTGCGGATTACCGCTGCGGCGCCGGTGCGCAACAACTCGATCGGTGGCGATTACGAAGGCTGATCCATCGGCCCGACGCCTCGAACGACAAAAACGGCCGCGGATAAATTCCGCGGCCGTTTTTGTGTGTCCGGCAAACGCCCCTCGCCTCCGCTACGCCCGGTCGCTAGGATAGAAATGACGGAGGCGGCATGACCAAATTTCAGCATACACAGGGCGATCTGAGCCAAGGGGCTCCGATGGCAGGGGCGATCGAACCGTCCGGCATCGCGCCCAATGGGCATACCGATGAAGCGATATGCCTCAATTGCCGTACCTCGCTGATCGGGCCGCATTGCCACCAATGTGGGCAGCAAGCCCATGTCCACCGCACACTGAGCGCCTTTTTTCATGATCTGGCGCATGGCGTGTTCCATTTCGAGGGCCGGATCTGGCGGACGCTGCCCATGCTGGTCACCCATCCGGGGCGGCTGACCCGCGACTATATCGCCGGGCGGCGCGCCACCTATGTATCGCCCATCGCCGCGTTTTTATTCTGCGCCTTTGTGATGTTCGGGGCAGTGCATCTGGGGGAGCGCCCACGCCATTTCACGTTCGATATCGACGTGGCGCAGTCATCGGGCGACCATCGCGCGGCGCTGACCGAATTGTTGGCGAACCGGGCAAAGCTGGTCGGCACGACCAGCGATACCGCCCGGTCGCTCGATCAACGCATCGCGACGGAACGAAAAACCCTTGCCGAGTTGGACCGAATGACCGCGGCGGGCCTCACCCGCGCGCCGGCCGCCGCCATCGACGGCGAGAGCGTGAGCGACATTCCCTGGCTCAATACTGTTCTCACCGAGGCCAGAACCAACCCCGAATTGCTGATCCTGAAGCTGGAGACCAATGCCCATAAATATACTTGGGCGCTGATCCCGATGTCGGTACCGCTGCTGTGGCTGCTGTTTCCATTTAGCCGCCGGTATGGCCTGTATGACCACACGGTGTTCGTCACCTATTCGCTCAGCTTCATGATGGTGTTCGTCGCAGCTCTCGCGCTGGGCGGGTTGGCATCGCTGCCCTATCTGGCGGTCATCGCGCTGGTGGTGCCGCCATGGCATATCCACCGGCAATTGCGCGAGGCCTATGCCTTGTCGCGCAATGCGGCGCTGTGGCGCGCGGGGGTTCTGATCGTCGGCGCAGGTGCCGTCTTGCTGATATTTGCCGCAGGACTGATTGCGATGGGTCTGACGGCATAGAAAAGGGGCCTTCCCACGCCGGGAAGGCCCCTTGATCTTTGGTCAGGCCCTTGTGACCATCACGCCCCCAGTGGCGCAGCCTCGCCAAGGCCGGCTGCCTTGTTGCCGGCGCGCGGCACGCTGGTCCCCCGGATCGAGGCCGGCAAGGGCGTACCCACCGGCGTATCGGGCCGATCAAGCTTACCGGTGTCGATCAACTGCTTGATATCCTCGCCGCTCAACGTTTCATATTCCAGCAACGCGTTGGCCAGAATGTGCAATTGCGCCTCCTGATCCTTCAGGATGCCGGTCGCCCGCACATGGGCCTCGTCGATCAGACTGCGGATCTCGCTGTCGATCAACTTGTTGGTTTCCTCGGACGCCATCAACCGCTGGCTACCGCCCATGCCGAGATAGCCTTCCTGCTGGTCCTCGTATTGCAACGGCCCCAACTTGTCGGACATGCCCCATTTGGTGACCATGCTACGCGCGAGGCCCGTGGCGTATTGAATATCGCCCGACGCGCCCGATGACACCTTGTCATAGCCAAAGATCAGCTCTTCGGCGACGCGGCCGCCCATGCTGACCGACAGGTTGGCGTGCATCTTGTCGCGGTGGTACGAATAGCTGTCCCGCTCGGGCAGGCGCATGACCATACCCAGCGCGCGGCCACGTGGGATAATCGTTGCCTTGTGGATCGGGTCCGATGCCGGCTCATTCACGGATACCAGCGCGTGGCCGGCCTCGTGATAGGCGGTCATCTTCTTTTCTTCCTCGGTCATCACCATGCTGCGGCGCTCGGCGCCCATCATGACCTTGTCCTTGGCGTCCTCAAACTCGGCCATCGCGACCAGACGCTTGTTCCGGCGCGCGGCCAGCAAGGCAGCTTCATTGACCAGATTGGCCAGATCCGCACCCGAAAAGCCCGGCGTACCGCGCGCAATCACGCGGGGATTGACGTCGGGCGCCAATGGCACCTTCTTCATATGCACCGACAGGATCTTTTCGCGACCCTCGATATCGGGGATCGGCACGACCACTTGCCGGTCGAAACGGCCGGGGCGCAACAGTGCAGGATCGAGCACGTCGGGCCGGTTGGTCGCCGCGATGATAATGATGCCCTCATTGGCCTCAAAACCATCCATCTCGACCAGCAACTGGTTCAACGTCTGTTCGCGCTCGTCATTCGAATTGCCGAGCCCATGGCCACGGCTGCGCCCCACTGCGTCGATTTCGTCGATGAAGACGATGCAGGGCGCGTTCTTCTTGGCCTGCTCAAACATGTCGCGCACACGGCTTGCGCCCACGCCGACGAACATTTCCACAAAGTCCGAACCCGAAATGGTGAAGAACGGCACGCCCGCCTCGCCCGCGATCGCGCGCGCCAGCAGCGTCTTACCCGTACCAGGGCTACCAACCAGCAGCGCGCCCTTCGGGATCTGCCCACCCAGTTTTGAAAAACGGCCCGGATCGCGCAGAAACTCGACGATTTCTTCGAGTTCGTCGCGCGCTTCGTCGATGCCGGCGACATCGTTGAACGTTACCCGGCCCGCCTTTTCGGTCAACAGCTTGGCCTTCGACTTGCCAAAGCCCATTGCGCCGCCGCCGCCGCCCTTTTGCATCTGGCGCATCGCGAAAAAGCCCACCGCCACGATCAACAGGAACGGCAAAGCCTGCAACAGGATATAGAGCAACATGTTCGGTTCTTCGGGCGCCTTGCCCGCATATTTCACATTATTGCCCGCCAACAAGGGCGCCAGCGTAGTATCATTCGGGATCGGAATAGTGGTAAAGCTCTCGCCATTCTTGAAATGGCCGGTGATGCGCTGCTCCCCCACCGAGGCTTCGGCCACGGTGCCTTCGGCGACCTTGGCGCGAAATTCGGAATAGGGGATCTGCGCCGCGCCCATATCATTGCGCGCGCCAAACAGCGACACGGCAAAGAACAGCGCGAGAAAGACACCGCCCCAGATTAGCAGGCTTTTCATCCAGGGGTTGCCGTTAGGCTGTTCGTCATTCATCGCGCGGGTCCTTTGTCGAACCCACAATGTAGGGTCCGCGTGGTGAATGGCAAGTTAGCGCGCGACAAGATTATCCCGCCGCCCGCCGCTTACCCGCCGCGTGACAACAAAAACACCGCATGTTCAGCGCGAAAATTGGCCAAAGCCGGGCGGATCAGGCTGTCGCCGTTCAAAAACCATGCCCCTTCGACCATAATTCGCCGTTCGGCCAAAAAGTCGGAGAAATCGGCGATGGTCAGGTGGTGGATGTTCGGCGTTTCGTACCAGGCGACCGGCAACAACCGCGTCACCGGCATCCGCCCGCCGGTCAACAGCGCGGTGCGCACCCGCCAATGCCCGAAATTGGGAAAGCTGACAAAGGCGCGACGCCCGATCCGCAGCAATTCGTCCAGCGCCTTGTCGGGCCGCTTGGTGGTCTGCAAGGTCTGGGACAGGATCGCGTAATCAAAACTGGCGTCGGGATAGAGGCCGAGATCGGTATCGGCATCACCCTGAATAACCGATAGCCCCTTGGCCACACAATCGGCCACGTTGGACGGGTCCAATTCCAACCCGCGCGCATCGCACCCCCGCTCATCGCGCAAGGCGGCGAGCAACGTGCCATCACCGCAGCCCACATCCAACACGCGCGCGCCAGCGGCAACATGGGCGGCGATCACCGCAAGGTCAGGCCGCAAAGGAACGGAGATGCGGTTCATCGCGACAGGAACCCCGTAATCACCCGGTCGAGCGCCGGCACATCGAGCAGAAAACTGTC
>CAIOKP010000076.1 GCA_903858875.1 uncultured Sphingomonadales bacterium
CGACCTTCAGCAGGCCCGTAATCATGGGGAGGTACTGAACCTTGCCCTTGTAGATCACGAGCGCGGCCTGACGCCCATCGGGAACCAGACCATCGGCCGCGCAATTCAGGCAAGCTTGAAGGATTCGCCCGGTGATTTCCTGTTCCTGAACAATGGCATCACGATCCTTTCGTCCACCATCACGGAGAGGAACACAGCGAGCGATCATAGCAAAACCCTTGATATGCGTGGAATCTCGGTCGTGAACGGAGCGCAGACGATAGCATCTGCGGCAGCATTTGCGAAAACACCCAATGCCAACCTTGATGGCGTCAAGGTCGCCGCGACTATCATCAAGGCCGCAACCGACAGCGAATTCGGCAAACAAGTCACCAAGGCCCGGAACTACCAGAACCCGATTTATGCGTGGAACTTTGCCGCCTTGGACGAGCGGCAGGAAATATTCCGCAGGGCCGCGAAGGCACTGGGTTTCGACTTCAGGATCAAATCCCACGATCCATACGATGTTGATCCGGCATCTTTCACGTTCGATGAGGTGGCGATCGCGATGGCGCTAGGCCATCCGAACCCGCGCATGGCATGGCGCGCAAGCCAGCGAGCCAGACGCCTCCAAACGCTGGGTGATGAATGGTATGAAGAGATATTCGGTGGTGAGCAGACCGTTTTCAGGGTGATAAACCGGACGCTTGCAACCCAGCAGATTTTCGACCTTCTGAAATCAACCTTATCGACGACGCCATCGGAAGACGAGAAGCGTGTTTTCAGGCATGGTGGCCATGCCTATGCGTGGGTGTTGTTGAAGTGCCTCCGCGATGGCCTGGATGGGCCAGCGGTCATTGATCGTGCCAAGCTGCTCGCCCAAATCAGCAAACCTGCAGACGATCTTCGCCTGTCATTCGTCGAACAGACTCTCGCCTTGGGCGTCGAGCGCGGCAACAAGCAGCCGTGGGCGATTTTCCAGAACCAGTCCGATAACCTGGCCTTGCTGGAGCGGGTCATGCTGGCAAATTTCACCCCGCTCGATGCCGCCGCAATCGCCGACAAACGGGGGCAGCGTCCCGTGACAAACAAGGGTGGTAGAGTGGTAGACCTCTTTGACTACCCTGAACCGCTCTTCACATATTTGGCTTCCAAGGCCCCTCAGATTAAAGACGTGACATGACCAAAAAGCAGAAACTTGAACTGACATGGGTGGGCAAGGAAAACCGGCCACGGCTGGAGCCGCGCATTCTGATAGAAGACCCGGCGAAGAGCTATCACGCCGCAGCGCGGGTTTCGGACTCGGATATTTTCGACAATGTGCTGATCCACGGCGACAATCTGCTCACGCTCAAGGCGCTGGAGGCGGATTATGCAGGCAAGGTGAAGTGCGTGTTTATCGACCCGCCCTACAACACCGGCAGCGCCTTTACCCATTATGATGATGGGCTGGAGCATAGCATCTGGCTGGGACTGATGCGCGACCGGCTGGAAATTATCCGGCGCTTGCTTTCGGAGGATGGTTCGCTGTGGATCACCATCGACGATAATGAGGCGCACTATCTAAAGGTCATGTGCGATGAGGTGTTTGGACGCGCGAATTTCGTGTCTAACGTCGTTTGGCAAAAGAAATACTCGAAGCAGAATGATGCTAAGTGGCTTAGCACGAGCCACGATCACATTTTGCTTTATGCCAAGGCTAAGGAAACGTGGCGACCCAATCCCGTTGAACGAAATGCCGATCAGCTCAAGGGATATTCCAACATTGACAATGACCCGCGTGGTCTGTGGCAATCTGTAGTATACACTTGCGCGAAAACGCGCGCAGAGCGTCCCAACCTCTATTATGGAATTGAGCATCCACGCACAGGCGAATTGGTATTTCCTAGCGAAACTCGCGTTTGGGGATACGACCCAAGCCGCCACGCACAGCACGTCCGGGATGGACTGATTTGGTGGGGTAAGAATCAGGAGAAGGACAAGCCCCGGTTGAAATCCTTTCTTCAAAAAGTCGGCACTGGCCTGGTTCCCGACACCCTTTGGTTCCGCGACGAGGCAGGAGACAACCAAGATGCCAAGCGTGAGGCACTCGCTTTCAATTCAGCAGATGTGTTTCCAACTCCCAAGCCTGAGAAATTGCTGAGCAAAATACTGCAGATCGCCACCAATGCGGGAGATCTTGTGATCGACTCCTTCGCGGGTTCCGGCACGACGGGCGCCGTAGCTCACAAGATGGGCCGCCGTTGGATCATGGTTGAGCTTGGCGATCATTGCACCACACATATCGTGCCGCGTTTGCAAAAAGTGATCGACGGCAGCGATCGGGGGGGAATCAGCAAGGCGGTTGATTGGAAGGGCGGCGGCGGTTTCCGCTACTGCGAACTCGCGCCGTCATTGTTGGAAAAAGACAAGTGGGGCCGGGAAGTCATTTCGCCCGAATATGACGGCGCAATGCTCGCGCAGGCCGTCTGCAAGCTGGAGGGTTTTACCTATGCCCCGAGCGATAGCGTCTATTGGCAGCAAGGCCATTCTTCCGAGAGCGACTTTATATATGTCACTACCCAGACGTTGGGGCCGGAAGAGCTTGCAGCTCTTTCCGAGGAGGTCAGTGAAGGCCGCTCGCTGCTGATCCTGTGTGCTGCATTCCGGGGCAATGCCGATCTTTGGCCAAACCTGACCTTGCGCAAAATCCCCAACCACATCCGCAGCAAGTGTGAATGGGGGCATGACGATTATTCGCTCAATGTCGCCAATCTGCCGATGGCGGAGAAGGAATCCGCGCCACCGCCGCCTGCCCAATCTAGCTTCTTCGACGAAGGTGACGCGGCATGAGCAATTTGCGCCATGTGAACGCCATATCTGGTCGCTTGAGCCTGCGCCCGCCGCAGCGTCGTAGCGTCGAAATCCTCGATCGCGTGACTGAGATTCTTCCGCCGCACCACTCGACTGATCTTGCAACGGCGAAGGAAATCATCGCCAGCGAATTCCCGGGCGTGGTGGATTTCGAGCGGGACTTTCCGTCTGTGTGCTTCGCGCTCGCCACCGGCGTTGGCAAGACGCGGCTTATGGGCGCGTTCATTGCCTATTTGAAGATCGCGCATGGGATCAATAACTTTTTCGTACTTGCGCCGAACCTGACGATCTATAATAAGCTGATCGCCGACTTCTCGCCGAACACCAGAAAATACGTGTTCAAGGGCATTGCCGAGTTCGCCATTTCGCCTCCGGTTCTGACCACCGGCGAAACCTATGAGCGACAGATTGCCTCCGGCGGCAATCTCTTCCCGACCACGATCAACATTTTCAACATCGCCAAAATCTCTTCGGAAGTGCGAGGCGGGCGTAGCCCGCGCATCCGTTCCTTCCGCGAAGAGATTGGCGAGAGCTATTTCGACTATCTGGCCAGCCTGCCCGACCTGGTGCTGCTGATGGACGAATCGCACCGCTACCGCGCCACCGCGGGGATGCGCGCGATCAACGAATTGAAGCCGGTGCTCGGGCTGGAGCTGACGGCCACGCCGTTCGTGGAAAGCACACGCGGGCCGGTTGCGTTCAACAACGTCATTTTCGATTATCCGCTGGCCCGCGCAATGGAGGATGGCTTCGTCAAGGAGCCAGCCGTCGTTACCCGCAAGGATTTCAATCCGGCAGGCAAATCACCCGAAGCGATCCAGACAATGAAGCTGGAGGACGGCGTTCGCTTGCACGAAAGCGTCAAGGTCGATCTGGAAACCTACGCCCGCGAAAATGGCGAACGGATCGTCAAGCCGTTTGTGTTGGTGATTGCGCGCGATACGACCCACGCGGCGGAGCTGACCCGGCTGATCCAGTCCGACGCCTTTTTCGATGGCCGCTATGCCGACAAGGTGATCCAGGTCGATTCCAGCGTGAAGGAAGAGGAGACGGTCGAGAAGCTATTGACGGTCGAACAGAATGATAATCCGGTAGAAATCGTCATTCACGTCAACATGCTGAAAGAAGGTTGGGACGTGACCAACCTTTACACGATCATACCGCTGCGTGCCGCCAACGCGCGAACGCTGATCGAGCAGAGCATCGGGCGCGGTCTGCGCTTGCCTTACGGCAAGCGCACCGGCGTTGCCGCCGTTGATCGCCTCAATATCGTCGCGCATGACCGCTTTCAGGAAATCGTGGACGCGGCGAACGATCCCAATTCGACGATCCGCCTGAAGCAGCTTGTGCTGGATGAGGCCGACTTGTCGCGCAAGACCGTGACCGTCGTGGCATCGCCGACGATCCTTGGCAGTCTTGGTCTGCAAGCCGCGCAGAGCGAGGGGGCGGCGACGGCTTCCGGCCCGATGCAGACACCGGCGTTCACCGACCCGAATGATATTCGCGTCGCGCAGCTCGCCTATGATGCATTCCGCAAGCTCGCGCGCGAGCCGGACAAAGTGCCGAGCGTTTCCTATCTTTCCCGCGCGGATGTCCAGGAACAGGTCGTGCGCGAAGTGCGCAGCCAGTATCAGGCGCCGCAGCTCGAACTGGACGGGATCGCCAACCCTGCACCCGACATCGAAGCGGTGATCGCCGCCACCGCGCAATTGATGTTTGAGCGCACCATCGACATCCCCCGTATTACCGTCATGCCCAAGGGCGAGGTCAAGGCGGGCTTCAAGCCGTTCACGTTAGACCTGTCCGGGATGCGCTATCCCGCGCCAAGCGATGAGCTTTGGGCCAAGCACCTGCGCACCGATCAGGTCGATATTATCGGTCTGTCGCAAGGCAATCTGCTTGAAGACCGGCTTGAGGATTATGTCGTCAGCGGGCTGATCGACTTCTCCGACATCGCCTATGATGAACATGCCGACTTGCTCTACGAGCTTGCCGGACAGGTTACGCGGCACTTTCTCACCTACCTC
>CAIOKP010000077.1 GCA_903858875.1 uncultured Sphingomonadales bacterium
GGGGAATGGTGCACCCGGAACGATTCGAACGTCCGACCCTCAGATTCGTAGTCTGATGCTCTATCCAGCTGAGCTACGGGTGCTTGGGAGACGCGCCTTTAGGAGCAGCGTCCGACCTTGGCAAGGGTAAATTTCGCGTTTGTTGGCCCAAGCCCGTTTCGCCTGCGTGCCCTAGCATCGTGGCGCCGCAGCCGCCTGGAGGTCCGCACCACAATATCGCACCAACGCCGCGGCCAAAGGATAATCAAGCGGTGGCATCGTCAAATCCTGCAGCGCACCGGGCGCGACCCATGCGATCGCTTCGGCATCCAAACATTGCGGATCGCCGTCCCATTGCCGACAAAGATATAACAGAATTAAGTGCGGTTGGCGGGGCGCGGGCGGTTGCGCCGGGTCCGAGGCGAAACCGACCGGGATCAACGCTGCTGGCGCAATCACCACGGCGAGCTCCTCGGCCATTTCACGCACCGCCGCCTGCTCCGGCGACTCACCGCCCTCGACCTTGCCGCCGGGAAATTCCCATAGCCCGCCATGCGCTCGCGATAGGCGCCGCCGCTGCATCAAAACCCGTCCATCCGCACCGATCAGCGCCACCGCGACCACCGGCACCAGCTTCATAATACCTATCACAAAACGTCCGATCTCAATGGTTTGTTAACCCAATTCCGGCACATCCAGCCCGGACATCCGGCAACATAGGCGAGGTCCTGTCTGTGACAAAATTTCTGACCCGCCTTTTTCGGGACAATCGCGGGCTGGCTGCGGTCGAATATGCATTTTTGTGCGGCCTGATCGTCATTGTGATGATCGGCGCGCTGGGTGGGCTGGCCAATATGATCATCTTGACCTGGTCGAATGTGCAGACACAATCGCAAAACGCGGTCAATCAGGCCAACGGCAACTAACCTGCGCCCTATGGATGCGCTTGACACGCCCTGCTGCTGAAAAGCGGCGGGGTTTTTATTTGGGCCCATCCTCGTCATGGCCCGCTCGCCATGGCTGCGTCCGGGTCGGCAAATGACCGCCGGCGCTGCTAACGGGCGCCTATGCAAACACACGTGCGCCGGAAATACCGGATTTTAGCAGCCCATCGGGCAAAGGCTTGGACCTGAACGATAAATTATCGCTGCTGTTGTACGAAAAATCCGTCCCGCTGACGGTTTGTTAAGAATTGCGCCCTAGAAAGAACTCACCGCCGGCTGAGACGGGAAAATTGGCAGGGCGGAAAAAACTGCTTTTAGGAGACTGACCATGAAGTTCATCAACAAGCTGTTCCGCGACGAAGCTGGCGCCACCGCAATTGAATACGGCCTGATCGCTGCTCTGATCGCCGTTGCCGCCATCACCGCGATGAACGGTCTGGGCAACCAGCTGAAGACCACGTTCAACACGACTTCGTCGCAGATGTCGACGGCCAACGCAGCAGCCTAATCGGCCGCAAGCGTAAGCACCGATACGAAAAGTGGGGCGGCAGAGAAATCTGCCGCCCTATTTCATTGTGCCGTGCCGCCGTAAAACAGAGGGATCCCCTCTGCCTGGGAAATTACTCCGCGCCGATGGCCAGAAACCGCTCCTCGCGGCGCAGGATGATCTTTTTCGGATCGAGCTTGGCCAAGGCGTCCAGTTCTTCGCCCAACACCTTGGCCAGCGCCTTGGACGCGGCATCGGGGTTGCGATGGGCGCCGCCAACCGGCTCGGACACGATACGGTCGATGACCTTGAGGCCGAGCAGATCCTGCGCGGTGACCTTCATAGCCTCGGCGGCATCGGCGGCCCGTTCGGCGGTGCGCCACAGGATCGAGGCACAGCCCTCGGGGCTGATCACCGAATAGACGGCATGTTCGAGCATCAGCACGCGTTCAGCGCTGGCCAAGGCCACCGCCCCGCCCGAGCCGCCCTCGCCTACGATCACCGCGACCATCGGCACCGGCAAGGCCAGACACGCCTCGGTCGACCGCGCAATCGCTTCGGCCTGACCGCGCTCCTCGGCCTCGACACCCGGAAAAGCGCCCGATGTATCGACCAATGTCACCACTGGCAGGCCGAACCGCCCGGCCAGTTCCATCAGGCGAATCGCCTTGCGATAGCCCTCGGGCTTGCCCATGCCGAAATTGTGCTTGATGCGGCTGGCGGTATCATTGCCCTTTTCATGGCCGATCAACATCACGCGGCGCGTGCCCAACGTGGCAAAGCCACCAACAATCGCCTGATCCTCGCCATACAGACGATCGCCACCCAACGGTACGAAGTCGGTGAAAACCTTTTCCACATAGTCAACAAAATGCGGCCGCTGCGGATGGCGGGCGACCTGCGTCTTTTGCCAGGGGGTCAGCGCCTTATAGGTGCTTTCCAGCAAATCCGCGCTCTTGCGCTCCAGCCGAGCGATATCGGCCGAAATGTCGAGATCGCCCTCGGCGGCGGTGGCGCGCAGCTCGGAAATACGCGCGTCGAGCGCGGCAACCGGCTTTTCGAATTCAAGATAGGAAACCATGCGATAAGGCACTAGTCATCTGCGAGGCGGCGGGCAAGGGGGTGTGAGAATTCGCCCCTGCCCCAACGGATGGCGCAGGTTGACCAATTCGACCAACCGGGCCGCATCGACATGGGTATAAATCTGCGTCGTGGCGATATCCGCATGACCCAACAGCATCTGCAACACCCGCAAATCCGCGCCCCCTTCCAACAAATGCGTCGCAAAGGCGTGGCGCAACACATGCGGGGACAGCCGCGCCGGATCGATTCCCGCCCGCGCGCCCAATTCGCGCAGCAATTGAAACAAGCGCACCCGCGTCAGATGGCCATCCTTGCCCGTGGAGGGAAATAACAGCCGCGCCGCACCCGACCGCAAGCCGCCCGTCGCCCCCCCCGTAGCATTGCGCAACGCCAGCCAGCGCCGCAATACCTGCGTCGCGCGCGTGCTGACCGGCACCAGCCGTTGCACCCCGCCCTTGCCAACCACGGTCAGCAGCGGCGCATCGCGCGGCACCGCGCTGATCGGCAAGGACACCAGTTCGGTCGCGCGCAGGCCCGACCCATAAAGCAATTCCAGACAGGCCAGCGTGCGCAACGGGCCGCGGGCATCGCCCGCCGCCTCGGTCTCCGCCTGAACGAACAACGCCTCAACCTCGCCATGGCCGATGATGCGCGGCAAGGGTCGGCGTGCCCGCGGGCGAGGCAAGGCAGCCGACGGATCATCCTGGCGCCAGCCCTCGTCGATCAGAAAGCCATAGAATTGGCGCATCGCTGATGCCTTTCGCGCAACACTGGCAGGTGCGAGATCCGCCCATGCAGCGCCCAGCCGGGCCAGCGCCGCGCCATCGGCAAGTTCCAGATCGCCAATCACCGCCGCCGCGCCCGTCAGGTCACGGGCATAGGCCGCCAGCGTATTGGCCGCCGCACCGCGCTCTGCCGCCAACATGGCCAGAAACGCTGCAATAGCTGGCGGCGGGGCGGCGGGCATTACCCGCGCGCGACCGCCTCGGCGCTGATCATCCGCGCTTCGGCATCCAGCCCCACGCGATGGAGCGCGGCAATAATGTGATAGAGATACCGTGGCGTCATCCGTCCCCACCCATCGCCCTGCATCCCCAATCCCGCCAGCAAAGCCACGAGCGCCGGATTATTCACACTGGCCGCGCCATCGATCGCATCGGTCCAGCGGGTGTGGCCATCCACGCTGACAGACAGTTTGCCCAATTCATTCCGCCGCGCCGATTCGCTGATCCGGCCTAGCCCCGCCAGCCCCGCGACCAGCAAGGCGGTGCGATGCTGGTTATCACTCTTGTCGTGCCCGCGGAATGTCTCCACCTCGCCGGCATCGACCGCGCCGCCCAATGGCGCGGCAAGCGCCAATTGTGCCCAGCCATCGCTGCCCGCCTCGACCACCAAACGCCAGCGCAACGCATTGGCATCCAGCCCGGCGGCCAGCATTGAGGCGATCACATCGCCCGAGGATTTCGCCAATTCGCCACCGGGCGCCAATCGTGCGGCGGCATAGGCAGTCAACACCAGCCGCCCATAGCGCTGTTCACCACTGGCCCCATCCCACAATGTTTGCATCGCGGTCAGCCGCGCTTCGGGCGTCTCGCCCACATAGGCATCGCGCAGCAACAGCGCGCGATCGGCCGGACCTTCGGTGATGTCATCATTGGCGTAGATCTGGCTATACAGGTCGACCATCGCCGCGCTGGACAGGATACCCGCCGCCCCGGCACGATCCGACGCATCGGCGCGAAGGCCAAGACCGACCATTGGCGCCAACGCGGTCACATAATCATACTGCGCCCCGGCATCCTTCATCAACGCCGCCGGTGGCGTCAGGCCGGTCGCGATGGACAGCGCATAGCGCCACGGCGTCATATCGGACACGCCATCCCATTCGATCTTGACCGCCCGGCGCCCGCCCGCGCCCCCCGCGCCCGCGTATTTCTGCGCCAGCAACATATCGATGTGGCCCATCGCCGCGACCCGCGTCAGCCGGTCCATATCGGCAAAACCGCCGGAGGAATTGCCCGAAAAAGTCGAACAGATCGCGCGCATCACTTGCCATTGCGCATCCTTGCGCGCGCCGGATTGCAATTGCAGCACAGGGCAAAAGCCGGTGAAATCAGCGGTCGCGACATAGGCGTCCATCGCCGCCTGAGTGAGCGCGGCGTCGTAATTGCCAGGATCGACATCCTGCACCAGCGCACGGGCGGCATCGCCCTCGCCCAGCCGCAACAGCAACGCTGTGCGCAGTGCGACAAATTCGCTGGCCGCCATATCGGCCGGCGCATCCAATCGCGAGGCCAATGCCCGGCGCAACAGGATATGCCCCCAGCGCGACACCATCTGGCCATGATTGCCCGCCAGCGCTGCCCGTACCAGCGAGGCCGGTTGATGCCCCAACGAGAACGGCGGCAGCCCGCCCTCCGCCATATTGACGATCCCGACCTGGCTCATCGCCCGCTGTGCCGAGGGCGGAATATCGTATTTCGGCGTCAGGCCCAACATCTGATCGAGCTTGTCCGATGGCAACGCGATCAGTTGGGCAAAGGAGGTGATCCCCTCGGGCAGCACAATCGGCCCGACCGGTAAATTCGCCACACGGGGCACCGCCGCGCCGGTAGAAGCGGTCAGGGGCTGCGCCGCAATGGTCGGTTCGGGCCCATTGATGTCGATGCGCGGGATCAGCGGGCGGGCCGGCACCGGCGCGGTGGCCGCGCGAATCGGGGGGGCCATGGGCCGCGGCGCCGGGCTGGCCGACGGACGGGCAACGCGCGCCGGGCGATCAAAACCGGGCGGCAACAAGGATTCCGGCCCGCTCTGCGCCATCGCCAGACCAGACCCCAAGGCGGCCAACGCGATGCCGTACAGAAAGTATTTCGTGTTCATCGGCTCACCTGTGTCGCCGGCAAGGGCTGCTGAATTTCATGGATCGGCACAGCTCCGCCCTTTTTCCAAGCTATCGCCAAAGTGCCGCCGGCCATCACCGCAGCCAGCGCCAAGGCGAGCGCCAACACGGCCAGACCTTTTGTATATCGTTTTTCGCGTCGCTGCATCGTCGTCACGCAAAACCCCCGAAAACCGCTGGCCCAAAACCGCCCCGGCACCAAAAAAGCACGTATACAGCCGAATTGGCCGACGCGAACATGATACCCGCGCTTGCGCCGCCGGTTAGCGCAATTATAGGCGATGCCGCAATGGACCACGAACAGTCAACTTCCGAAGCGGAACGGCTTGCCGCTGTTATCGCCCGTATCGACCGCCCAGTGGTGCTGGTCGGTATGATGGGCGTGGGCAAAAGCAGCCTTGGCCGACGGTTGGGCGCGCAATTGGGCGTGGAATTTGTCGATGCCGACGAAGAAATCGAAAAAGCGGCCCAGATGTCGATCCCGGAAATATTTTCGACTTATGGCGAAACATTCTTTCGCGATGGCGAACGCCGGGTCATCGCCCGCCTGTTGGGCGTGGCCGAACCGTCGGCCCGGGGCCTCGCCCTGCCGCCGATTGCCGCGCACCGGCCAGAGGTCAAGGTGATCGCCACCGGCGGCGGCGCCTTCATCAACGAGGCCACTCGCGCGCTGATCCTGTCGCGCGGCATTGCCGTGTGGCTGGATGCCGATCTCGACACGCTGGTCGATCGCACCGCGCGCAAGGATAATCGTCCGCTGCTGCGCCAAGGCAACCCGCGTGAGACGCTCGGCAAGTTGAAGGCCGATCGCGAACCGTTTTACGCCCAGGCCCCGATCAAGGTGTTGAGCGCCAATATGCCCCATGCCAAGACGCTGGCGCGGTTGATGGTCGCGATTGACGCTTGGCTCGATGGCCACCGCCCCCCACAGGAAAGCTGACACGCCATGCAGATCATCCCCGTCGATATCGCTGGCCACCCCTATGAAGTGCGCGTCGGCCACGGGTTGATCGCCGATCTGGCCGGACAATGCGGGGCGCGTTTGCGCAAAGCCACCGTGCCGATCATCACCGACGCCAATGTCCACGCGGCATGGGGGGGCGCCGTCGAGGCGTCACTGGCGGCGGCGGGCAAAGTGCCAGCGTGGCAGATCCTGCCCGCGGGTGAGGCGACCAAATGCTGGGACAATCTGATCCGCGTCACCGACTGGCTGTTGGCGTTGGAAGTCGAACGCGGCGACCATATCATCGCGCTGGGCGGCGGTGTCATTGGCGATCTGACCGGATTTGCCGCCGCGATCCTGAAACGCGGGTGCCAGTTTATCCAAGTGCCGACAACGCTGTTGGCGCAGGTCGATTCCAGCGTCGGCGGCAAGACCGCGATCAACACGCCCGCCGGCAAGAACCTCGTCGGGGCATTTCATCAACCCGCACTGGTGTTGGCCGATCTTGATGCTTTGACCACTTTGCCGGTGCGTGAACTCGCCGCCGGCTATGCCGAGGTGATAAAATATGGCCTGATCGACGACCCGGTGTTTTTTGACTGGTGCGAGGCACATGGCCCCGCGCTGATCGCGGGCGATGTCGCGGCGCGGCATTATGCCGTGGCCACGTCGGTCGCAGCCAAGGCGCGGATCGTCGCCGCCGACGAATTCGAGACGACCGGCTTGCGTGCCCTGCTTAACCTCGGCCATACTTTCGGCCACGCGCTGGAGGCGGAAACCGGCTTTTCCAGCCGCCTGTTGCACGGCGAAGGGGTGGCCTTGGGCATGGTGCTGGCGGCGCGGTTTTCGGCGGCGCGCGGATTGATGCCCGCCGCGGACGCCGCGCGCATTGCCGCCCATGTCGCCGCCGTGGGCCTGCCTGCCGATGTGCGGACGCTGGGGTTGAATGTGACCGGCGCGCAATTGGCCGCCCATATGTTGCACGACAAAAAGGTCGATGCGGGGCGCTTGGCGTTCCTGCTCTTGCGCGGGATCGGGCAAACGTTTTTGACCAAGGATGTGACGTTGGACGAGGTTTCAGTGTTTTTGGCTGGGGCCTTACAGGGGTAGAGGTTTTAAGGCGCGAGGGGCCTCGCCCCTCGCGCCTCAAGCCTTTATTCCAGTTCCAAGATCACCGCATCCACAGCCAGACTTTCGCCCGCCTTCGCGTTGACCTTCACCACCGTCGCGCTCTTTTCCGCGCGCAGGATGTTTTCCATCTTCATCGCCTCGACCACGGCCAGCGGTTGCCCGGCCTCGACCTTGTCGCCTTCCTTAACGTTGAGCGACACCAGCAATCCGGGCATCGGGCAGATCAGAAAGCGCGACAGATCGGGCGGCGTCTTTTCGATCATATGCTGGGCCAGATGGGCGATGCTGGCGGGCAGGATCTCGACCTTGTGGATCGCGCCCCGCGTCGTCATTTTCAGGCCGGTGCGGGTTGGCTCGATCTTGACGCCCAACAATTCGTCATCCACCTCGGCCTCAACCAATCGGTCGCCCGGGGTATATTCCATCGCCAGATCGACCGCGACGCCATCGACGGTCACTTCATCGGCATCGATCGCGACCGCAAATCGCGTATCGCCAACCTTGACCACCCAATCGAACGGCGCGTCGAGGCGGTGGGCCAATTGCCCGTCGACCCGGCGCGCCCGGTCGGCGCGTGCGGTGGCGATAAAGCCGGCGATGGCGGCAATCTTGCCCTGGATATCGGGCGATGTCGCCGCGCCGTGGAACCCATCGGGATATTCCTCGGCGATGAACCCGGTGGTCAGCTCGCCCGAGCGGAAGCGCGGGTGCTGCATAATGGCCGAAACGAAATCGATATTGTTGCCAAGCCCCTCGATCTCGAACACGTCCAAGTCGGCGA
>CAIOKP010000078.1 GCA_903858875.1 uncultured Sphingomonadales bacterium
CCCCTGCCGCGCGCCCCGTCCTGCCCAGCATGGAAACACAGCGCTTTGCGTGCATGGCTGATCGATGTTCGAGTATGCCGACAGAGCAAGTCATGGCCGGCACCCAGAATCGTGCGAGTCGCAATCGATGCGTGGCGTATCGGCGGGCCCGGTGGCGCCGCAATCGGGACGCGGACCAAAATATTCGTGTCAGATCGCCTAATCGCCGATAAATTTGCCCAAAAGATAATCAAGATCAATGTCGTCAGACATAGTATGTTACAGGAAATTACGGACATGGTCGTTATACCGGGTCCCTGCCATTTTTTCGACGAACCCGACACGCTCGATCAAGTCGTCATGCTGACTAGCGATTGATTTCGCGGTCACCTTGGAGGCGTATGATGCCTGAATGGAAGGGTTTTACCGATCGCCGAGAAGCCGGCAGATGGCTCGCAAAAGTCACCCGGGCACTCAATCTCGACAAGCCGGTGGTGGTCGCCTTGCCACGGGGCGGCGTACCTGTGGGCTTTGAGGTCGCCAGGGCGCTGAACGCAGCGCTGGACGTCCTGTTGGTGCGCAAAATCAGCGCGCCGGGGCAAGAAGAATATGGCATCGGTGCGGTAATCGACGGCGTATCGCCGCAGGTGGTCATCGATGCGGCCGCAGCGCGTATGACGGGGGCAGATCAGAATTATATTGATGATCAGGTCACTCTGCACCTGCTCGAGATCGAGCGGCGACGCGCGCTCTATTGCACCCATCCGCCGATCTGCCTTGGCGGGCGCAATGTCATTGTTGTCGATGATGGCATCTCCAATGGCGGCACCGTCCGCGCGGCGCTAGCCGCATTGACCAAGCTCGGCCCCAAGCGCCTGGTGTTGGCGGCGCCGGTCGGCCCGGCAAAACTGCTGGCCGAACTGAGCGGGCGGTGTGATCGGGTGGTCTATTTATTGTCGCCACGCCCATTTCGGGCGGTCGGCCTGCATTATCGCAATTTCGCGCAAGTGACCGACGCCGATGTGGTCCACTTGCTTGCCAAGTCGCGGGATATCGAGGGCGCGGGCTTGCAAGAGGCGTATTAGGGGCGGCCAAAGGGGGCGGCACGGGATTCCCATGTTGCCGCCCCTTTCTTTCACACCCGTCGAGCGGACAATCAGCCTATCGCGATCTTGCGCGACTGGGGCTTGGCGTGGTTATCCTTGGTCATGTCCAGCCACAGCACGCCATGGCGCATCTGCGCGCGCAGCGAATCCGGATTAACGTCGTCGGGTAGCTTCACGCGGCGGCGAAAGGCACCATAACTGCGTTCGCAGATCAGGTACTCCGGCGCGTCCGCCTCCTGCGCCTCGTGCTTTTCACCCGAGATGATCAAACTGCCATCGACAAGTTCGATATCGACATCCTTTTCATCCATACCCGGCACCTCGATCGCCAACTGATAGCCGTCCTCCTTATGGGTTAGCTCGACCGCCGGGCTGATATGGCGGGGCATTCCGGGAAAGGCGAAAATGCTGCGGGGGGATCGATTGACCGAATAATGATCAAACCACCGGTCAATTTCATCGTGCAACCAACGGAGCGCCCCGCCTGGAATAGCTTCAACCGCAAATTTTGGGTTCAGCACAGGAATGGTGGTCGGCTCGTCCATCATAATCGCTCCTAAATTTATGGGTTATTGAATCCTCGGCACATGCGAGGACATTCCAAACGCAGGTCGCCTTGCCGCGACCCTCGAGCCGAATAGGCAATCATGGGACCGGTCCATATTGGGAAGCTTACGGGGGCGAAAATATCAGTCCGGCGGCGAAGCCTTGGTATGCGCGACGGCCGCGCCGAGCACCGCGACCCGCGCCAAAATATGGACAACATGCGACAGATCCGGCGCCACGCCCGCCTCGCGCCAGTCACAAGATATGTGTTTGGCGACAACATCTACCGCACCAGGCATCGTTGGGCAGCCGGTCATGATGGACTCAATCAACTCGACCGGGAATAGCCTGCACATCGAACACCTAAGCCCAACACTGCTGCTCGAACCTCAAGCCGCTCTCGCTCATCTCGATAGCGGCGCGGGCCGAACCTGCGCATTGGTAAAAGTCACAATGCGAGGCGGAATATGCGTCACCGCCGCGCCGCAACGCGCTGGCCTGGGCACAGACCGATCCGGTTGGGTCAATCCACATCCTGTTTTTGGCCAACGCCGTGTCCCACGCACCATTTGTGTTCGGACCCCAGCCCCGCTGCAAAGGCCACCCGCAAGGCGTCCGCAAAATTGGCGACCGCCAGCTTTGACATGACATTGGCGCGATACACCTCGACCGTTCGCGAACTGATCCCCATATCATAGGCGATGGTCTTATTAGGCAGACCGCTGGCCAGTCCATCCAACACCTCGCGCTCGCGCTCGGTCAATTTGGAGATCTGCGCGCGCGCCCAATGCGCCCGTTCCCACAACGCTTCACGGTCGGCAATCTGCTGAAATGCCGCATCAACGGCCTCGAGCAACCTTTGGCGATCAAACGGTTTTTCCAGAAAATCCGTTGCCCCCGTCTGCATCGCCCGCACCGCTTGCGAAACATCGCCATGGCCGGTCAGCACGACCACCGGAAAATTGATCCCGTCCTCGATCATCCGCTTTTGAACATCGAGTCCCTCGATCCCCGGCATCCGAATGTCGAGTAATACACAGGCATCGCCAGATTTATCGACCCCTTTCAGAAACGCCTCGCCATCGGGCCAGCGTTCGACACGATAGCCAGCGGTGCCCAACAGAAATTTCAATGATTTGCGGATCGACTCTTCGTCGTCGACGACATGAACGAGGCCCTTGTCCATAATGCTGTCAATCATTGCCCACCTCCGAAACCGGGACGGTAAAGTGAAATGCGGCGCCACCATCCACCGGCGCCTCACACCAAAGCCGCCCGCCATGTGCCTCGATGATCGACCGACAGATCGCTAGTCCCAGCCCCATGCCACTCGCTTTGCAACTCACGAAAGGCTGGAACATCTCTGCCTTTATACTCGGCGGAATCCCCGGCCCGTTATCGACGACTGAGATTAGTACCATTTCATTTTCTTTTTTAGCACTGATTATTATTTCGCCAATATCCGATATCGCCTCTGATGCGTTACGAACAATATTTATGATGACCTGTTGTATCTGCACTCGATCAACAATGACCAATCCCATCTGATCATTGATATCGATAGTACAGCGGATACCATGCATATGATCGCCTACTGCGCCCAAGGCGCAGGCCTGCGTCACCAATTCACGCGGCGACACATTCACCCGGTCAAGTTCCCCCCGCGTAACAAAATCGCGCAACCGCTGAACAATCGCCCCCGCTCGCAATGCCTCGCGCCCGGCGTCCACCAAAGCCTCTGTCACGAGTTCCAGCACCTCCCCTTCATGCACCGGCAACAAGGCGGCAGAGGTCTGCATATAATTGGCAATGGCGGTGAGCGGTTGATTAAGCTCATGCGCCAAAGCAGTCGCCAATGTCCCAACCGCAGATATCCGAGAAATATGCATCAATTCGGCCTGCAATTCGCGCAACCGGGCCTCGGCCTCCTCCCGCGCGGTCAGATCGCGCAGAAAGCCGGTGAAGATCCGCCGCCCCCCGCCCTTCGCTTCACCGACGTTCAACTCATGCGGGAATATCGAGCCATCCTTGCGCTTGCCAAAGACGCGTCGGCGGGACCCGATGATGCGATGCTCGCCGGTTGATCGATAGCGCGCGAGATAGTCGTCGTGATGCCGGGCCTCGGATGCAGGCATCAACATCGACACATTGCGTCCGATAACCTCGTCAGGCGTATAGCCAAACATCCGCTCGGCAGCGGCGCTGAAGGACTCGATCAAACCGTGCCCATCAATGGTGATCATCGCATCGGGCACCGTGTCGAGAATCGAGCGCAACTGTGCCTCGCTCGCCTCGATCTCCTGCGCCCGCATATTTTCCTGGGTTATATCGCGCACCACCTTGCCAAAGGCGATGACTTTGCCACGCTCGTCCACTACACTGGAAATCGTCACATCGGCAAGAAACCGGCTGCCATCCCGGCGCGTCCGCCACGATCGTCCGCGAAAAACGCCCTTACTCTGCGCTTCGGCCAACTGGGCGTCGGGTAACGCTATCTGGCGATCATGATGTTCAAACAACATGTCATACGACTGGCCAACGGCCTCGTCCTCGCGCCATCCGTAGACGCGCTCGGCCCCTGTATTCCAGATCGCCACACGCCCTTGCGGATCGAGCAGGACCACAGCATGGTGATGCGCACTGTCGATCAACAGGTTCAGTTCGGCGTCGATCGACAAGCTACGCTGTTTGCAACGGACCCACTCGTTGACGACCTTGGTGACCAGGATCGCCCCGCCGATCGCGCCCGATGGCTGGTACCATGGGGTCATGGTCCATTCGACCCAATCGACTTCACCGGGGCTGCGTTCGATCGGGTCGGCGTCGTTGGACCGGGTTTCCCCCGCCATTACTTGTCGATGGATTTCACGTCGGGCGTCGTCAATGTCGGGAAAGACATCATAATGGGACCGACCAACGACCGTATGATCCTTGATCCCATAATCCGTGAACCAGCGACGGCTGCAACCAAGATAATGCATATCAGTGTCAAACAAAGCAACTGCGACCGGCATCTGCTCCAGCAGTCGCGCAATCAGATCGCCGTTCACCACTTTATCCCGCAAACGCCCACCTCCCCCTCGATGATCAGCTGAAGCCAATCATTCCAGACATTCGCGCTATGCCCTTCAAAAACCTAATCTTATCGCCAAAAGAAAGGGCGAACAAAGATTTTTGCATGAATGAACATCTCGAAAATTCTGATTATACCTAAGCGAGTATACCAGCCGGTAAACGATGTTATCCGTAAATATACTAGTACAAATCCGGAGTGCCGGCCCAACCGACCGCTAAAGCGCGGTCTTGAGCCCAATTTCGCCCCATTCGCCGCACCCGGCGCCGTGACGATCATCGCGCCGCCGCACAGCGAATGCTTGGCTCTGTCTCACAACTGGCATAATGCGACACGTGATGACTGTTCCATTTTCCACCAACGGACCGACCCGGCGCGATGCTGTCGTCCGGCGCAAGGCGTTGCTTGACGCGGCGATCGAGTGCTTTGAGGCGCATGGCTATTCGGTGCCGCTGGAGGAAATCGCTGACCGCGCCGGGGTTGGGCGCGGCACGCTGTACCGCAATTTCAAGGACCGCGTCGCGCTGGCGCTAGCGATTTTCGAGCGCGAGATCGAGCGGTTGAACGACATTGCGGATCTCAACCTGCCGTTTGAACAGGCGTTGCGCAAGATGGTGCTACAGGGCGCGCGAATGTCCTCGCTGTTCGCGCGGCTGGCAGCAGAGGTGCAACTGACCGACGATCATATCGCCGCATTTCACCAATTGGGCCTGCGTGCGCAACGGGCGATGGAACCGCTGGCGCGGCGCGCCCATGCCGAACGTCAATTGCGCGATGATATCGGCGCAGCGGAAATCCTGATCGCCGTGCGGATGCTGGGCGGGCTGTGCAAACCTTTTAAGGACGAGGCCGAAATCGAGGCGCAGGTCGATGCGGGGCTCGCCATGCTGCTGGCCGGCATCGCCCCGCGCTAAATTCTCAGCCCTGCCAACCTAACCCCAACGCCTTGGCAATGGCAATGTAGTCCGCAACCAATTCCGTCTTGCCCTGCACACTGGCGATACTGGTCTGCAGGCGCGCGGCCTCGCGCTCCAACTGTTCCAGCCCGGATGATGTGCCCGCCGCAACGCGCTCTGCCCCCAACGTCGCGCTATATCGGGCGGCGGCATCCCCAGCGTCCAGATGCGCCAGCCGCACGCGCGCCGCGCCAAACCGCGACAGGCTGCTCTCGGCATCCTCCAGCGCGGCCAGCACGATACGGCGATATTGCGCCTCGCTGGCATCGCGTTGGGCCTGCGATTGACGCACCATCGCGCGGCCCTTGCCCCAATCGAGCCCCGACCATTTCAATTGCGGCAGGATGCCCGCGGCCACCGTCGCCGGATCGACCACGCTGGCCAGCGACGTGCTGCCCATCCCCAGAATGCCGGTAAAGCTCAACCTCGGCAGCAATTGCGCCTTGGTCGCGCCGATCTGCGCCGTGCTGCCCGCCAGAGCGCGCTCGGCGGCGCGGATATCGGGGCGGCGGGCGATCAGCGCCGCCGGATCGCCAATCGCCACCTGGGCGGGCACGCTCGGCAATGGCGTGGTCGCGCGCAACAGCGCATCAAGATCGCCCGGTGCCTTGCCTGTCAGGATCGCGAGTTGGTTAAGCGCAACCTCGATCTGCGCGGTCACCGGCGCGGCTTGGGCCAGCGCGGTTTGCAGATCGCCTTCTGTGCGGGCGGTATCCTGCGCGCTGGCGGTGCCGGCGGCCTGTCGCTGCTGCATCAGGGCCAATTCGCGGCGGCGCACTGCCCCCAACTGGTCGAGCAAGGCCAGCCGGGCTTGCGCATCGCGCAGGTTCACATAGGCCTGGGCGACCTGCGCCGACAGGCTGACCTGAATATCGGCCAATTGCGCCTGACGCTGCTGAATATTGGCGCGCGCGGTCTCGTTGGCGCGGCGGTCGGCGCCCCAGAAATCGGGCTCCCAAGAGGCCGTCGCGCCCACATTATAGATTGCCAGATTGCTACGCTGACCACCGGCAGTGAACGGCGGCAGATCGGCGCGAGCGGCGATCACGCTCGGCGCGATCGTCGGCAATCCGCTATTTTGGCGCTGGCGCAGCACGGCCGCCGCCTCCCGGATATGCGCCTCCCCCTCGGCGATCGAGGGGCTGTGGGCCAGCGCATCATCGACCAGCGCGCCCAGCCTTGCATCGCCCAAGGCATCCCACCACCGGGCCAGAACCGGCGCATCACTGGTCACAGCAGTTCCTCGCGCAAAGATGGGCCGCACCGGCGCCGCATCCCGCGGCGGCCCCGCATAATCCGGCCCCACCGCACAGGCGCCCAACGCCAATGGTAGGCCAAGCGCAATCAGGAAACCTCTGGTCATGGCGGATCTCAATGCATGGCCGCGGCGGGCGCGGCATCGGTTGAAAACGGGCGGAGCAACAGAACCAGCGGCAGCACGACCATCGTGCCCAGCCCCATGATCCAGAAAATATCGTTGAAGGTCATCACCAGCGCCTGCAATTGCATTTGCGCCTCCAACTGGGGCAAGGCGCGCAGCATCCCGCCCATCGCTCGGACCTTGGCCTGCACCAGCGGGCTATTGGCATGCAATCCCTCCTCCAGCCGGCGCGTGTGGAGCCATTGACGCTGATCCTGCACGATGCCGATCCCCGCCAAGGCCAAACTGCCGCCCAGATTGCGCATGGCATTGAACAGGCCCGACGCATCGCCCGCATCCTCCCGCGGGACCGAGCGGACACAGGCCTGACTGAGGAACAGCATCCCCAGAATTTGCCCCACCCCGCGCATCAATTGCGACGCGATGAAGTTCGAACCATCCGCGTCACTGGACAGCTCTGCATCGAGCAACGAGGACAGGCCCATGATCAACAAGCCGCCCGCCACCGCAATGCGCACATCAATCCGCTTGAGCAAGATCGGCACAATGGCCATCATGAACAGGCTGGGCAGGCCGGAAATCAGCACGATCTTGCCCGATTGCAAGGCGTTGTAATTGGACACCAGCGCCAGAAACTGGGGGATCACATAGGATGTGCCATACAACACCATGCCCAGCACCAACCCCATCGTCGCCACTGCGCCAAATTGGCGATCGGCCAGCAGACGCAGCTTGATCACCGGCCGCGCGCTGCGCCATTGCCCGATGCCAAGGCTGATAAAGCCGATCAGCGACACCACCGCCACCTGTCGGATCAGCGTCGAGGCGAACCATAATTCGCGCTGCCCTTCCTCCAACAGCACGGTCAGCCCGCCCAGCCCCAGCGCGAGGCCCACAATGCCCCACCAATCCGCCTTGGCAAATTGCGACAGGTCGCTGCGTTCATGCGGCAGGCCAAGGATCAACAGCGTCAGCAACGCGGCGCAGACCGGCAGGTTGAGAAAAAAGGCATAATGCCAACTGACATTTTCGGTCAGCCACCCGCCGATCAATGGCCCCATCACCGGCCCCATGATCGCGGTCACACCAAAGGCGGCGATGCCGATCGGCTGTTGATGCCGGGGCAAGCGCATCGCGATGATCGTCTGCGCCGTGGGGATCAGCGCGCCGCCGGTAAAGCCCTGCCCCACCCGCCCGATGATCATCACCGTCAGCGTATTGGCCGTGCCGCACACCACCGAAAACATCGTGAACAACGTCGCCGCAATCAACAAAAAGCTGCGCAGGCCCAGCACCCGTTGAAACCACGCGGCCATCGGAATGATAACAATTTCGGCGACGAGATAGCTGGTCGCGACCCACGTGCCGTCGGTGCCAGACGCGCCGATTTCGCCCTGAATGGTCGGCAGCGACGAATTGACGATGGAAATATCCAACGTCGCCATCAACGCGCCCAGCGTACCAGCGGCCACCGCCAGCCACGCCGCCAGATCGGCGCGCTCCAACGGCGGCGGGGTCTGAATGACAGGGTCTGCCAAGGTCAGCGGCCCTGTTCGTCCTTGGCCGAGACCGTATCGACGGTCGCGGTCACCGACAGGCCGGGCACCAGCAACCGGCGCAAGGCGGGATCGACATCCAGTCGGATGCGCACCGGCACACGTTGCACGATCTTGGTGAAATTGCCGGTGGCATTGCTCGGCGCGATCAGGGAGAAGCTCGACCCGGTGCCGGGCGCGATGCTCTCGACCCGGCCCTTGACCGTCCGCCCGCCCAGCGCATCGACCGTGATCGACACCGGCTGACCGGGCCGCATCAACGCCAATTCGGTCTCCTTGAAATTGGCCACAACATAGAGCTTGTCCAGCGGCACCAGCGTCAACAGCCGTGTACCAGCCGCAACGAATTGCCCCACGGTCACCGATTTATCGCCGACGCGGCCATTCTCGCTGGCGCGGATCAACGTGGCTTCGACATCAACATTGGCGGCGTCGAGCTGCGCCTTGCTGCCGCGCGCCTGCGCCTCGGCTTGCTGAATCTGCGCCTGCAAAGTCGCAACGCGGCGCTGCTGGGCCTCGATCCCGGCGGCTTGCGCGCGGACTTGCGCGGCGGATTGTTCGGCGCCCGTGCGGAGCAGCGCCAATTGCTGCGCCTGTTCGGCTCCGCTCGCCACCAGGGGCGTATAGCGCCGCACTTGTTCGGCATCATAGCGCGCCTTGGATTGCATCGCCGCCAGTTGGGCGCGGGCCTGTTCGATCCCGGCGCGCTGCTCCTCGATGGTGGAGCGCACATTGGCCCCCACCGCATCCGACACCGCGATCTGCGCAGAGGCTTGCGCCGATTTGGCCTGATAATCGCGCGGATCAATGCGCAGCAATGGCGTCCCCGCCGTCACATCCTGATTATCCGCCACAAAAACTTCAGCGACATAGCCCGATACGCGGGGGGCCACGAACACCGAATCGGCGGCGACCTGCGCATCATTGGTCGCCTCGAGATATTGGCCATGCGTGTGGTAATCCCACCCCCACCATGCGCCCAGCACGACCGCGAGCATCAGCACCGATACCGCCACCTTGCGAAAGATACGCGGCCGGGAGGAGGTTGGCAGATCGGTAGGCTCGGTGGTGTCAGTCATCGCGATCTCGTGATTTGGAGGCTGGCTTGTTGCCGACGGCCGGCCAAATACCGCTTGGTCGGCGTACCGACAAAGCGGACAGATTGTCCGGTAGCAACGCCATGGAAATCACGCAAGCCGCAATCCGCGCCGCTGCGCCGGATGGGGCAGGCCAAACGCCATCAGGCCATGGAGGAGCGCCCCCATGGCCTGACCCTATTGCGGCTTTGATGCGGTCGCCAAAACCGGCGACCTCAGGGCCTTATCCGCTTGCTATCAATGCAGCGATTGCAAATAGGCGATCACATCCCCCGTTTGGGTGGCATCGCGCAGACCGGCAAAGGGCATCTTGTTGCCCGGCACTGCCTTGGCCGGATTGGTGATATAGGCCTTGAGCGTATCTGGCCCCCACACCTGCGCCACTTGCTTCATCGCGGACGAATACCGGGTGGCGAAGGCCGGCTGTGTTCCCGGCTTGCGCCCGACGACACCGGCCAGACTCGGTCCGATCCCCGGCGCGGCTGCCACGCTGGTGGCGTGACAAATCGCACATTGCGCCTTGAACACGCGCGTACCGGCGGTCACATCCCCCGCCATCGCCGGCGTGGCTATCATCGCGGCCAGCGCCGCAGCAGCAATCAGAAAGCGAGCCATGAGAACACCCTCAATGTGTTGTTGTCCGAAGCATTGGCGCCGGCGCCATCATAATTGGTCTTGGCGCCGTTAAACCGGCCATAGGCGGTATATTGCACGCCCAGCCGCAAATTGGCGCGCGGCCCGATGGGCGAATTGCCGGCGCTCCACGGGGTATAGTCGATTTGCGCCTGCAACCCATTGCTGTCGGGTCGGTTCGTGGGGGCATAGAGGTTGGCATTGGCGGTGCCGGTCGTCGCAAAACCGCCTAGTGTCGCACCAAACCGGTTGTGCCAAGAATAGCTGACATCGCCGCGCCATTCGGCAAGATGGGTATGCGCGCAATCAATCGCGCTGCCATCGCCCACCACGCCCAGGGCACAACTGGCCAACAGATTGCTGGCCTCATGCGTATAACGGAACTGGGCCGCGATAGTGTCGCCCGACGACAGCGCCTTTTGCCACGAGGCATCCAGCCCGAGATCGGTGAAATGATCGGTCAGCCCGGTCGTATGATCCCGCCCCGGATTGATCTGCGCCTGTAGCGCAAAGGCGCCGATATGCGCGGTGCCGCCCGCCAGCGAGGTCTGATAGGCGATCCGACCATAGGGTGCGATGCCATGCAGATCCCCCGGACTGGTTGGATCAACCCCCAGCCAGTTGAGCGTACCGGCCGCCGGGCTGGAATAGCCGCCTGCCTCGACATAGACATGATGGTTGAACCAGCCATAAGCCGATACGCCCAACACATTTTGCGCCAAGGCCCCATTGATCAGCGGTCCGGCCCCCGGGGTCTGCGCCAGCGCGCTGGATGTATAGGGATAGCCCCAAGCCGGGGTCGTATTCCATGGGTCCTGCACCGTCGGGCTGTTGTTAAACGTCAGGCCATAGGTGGTATCCGCGCCCAACACCTGCCCATGATTGACCAAGCGGACATCAAGATTGTCCCAATGGAATTGTCGCGCGACACCGTCATAGGTGATTTGGGCAAAACCGCCGACATGCTGTCCGATACCGCCAGCGACAAACAGGCTGGCCTGATCAAAGGCGAAATTGTCGTTGGCGGAAAAATTCGTCGGCGCGGGGTTCTGATCCTTGGCCGTGTGGGTGAACGAGCCGACCGCCATCACGGCCAGCGGAATCGACGCCTTGGTCCGCAGCGTATAGCCGCCCAGTTTGAATTCACGCCCAAAATCAGTCAACTGCGGGCCAAATCCGCCGACATGGCACGCTTGGCACGGCTGCCCGGTCTGTTCGGTGAAGGCGGGCACGGCGCCTGCCGGCGGCGTGATTGTCGCGGCCATCGCGCCCAACAGGCCAGCCGCCGACAGGCGCAAGGCCCAGATCCGATGTCGACGCGCGCGCTGCCTTGTCGCAGACCTCCAAGCGCTCGCTTCGTGAGGCAGCCCCGTGATTCCCGATAGTTCTATCATGTCGCCACACTCCGGTCGCACCCGTCAGGACATGGTCTTGGCTGAGCCGTAAAACGATGGAATGCCTTGATCCGGGACAAGCCAGTGCAAATTTAATTCGAGCAGCCCCGCCATTCATGACTGCGGCGCCTGCCGCTTGGTGGCGTCTTTGTGGCAAGGCGCGATGCTGCGCCAAGCAAACCACGGCACTTCTGTCCTCAATGTCGCACCCGTGGGCAGGCCGTGGCCCGGGGCGGCGCGATGGGTTTTGGCCCAAAACGTCGTCCCGGATCAAATTTTCCAGATCAATTGTCGCAAATTGTATTATTGACGCGGGACAGTTTAGGATATGCCTTCGCCAAAGCGAGGGACCGCGTGATGTTTGGCGTGAAGGTAGGTAAATTGTGATTCGTGCAACGGGGCCGGATGAACTGCCACATCCGATAGGCAGAATGGCATCGACGGCCCGCCAGATCGAGTTTGCTTGCGCGCTCGCGCCAGACCGGATCAACAATTGATCATTTCGGCTTTGACCATGGCGATCGTGCTGGCGAGCGATGTGTCGCCGGCACCGCCACCGATGGCGACCGTTGCAGTGACGCAGCCGAGCGATCCGGTCCCATCCATCGTGGACGCGGCGATGCGCGCACCGGGCGAGCCATCAACGCCGATTGCCCCGCTGCTTTCGGCGGATCTGCCCCTGCCCAAATCGGAGCCGGCAGCGCTGCAACGGATCGAGGATCAGGCCGCCGATCAGGAAATATTGGTGGCGGCCCGTCACCGCGCGCCGCCCGGGGATCCGTTGGAAACCGTCAATATCCAGACGTTCGCTCTGACCCAAAAGGTGGACACAGCGGCGATTGCGCCGCTCGCGCACACTTATCAAAAGACGGTGCCTGGCCCGCTTCGTGACGGCTTTCGCAACTTCCTCGTGAACCTTCACGAGCCCAATATCTTTTTGAACTTTCTTCTCCAAATCAAGCCGGGCAAGGCGATGGAGACGCTGGGCCGCTTTACGATCAATACGACAATCGGCATCGCCGGATTCTTTGATATCGCCAAACGCCATCCGTTCAAATTGCCATATCGCCCCAACGGCTTTGGCGATACTCTGGGTTATTATGGCGTGAAGCCGGGGCCATTCCTGTTCGTGCCGCTGATTGGCCCTACGACAGTGCGCGATCTCGTCGGCACCGGATTGGACCGCTTGGTCTTGCCGCTATCCGTCGGCGCGCCGTTCAACCGGGTGGCCTATACCGTCCCAACCGGCATCCTCCACACGCTGGATCGCCGGGCGGAGCGGGATGAGCGACAGCAACGCGCGCTCGATGATCCGGTGAGCCCCTATGCCGCGTCACGCGCGTACTATCTGCAATCGCGGCAGGATGAAATCGACGACCTGCGCGGTCGCCACCGAACGGTTAAAACGCCGGCACCAAGCGGGCCACCCGCACCAGCCGGATCCCGATGATCCAACGCAAGACTTTCAGCTTGCGCTGCCACCACTGGCCGGTTCATCCACGAGGGCGTTCTCCGGCGTAGCCTGGCGCGCAGCCTTGACGAAAGTGGCCGCAAGGTTGGACATCGCGACAGCATCCGCGGCAGCCTGCGTTGCCAACCGCGTCGAATCCGCGGCAAGGGCCGCGGCATCGGCGGACGCCTCCTCGGCATGACTGGCGACGGCGAGTGCGGCGGCGGCGGCGGCGGCGGCGGCGGCGGCGGCACTGGCGGCGGCATCAATAGCGGCTTGCGCTGCCATTTTGCTGGCCTCCGACGCGGCTTCGGCGGCGTTGACCACGGGAATCGCGGCGGCTTCCTTGGCGGCATCCGCACACATTCTGGTCGCGTTTGCCGCATTTTCGGCAGCGCTCGCCGCCTTTCGCGCGGCATCAGAGGCATGCGTTGTCATGCCCGACAGCGCCTTTAACGTGATGACATAGGACGAATTGAGGTCGATATGGCTCCGCTTAAGGAGATCGATGTCCAGCGACATCTCCGCAAGGCGCTTGAGAACCACCTCCATACTATCAGCCATCATTGCCCCCCCCTTGCAAGTTGTCCGCCTCCAGTAGTCCCGATCCGCTGGGCAGAAAATCCGAAAATGCCCGCCTGATCACCTCATAGCATTCACAGCAGCAAGCCTCTAGCCCAGCCCGATCCCGGATTGTGATCCGGCCATAGGCATAGTCGATCAACCCTGCAGCCTGAATTTTACCGGCCGCGACGCTGATCGCTTCCCTGCGACAACCGATCGCCAGCGCAAGTTGCTCATGCGTTAAACTGACCTTTTCGCTACGCAGGCGATTGGCGGCCATCAACAAAGTGCGGCACAGTTGCTGCAGGACCGAATGATGGCGATAGCAGACAATCCTTTGCGCCGATTCCTGCATCAAGGCCTGCATATATTTCAATATCGTTCGACGGAAATTTGGCGAATTATCAAATACCTGCTGAATAATGGCCGCATCGACGCGATAGGCTGTACCGCTGGTTTGGGCGATCGCGGTGTTGATCGTAGCCCCCCCGCCCATGATGGCCGAAATACCGACCACACCGTCACAGCCGATCTGCATAAATTCAGCGGAATATCCACTAGATAGATCACATACAAAAGAAACAATCATATCTATAGGAAAATATAATTTACCAATTGAATATGCTGATTGATAAATTATGTCATTTTTTTTAAATTTTATTTTTGAATTTTTACGAAAAACAGCTTCTATTCCTTCAGAAATCAGGATGTCAGCAATGTAATTTCCACTTAACGGCGCAAAATTGGCAGAACTTACCATCTCCGCCTCCGCGGCACAGTTTGACAAATCGTAGCAGCCAGAATTCCAGATCGCGCCAACCGCAGGCGAAGCAAGTGCGCGTTACCACACAGACCCTGCACTTACGACCGCCTAGCCTGTCCAGAACCGCTCCATTCGATCTTTGGTACGTTGGTTTTGGCAGCTTCACTCGTGGTACGCCATGGTGAAAACGCTAGGATCTCAGCGCGGGTTGCGTACATGCGCTTAGGTAAAATTTGATGGAAAAAATTGAATCCTACTATTTCGAAAAATATTCCGAAGACCTTGACGCTCTCGTTGAATCTTACTGCGAAAATTCAAATGTCTCAGAAGAATTTCTGAACAAAATTCACTTAGAATTAGCAACTTTATTTAATAGTCACTTGCAAAAAATTCTGCATGAATTGAATTTTTTTTCTGAAGTAAATGGGAACGGGATAACTCATATCCACTAATCCGGCATGATAAGCTAAAACTTCTGCCGCTCTCCGTCAATTTTGCCTTTGTTCAGCCAAGACGTCAGCTTCAGCAAGGCCTGGAAGCTCGCATTGGCTAAATTGGTCGTAAATTGGCCTCTCCCCTGTCGGCTCCAATTCCAGTGACGCCCCGTCCAATGGGTGGCGCGGATTGGAGACCGGGAACGGCATTCCGGCGGCGTAGCCGATGCGCAAGGCATCCGGAAAACACGGCACGCCCAATTTGCGCATGAAATTGGCACGATGGACTTCAACCGTTCGGACGCTGATTCCAAGATTAAGGCCGATGGCTTTGTTCGACAATCCACGTGCCAACTCGTTCAAAATCTGCCATTCTCGCGACGTCAATATCGCCAGTTGCGCATGCGCCAATAGACGTTGACGCACGACGCCATGCCCCCCGGCGATTTTCGCATCGGCAAGCGCGAGGACTTTGAGAAGATCCGCTTGCGCAAACGGCTTGCTCAAAAAATCCACCGCGCCATTCTTCATCACTGCCCCCGCCAAAGCGGTATCGGCATGGCCGGACAGCATGATGACTGGCCACCTACCGCCCGCTGCGGTCAGGCGGCGCAGCACTTCCATGCCGTCCACGCCCCGCATCTCCAAATCGAGCAGCACGGGGCCGACAGGCAAATCGTCGGCCTGCGCAAGAAAGTCTTCGCCGGATTCAAAACGGCATATTCGACGCCCGTGGTTACTCAACAAAAAACTCAGGGAATCCCTGATGCTGGCGTCATCATCGACAATGTAAACCGGGTAATTGTTGATCATGCTACGTCTCCCCCGCCGGCCGCATCAAGGGTACAGTAAAGTGCACTGCCGCCCCGCCAAGATCAGAACTGCCAAACCAAATTTTTCCGTTATGCGCTTCAACTATCATCCGACAAATAGACAGTCCAAGACCCAAGCCATCGGCCTTACCAGTCGCAAAGGGAAGAAACATCTGACAACCATGATCAGTACTTATCCCATCCCCCGAATCTTCAATAGTGACTTGTGCCATTACTTCGCAGCTTGACATACTAATACGCAATACGCGCAAACCCTTACCGCCCATCGCCTGCAACGCGTTACGAACCAGGTTTACAATCACCTGTTGAATTTCAATGCCGTCAACCAGCACGTCATCAACAACGCTGTTCGGAATGACTTGCACATCAACGCCGCTCCCTTCGCCATCGGCCAAAGCCAGCGACAGCGCCGTCTCTATCAAGGCCGTCAGCGATTCCTCCTTGGCCTCGGTATCGCCTTGCGAAACATATTGGCGTAGTCGGCGAATGATTTCACCCGCCCGCTCCACCTCATGTGCGCACGCATCCATCGCCTCGCTCACCGCAGCGCCATCCAGTTCCCCGCCGCGCGCCGCCATGGCCGACACCGCCTCGACGTAATTACGGACCGCGGCGAGCGGCTGATTGATATCATGCGCGATTGCGCCTGCCAGCAAGCCCATCGATGAGATGCGATCTGCCCGGGCCAGCGCCCGGCTGAGTTCGACAAACCGCTTGCGCAATTCTTCCCGGTTCGTCGCATTATGGATAAATGCAACGAACAAGTACTTCTCACCAATTTTGGCTTTCCGCACTAA
>CAIOKP010000079.1 GCA_903858875.1 uncultured Sphingomonadales bacterium
GGCGTCAGCCCTTTTCCTGCCGCTTGACCGCTTGCCACAGCGCTTCTTGTTCATCGAGCGACAGGGCGGAGAAATCCTGAGCGTCGTCGCGGGCTAAAGCCTCCATGGCGCTGAAACGACGCTCGAACTTGGCATTGGCGGCGCGCAGAGCGTCCTCTGGCGCGATGCCATAGGCTCGCACCAGATTGGTCGCGGCGAACAGGAAATCGCCAGCTTCCTCCACGCGTTCGGCGTCGGTTTTCGCATGGGCCAACTCGTCGATTTCCTCGACCACTTTGGCCGTCGGACCACAGAGATCGGGCCAATCGAAACCCACGCGAGCGGCGCGCTTTTGCAGCTTTTCGGCGCGCATCAAGGCGGGCAAGGCCAATGCCACGCCATCAAGCGCGCTGGTCGCGCCCTTGGCCGCCCGTTCGCCCGCCTTCAGCATTTCCCAACGGGCCTCACGCGATTGGCCCTCGTCAACGGATGTTCCAAAGATGTGGGGATGGCGGGTTTCCATCTTGTCGCTGATGCTGGCGGCGACATCCTCAAAGGCGAAATGCCCGGCTTCCTCGGCAATCCGGGCGTGGAACACCACTTGCAACAACAGATCGCCTAATTCTTCTCGCAATGCGGCCAGATCATCGCGGGCAATCGCGTCTGCGACCTCATAGGCCTCCTCGATCGTATAGGGCGCGATAGTGGCGAAACTTTGCGCGCAATCCCATTCGCAACCCGTTGCCGGATCGCGCAACCGCGCCATAATCGCCAGCAAGCGGGCCAGTTCGGGCGTGGTTGTAGTATTGGGCATGGGCTGGGCATCCGTATCGGTCAAAATTGAGGTCGCTACTTGGCGAAATAGTCCCGCCGGAATGCGGCCGCAAAGGCTGCGAACCGTCGCTCGGCAATCGCTGCGCGCATGGCGCTCATCAACTGCTGATAAAACGAGAGGTTATGCTCGGTCATCAGCATCGCGCCCAGAATTTCGCCCGATTTGTTGAGATGGTTGAGATAGGCGCGCGAATAGGTCGCACAGACCGAACACGAGCAGCGCGTATCCAGCGGGCCGGTATCCTCGGCATGTTTGGCGTTGCGGATATTGAGCGGCCCGCCCCACGTAAACGCCTGGCCATTGCGGCCAGAGCGCGATGGCAGCACGCAATCGAACATATCGACGCCGCGCTCCACCGCGCCAACGAGGTCATCCGGCTTGCCAACGCCCATCAGGTACCGCGGGCGATCCTCGGGCAGCATCCCCGGGGCAAAATCCAGTGTGGCGAACATCGCCTCCTGCCCTTCGCCCACGGCCAAGCCGCCGATGGCATAGCCGTCAAAACCAATCTCGCGCAGCGCGTCGGCCGATGTCCGGCGCAAATCTTCGTGCAAGGCGCCCTGCTGAATACCAAACAGCGCCGAGCGGGCGGCATGGTCCTCGCCGCTGTCAAACCCGGCGCGCGATCGCCGCGCCCAACGCATCGACATTTCCATCGATCGCGCGATCACATCCTTGCCCTGATCGGCACGCGGGCATTCGTCGAAGGCCATCACGATGTCCGACCCCAACAAACGCTGGATCTCCATCGACCGTTCCGGCGTCAGATTGTGCCGCGATCCGTCGATATGGCTGGCAAAGGTCACACCTTCCTCGGTGATCTTGCGCAGTTCCGACAGGCTCATCACCTGATACCCGCCACTGTCGGTCAGGATCGGGCGGTCCCAATTCATGAACTTGTGCAAGCCGCCCAGCCGCGCCACCCGTTCCGCCCCGGGGCGCAGCATCAGGTGGTACGTGTTGCCAAGGATGATGTCGGCGCCCGTCGCGCGGACGGTCTCGGGCTTCATCGCCTTGACCGTCGCGGCGGTGCCGACCGGCATGAAGGCGGGCGTGCGTATCTCGCCGCGCTGCATGGTGATGGTCCCGGTCCGGGCCTTGCCGTCAGTGGCGTGAATGGAAAAAGCAAATCTGGTCATATCAGTACGTCATTATCTCCATTGCGGGCTCTAGTCGCTTTCGGCAAGGCAGGCAAATGATCGAACCCTGGATTTATGGTGCGTTGACCGCAACGGCGGTAGTGGCTGGTTTTGTCGATTCGGTGGCGGGTGGCGGCGGGCTGATTACCGTGCCGGCGCTGATCTTTGCCGGATTGCCGCCGGCGATGGTGCTGGGTACGAACAAGTTGCAATCGGCTTGCGGCACAGCGCTGGCGACGTTCAAATATCACCGGGCGGGGCTGTTCGTCTTGCGCCCCAATTTGCCGGCGGTCGGGTTCGTGCTGGTTGGGTCGGCGGTCGGTGCGTTGGTTATTCAGCATTTCAACCCTTCGGTGTTGAAACTGATCGTGCCGTTGCTGTTGATCGCGGTGGCCTTGTACACTTTGCTCAGCCCCAAGATGCATGATCATGACGGCGATCCGCGCTTGTCCGAGCGTGCGTACCTGCCGATTGCGGGGGCTATCGGTTTTTACGATGGGTTTTTTGGCCCGGGCACCGGGCAGTTTTTCGCCACCACACTCGTATCGCTACGTGGCCAAGGCCTGACCCGCGCGACGGGGCTGACCAAACTGTTCAACCTGACCAGCAACATCGCCGCATTGGCGATGTTCGCGACCGGCGGGCAAATTGTCTGGACGCTGGGCTTTTGCATGGCGGCAGGGTCGATGTCTGGCGCTTGGGCGGGGGCGCATATGGCGACGCGATTGGGCGCCAAGGTCATCCGGCCACTGTTGGTCACGGTCAGCCTGATCCTGACGGCCAAGCTGGTTTGGGGCTGGTTTACCGGCTGATCACCCATAACAAAAAAGGCGGCGACCGAAGCCACCGCCTTTCCTGAATTGTATCCCGAAGGAAACCGATCAGCGCGAGTAGAACTCGACAACCAGGTTCGGTTCCATCTTCACCGGATAGGGCACTTCGTCGAGCGTCGGAACGCGTACGAAGGTGACCTTGTCGTTGCCATCGGGGGCCACGTAGTCAGGGATTTCACGTTCCGGCAAAGCCTGCGCTTCGGCGATCAGGGCCATTTCCTTGGCCTTGGTGCCCAGCGAGATCACTTCACCAGCGCGCACGCGACGCGATGCCACGTTGCACTTCACGCCGTTGACGCGGATGTGGCCGTGCGACACGATCTGACGTGCGGCAAAGATGGTGGGGGCGAACTTGGCGCGATAGACGATCATGTCCAGGCGCTGTTCCAGCAGACCGATCAGGTTCTGGCCGGTATCGCCCTTCAGGCGCGACGCTTCCTGATAGGTAGCCTTGAACTGCTTTTCGGTCACGTCGCCATAATAGCCACGCAGCTTCTGCTTGGCGCGCAGCTGGATGCCGAAGTCCGACACCTTGCTCTTGCGACGCTGGCCGTGCTGACCCGGGCCATAGGCGCGGCGGTTGACCGAAGACTTTGGACGACCCCAGATGTTTTCACCCAGACGGCGGTCAATTTTGTACTTAGACGCGTGACGCTTAGACACGACGTATTCCCTTCTATTTGCATGGGCAGCGGGGCTGATTGCCCGCACCCTTCATTGTTCCGGTACGCACCCTGAAGCCAGATTTTGCCTCAGGCGGCCGCTGCTTCACCGAAAAGTGCAGGGCCAATGGAAAGTGGCGCCGCAAATGGACGCACTCCTTGTGAGGGGCGGCCTTTGGCGCTGCACCACACAAATGTCAATCGTTTTGCGGATCATTCTTTCCCAAACGACCCTTTTCCGCGCGTGTCTGGTACGATCGCCCCTTGGCCGACAGCGCACGTGGCGGCAGATTAACGTCGCGTTCGAGCGCCGACAACACGCCGCGCAACGTTCGGATCTCCAGATGGCTCCAGCCCGGCTTGGTCAGCACGCTGCGCAAGGTGCGGCGGGTGGCCTCGGCGCGCGCCTCGGGGAAAAAATAATCATGCGGGGTGAGCAGCTTTTCAAAATGGCCGATCAGCCCGTCCAACTCTTCCTGCGGGGCAGGGGGCAGCAATTCCTCGACCGTCGGTTGCGCCAGCGCATTCTCGCCAGCGCCAATGCCCTTGGACCATTCATAGGTGCACAGCATCACCGCCTGTGCCAGATTGAGCGAGGCAAATTCGGGATTGATTGGCACGGTAATGATCGCGCGGGCCAGCGCCACGTCATCGGTTTCAAGGCCAGATCGCTCTGGCCCGAACACGATGGCGCTGCGCCCTTGCGCGGTATGGATCGCATTGGCGGCCTCTTCGGGCGTCATCACCGGCTTGGTCACGCCGCGTTTGCGCACTGTCGTGGCGTAAACATGGGCGCAATCGGCCACCGCCTCGCCCAGTGTTTCAAACACTTGCGCCGCGTTCAGCACACTATCCGCGCCCGCCGCTGCAGGTCCCGCGCTGGGGTTTGGCCAGCCATCGCGTGGGCTAACCAACCGCATTTCGGTCAGGCCGAAGTTCAGCATGGCGCGCGCCGCCTTGCCGATATTTTCGCCCAATTGGGGCCGTACGAGGACGATGACTGGCTTGTCCGCCATCACTCGGCCCCGCCGCTACCAAGATCAGCGCCGCCAGCCTCGCGAATGGTGCTAGCGAAATCCTCGAAATCCTTGGCCTCGGAAAAGTCGCGATAGACGCTGGCGAACCGGATATAGGCGACACTGTCCAATTGGCGCAGGCCGTCCATCACCATGGCGCCGATGGTCGTCGTCAGCACTTCGCTATCGCCCAGCGTTTCGATCTGGCGCTGGATGCCCGATACCAATTGGTCGAGCCGTTCCTGTGCAATGCCGCGCTTGCGACAGGCGAGCGACACAGATTGCTCAATCTTTGCCCGGTCAAACGGTTCGCGGCGAGGGTCGCCATTGGCGCCCCCGCTCTTGATCACGATAATTTCGCGCAATTGCACCCGCTCAAACGTCGTAAAGCGGGCGCCGCACCCTTCGCATTGCCGCCGCCGACGGATGGCGGTGTTGTCCTCCGTCGGCCGCGAATCCTTCACCTGCGTATTGTCGCAGGCGCAAAACGGACAGCGCAAATCAGTATCCCAGCGCGGGGTAAATCGGGAAACGGGCGCACAGGGCTTCCACTTCCGCCTTCACGCGCTGTTCAACCTGGGCGTCCCCATCGGGGCCATTCTTGCGCAACCCATCGACGACCGCCGCGATCCACTTGCCAATCTGCGTGAACTCCGCCTCGCGAAAGCCGCGGGTAGTGCCAGCGGGCGTGCCCAGGCGAATGCCGCTGGTCAGGGCAGGGCGTTCGTTGTCGAACGGGATGTTGTTCTTGTTACAGGTGATGGCCGCGCGGTCGAGCGCATGTTCGGCATGCTTGCCCTTGGCGCCATAGGGCCGCAAATCGACCAGCATCAGGTGGTTATCGGTCCCGCCCGACACGATGCCAAGACCCTCGGCCTGAAGGCTGGCGGCTAGCGCTGCGGCATTGGCCTTGACCTGCGCTGCATAGGCCTTGAATTCCGGCGTCATCGCTTCGCCAAACGCCACCGCCTTGGCGGCGATGATGTGCATCAGCGGCCCGCCTTGCAGGCCGGGGAAGATCGCCGAATTGAGCTTCTTGGCCAGCGCCTCGTCGTTGGTCAGAATGATGCCCGAACGGGGGCCACGCAGAGATTTGTGCGTCGTCGTGGTTGTTACATGGGCATGCGGCACTGGCGAGCTATGAGCACCGCCCGCCACCAGACCCGAGATATGGCTCATGTCGGCGAGCAAATAGGCGCCCACTTCATCGGCGATGGCGCGGAAACCAGCCCAGTCCCATTCGCGCGAATAGGCCGTACCGCCACAGATAATCAGCTTGGGCTTGTTGGCGCGCGCGATGGCGGCGACCTCGTCCATGTCGATCAACTGGGTGTCTTCACGCACACCATAAGGGATCGGCTTGAACCACTTGCCGCTCTGATTGACCGGCGAACCATGCGTCAGGTGGCCACCTGCCGACAGGTCCAGCCCCATGAAGGCATCGCCGGGCTGCAACAGCGCGAGGAACACTGCCTGGTTCATCTGGCTGCCCGAATTGGGCTGCACATTGGCATAGGCCGCGCCAAACAGCGCCTTTGCGCGCTCGATCGCGAGCGTTTCGATCTCGTCGACGAATTCGCAGCCGCCGTAATAGCGCTTGCCGGGATAGCCCTCGGCATATTTGTTGGTCAGGATCGAGCCCTGTGCCTCCAGCACTGCCGTTGAGCAGATGTTCTCCGACGCGATCAGCTCGATTTTGTCCTGCTGGCGGACCAACTCCTTGTTGATCCAGCCGGCAATCACGGGGTCACGATCAGCCAGCGTGCCGGTGAAGAAGCCCTCGGGCCGGACGTCCGTTGTGGTGGCGTTCTCGGTCATCTTGGTATCTCCTGCTTAGGCTTTGTTGGCGAAAATGGGGGGATTGGACAGCTTTTCAACGCGGCCCACATGGCGGTCGCCCGCAAATTCGGCGGCCAGAAACGATAGAATGCACACTTTGGCCATATCGATGCCTGTCAACCGGGCGCCTAGCGCCAGCACATTGGCATCATTATGTTCGCGCGCCAGCGTGGCCGAGTAGGGCTCCGACACCAGGGCGCAACGCGCCGCCGGGTGGCGATTGACCGCGATCGAAATGCCGATGCCGCTGCCGCAAATGGCGATGCCGCGCGTCGCGGAACCATCGGCAATCGCCGCGCCCAGCTTGTAACCATAGTCGGGATAATCGACCCGCGCATCACTGTCGGGGCCGAGGTCGGCCACCTCATGCCCAATTTCCAAAAGCCATTGGGCGATTTCGCCCTTCATGGCAAAGGCGGCATGGTCGGAAGCGATGGCGATTTTCATGAGCGGGGCGGACCTGACAACAGCTGGTATGGAATCGGAATGGCGCCCCCATAGGCGGTATGGAGGCGCCAATCCAGTGTGCCCTTTAGGCACTTTTCATAAGGGGTGGTTTTTCCACCCCTTTTAACGTCCGGCGCTTACTGATCGAGGAAGCTGCGCATCTTGCGGCTGCGGCTCGGGTGCTTCAGCTTGCGCAGCGCCTTGGCCTCGATCTGACGGATACGTTCGCGGGTCACGCTGAATTGCTGGCCGACTTCTTCCAACGTGTGATCGGTGTTCATGCCGATGCCAAAGCGCATCCGCAACACACGTTCCTCACGCGGGGTCAGCGATGCCAACACGCGGGTGACGGTTTCCTTGAGGTTGGCCTGGATCGCGGCATCCACCGGGATGATCGCGTTCTTGTCCTCGATGAAATCGCCCAGATGCGAATCTTCCTCGTCGCCGATCGGCGTTTCGAGACTGATCGGCTCCTTGGCGATCTTCATCACCTTGCGAACCTTTTCGAGCGGCATCGACAGACGCTCAGCCATTTCTTCGGGCGTTGGTTCGCGGCCCTGCTCGTGCAGGAACTGACGGCTGGTCCGCACCAGTTTGTTGATCGTCTCGATCATATGCACCGGAATACGGATGGTGCGCGCCTGGTCTGCGATCGAACGGGTAATCGCTTGGCGGATCCACCAGGTTGCATAAGTCGAGAATTTATATCCGCGACGATATTCGAATTTATCCACCGCCTTCATCAAGCCGATGTTGCCTTCCTGAATCAGATCGAGGAATTGCAGGCCGCGATTGGTGTATTTTTTGGCGATGGAAATAACCAGACGCAAGTTAGCCTCGATCATGTCGCGTTTA
>CAIOKP010000080.1 GCA_903858875.1 uncultured Sphingomonadales bacterium
GCGGCGCCGCGCGACATAAGGATGAGACGCATGACTAGGGTGTTGGCAGGCGTGATGATGGTGGGGCTTTTGGCGACAGGCGGATGCGATGGGGCCAAACAGGCACCCGTCGCCGCCAAAACGCCGGCGCCAGCCCCCGCGCCCAAAGGGCCAGAAGTGCGCATCGTTGCCTTTGGGGATAGCCTGTTTGCGGGCTATGGGTTGCGGGCGGAGCAGGCCTATCCCGTGCGGTTGCAGGCGGCATTGCGCGCGCGAGGGCTCAACGCGACGGCGATCAACGCCGGCGTGTCGGGCGATACGACCGAGGATGGCCGGGCGCGGCTGGGCTTTACGCTTGGGCAGGCGGGGGGGCAGGGACGCGTGCCCGATCTGGTGCTGATCTCGCTGGGCGGGAATGATATGTTGCGCGGATTGCCGCCGGAACAGACGCGGGCCAACCTCGATGCGATGTTGAGCGAGCTGGAGCGGCGGCATATCAAGGTGGTGGTGATGGGGATGCTGGCCGCGCCCAATATGGGGCCAGATTATGCCCAGCAATTCAACGCGATATTTCCCGCGCTGGCCAAACAGCATCACGCCGTGCTGATGCCGTTTTTCCTGAAGCCTATCTATCAGCGCCCCGATCTGCAATTGCCCGACCACATCCACCCCACCGCCCAAGGCGTCGAGGCGATGGTGAGCGCGACGGTGGAGACGGCGGCTGGGGCGCTGAAACCCTGATCGCTGGCGCTGTCAGGCGCATCCGGATCGGACTTTGGCATGGCGGTTGTCCAATTTTTTCGTAAGATATGGACAGCGGAGGCGGCCTGACGCACTGAAGGCTGGTGCTGGGGGCGTGAGAGCGTGTATAGTGGATTTTTGCATGGCGATGGCCTGATTGGCGCTGAAAAATGGCTGTATTTCAAAGCGTAAATGATGTTGGGCAGCGAATTGGACTAGTGGTTCTGGGCATGCACCGCTCTGGCACCAGCGCGATCACCCGAACGCTGGGATTGGCCGGCGCGACAATGCCGCAACATCTTGTGCCGGCCAATCCGGGCAATCAGCTTGGGCATTGGGAATCAGAACCGCTTTGCGCGTTTAACGATCGGTTGCTGGCGCGCGCGGGGCTGCATTGGATCAGTTGGCATCCGCGATATCTGGATTGGCGCGCGCAGCCCGATTATGCCGACCTCATCACCGAGGCCGCGGGCCTGTTGATCGAGGAATTCGGCCCGAGCGGCACCTTTGCCTTTAAAGACCCGCGCATGTGCCGGCTCTTTCCGTTTTGGCGCGATGTTTTCACGCATCTCGACATTACCCCGGTGGTGGTTTTGGCCTTGCGCCACCCCTTCCATGTTGGACAGTCGCTTGATCGGCGCAATCGGATCTTGCCCGGCTTCGGGATGCTCGCCTGGCTGCGCTTTATGCTGGATGCCGAAAACGCGAGCCGGGGCTTGGTGCGGATGGTGCTCGGGTATGACCAACTGCTGGCCGATTGGCGCAAGGCGCTTGGCCGTATCCGTGCCTTATCAAGCGGAGCCCTGGCAGAACCAGAGGCTGCGATGGAAGAGGTGATTGGGGCGTTTCTTTCGCGCGATTTGAACCATTTTCCCGATCAGGCGCTGGCGATCGAGGATAGGCCCTGGATCGCGCAGGCCTTTGGCGTGTTTCAGGGCTGGAGCAAGCGCGGGGAAAGCGAAACGGGGCGCCGTATGCTTGACCGGATTGCAAAGGATTTTGACGCGGCGGCGCCGGTGTTTCTGGGGCTGATCGAGCCGACCGATCTTTTGGCGCAGGCGCTGACCGAACTGGACGCGGCGCGTGCGCAATTGGTGGAGCAGGCGGCAGGCGCGCCGGAAACTCGCGCACACAGCGGCATGGGCTGAGCGATGGCGGGGTGGACGAGAGGCTTTGGGCGGTTTTTGACGGCGGTGTCGGGGCGGTTTGACGCGGATTATTATCGCGGCGAATATCCTGATGTCGCCGCCGCCGGGATCGACCCGCTTGAGCATTACTGCCGCCATGGCTGGCGCGAGGGGCGGCGGCCCGGGCCGATGGCGCACCCCGATTATATCAAGAGGTCGAGCATCGGGCAGCGCTTTCCCAAGCGCAACCCCATCGTGGTGTGGATGCTGCTGGGGCGCTGGCTGGGGTGGTCGATAGCCTGGCTGCAACGGCGCGAAGGGGCGCGGCATGGCGGTGCCGCCGCGCCGCCGGTGCGCGGGGGCGATCTTGTGCTGGTGGTGCATGAGGCGACCCGCACCGGGGCGCCGATCTTTGCGCTCACGCTGGCACGCTGGCTGCGGGGCAGGGGGATCGAACCGATCATCGTGCTGGTGGCCGATGGCGCACTCCTGCCAGATTTCTGGTCAGAATTCAAATGCTTGCCGCTTTTTGCCGTCGCTCGGTCGGCGCGGGCGGCTTATTTGCAGAGCGCCTTGGGAGATGCGGTTCGGGCGCTCTATCTCAACAGTGTGGTGGCCAGCCCGGTATGGAGCTTGCTCGATAGCTGGCGCGGCGGGGTAGTTCTGCATGTGCATGAGGGCGACGCGATGATCGCGCAATATAGCGCGCCGATCGCGGCGATGGCTGACGCGCGGCGCGCGATCATCGCGGTCGGCACGCAGCCCCGCCCGGCGCTGACCGCTTTGCTCGGCGGCGAAGCGGCGATGATACCGCCC
>CAIOKP010000081.1 GCA_903858875.1 uncultured Sphingomonadales bacterium
TCGCCACGGTGATCTGGTCCTATCCGCGCGGCGGCAAGCTGCCCAAGAGCGGCGAACTGGCGCTCGATGTCGGCGCTTATGCGGCGCATATGGCGGCGTTGCTGGGCGCGCACATCATTAAGGTCAAGCTGCCCAGCGCGCATATCGAGCAGGAAGAAGCCAAGGCATGCTATGCCGGCACCGATTGGTCGAAGCAGTCGGACCGCGTTGCCCATGTCGTACAGTCGAGCTTTGCCGGCCGCCGAATCGTGGTGTTTTCGGGCGGCGCTGCCAAGGGCGCCGATGCGGTCTATCAGGACGCGCGCGATATTCGCGACGGTGGCGGCAATGGCTCGATCATCGGCCGCAATACGTTCCAGCGTCCACGTGACGAAGCCTTGGCGATGCTCGACAAGCTGGTGAAGATCTACAAGGGCAAGGAATAAGCCCTAGCCAACCGGCGCAACCTTCGCGATCGATCGCCAAGGTTGCGCCGGGACGCTGCGCGCACTAAACCGGCGTCATGTCTGAACAACAAGATCCCTTTGACCACCTGCGTGAACAGATGGTCCATAGCTGTAGCATCTATCTGATCTCTCCATTGGAGACAGGTGGCGATTTCCCTGATCGCCTCGCCGCCGTGTTGACGGCGAGCGAGGGGCTGAAAACCGGGGTGACCGCGTTTCAGTTCCGCGTGAAGGATACAGACGAGCATGAGGCGGCTCGCCTTGCCGCGCCATTGCGCAAGATTTGCGCCGATCATGACGTGGCATTTATTGTCAATGACTCGATCAGCCTGGCCAAGCGCTTGGATGCCGATGGTGTCCATTTGGGGCAGGAGGACGGCCTTGTTGCCGATGCCCGCCAGCGGTTGGGCCGCGATGCGCAGATCGGCGTGACCTGTCATAACAGCCGCCATCTGGCGATGGGCGCTGGCGATGCCGGCGCCGATTACGTTGCGTTTGGCGCATTTTTCCCCTCCGAGACCAAGCAGGTCGAGCATCACGCCGAAACAGAAGTGCTGTCGTGGTGGCAATCGATTTTCGAAATCCCCTGCGTCGCGATTGGCGGCATCACGGCGGATAATTGCGCGCCTTTGGTGCGCGCCGGCGCGGATTTCATCGCGGTGTCGGGTGGCGTTTGGAATGGCGATGCCGTCGCCAATACGAAGGCTTTGGCCGAGGCAATCCGGGTCGCGCTGATCCGCTAATCGCCGGGGAGAACGCTAGTGCATCGGGGGGTGTTTCCCCGCCGAAACAATTGTGCCATCACTGGCCCATGAACGTATCATCATCCCCCCGCGAACTCACGCTGCGCGGCATCCTGTTGGGTGCCGCGCTTACCGTGATTTTCACCGCCGCCAATGTTTATCTGGGCCTGAAAATCGGGCTGACCTTTGCCACGTCGATCCCGGCTGCGGTGATTTCGATGGCGGTGTTGCGCCAATTCAGCGGCGCGACGATTCAGGAAAACAACATCGTCCAAACCATCGCCAGCGCGGCGGGCACGCTGTCGGCGATCATTTTCGTGCTGCCTGGCCTGATCATGATCGGGTGGTGGGTTGATTTTCCCTATTGGCAATCGGTCGCGGTGATCGCGGTTGGCGGCATTTTGGGCGTGATGTATTCGGTGCCGCTACGCCGAGCGTTGGTCACGGGCAGCGACTTGCCCTATCCGGAAGGCGTCGCGGCGGCCGAAGTGTTGAAAGTGGGCGCTGGCGTCGGGGGCGAAGCGGAAAACCGCAAGGGTTTTGCAGCAATTGTCGCAGGAAGCGCAGCATCGGTCGGCTATACGGTGCTGGCAAAACTGGGTCTGGTCGCAGAAGAAGCTTCGAGTGCCTTTCGTTTCGGTTCGGGCGCGTCGAGCGTTTCAACCAGCTTTTCATTGGCGTTAATTGGTGTTGGGCATCTCGTCGGGCTGGCTGTGGGCATTGCGATGATGGTCGGCATGGTGATCAGCTGGGTTGTGCTGGTGCCGCATTACACCGCCGTCGGGCTGCCGGATAGCGCCGGTCTGGCCAAATTCGTCAGCGGGGTTTTCCGTCAAAAGGTGCGCTTTATTGGCGCCGGCACGATTGGCATTTCGGCGATCTGGACGCTGCTGCGCGTGATCGGGCCGATCACGCGGGGCATCGCCGGCGCGCTGGCGGCGCAGGCGCAGCGCAAGGCTGGGCAGGGCGCTGACCTCGCGCTGTCGGAGCAGGATTTGCCAATCAGCATTGTCGGTGCGGTGATTTTGGCGGCGATGGTGCCGATTGGCCTGCTGCTCGCCAGCTTTGCGCGGGGTGGGCCGATTGAGGCGCATTTCTGGCCGGTGCTGTTGTTGACGATCGGCTATGTGCTGTTGATCGGCATCGTGATTGCGTCGGTTTGTGGCTATATGGCCGGACTGATCGGCGCGTCGAACAGTCCGATTTCGGGCACTGGCATCCTGTCGGCGCTGGGCATCGCGTTACTGCTGGCAGCGATTTTCGGGCGCGGGATTGATCCGGCGGCGACCAAGGCGCTGGTGGCGTTTTCGCTGTTTGTGACCGCCATCGTGTTTGGCGTGGCGACAATTTCCAACGACAATTTGCAAGACCTCAAAACTGGTGAATTGATCGGTGCGACGCCGTGGCGTCAGCAGATCGCGCTGGTGCTGGGCGTGCTGTTTGGCGCGCTGGTCATCCCGCCGGTGCTGAGCTTGCTCAACACTACGTTCGGGTTTCAAGGCGCGGCGAATGCTGGGCCCGATGCGCTGGCCGCACCGCAGGCAGCGCTGATTTCCGCTATCGCCCAGGGTGTGTTGGGTGGCAACCTCGATTGGGGGTTGATCGTGATTGGGGCCGGAATTGGCGGTGTGGCGATCGTGATTGACGAAACGCTGCGGGCGACCAAGAAGGGGTCCTTGCCGCCGCTCGCGCTCGGCATGGGCATTTATTTGCCGATGTCGTTGACGCTGCTGATCCCGATTGGCGCGGTGATCGGGCATTTTTACGACCGCTGGGCGCGGACGGCAAAGGACCCCGCTCTGGCCGAACGCTTGGGGATCTTGGCCGCGACCGGGCTGATCGCGGGCGAGAGCCTGTTTGGCGTGGTCTTTGCCGGGATCGCGGCGCTGCGGAACAGTCCGACGCCCTTGGCGTTGTTCACGGACTTTGGTCCTGCAACGCCGTTGGGCTTGGTTGTGTTTGCCGGGCTGATCGCGTGGCTGTACCTATCGACGCGAAAGGCGGCGCGCGACTGACGCACCGCTCGCCCACGCCTATTGGTTGTTGAGCACCCGTCGAATGCAGCGAATGTTGCTTTCCTTGCCATCGGCGGTCAGCTTGCGCAGGTAATTGTCGCTCACCCGGCGATAGCGTTCGCCCGTTTTCGGGCCGGTGGTCATGCGAATTTCATCGCCTGTCGCAAGATAGGTGCCGCGCCCGGCCGGCGAGGTATACAGCGACCCTTGAAGGATGCCGAAATCCTCCTGCGGCTGATGCAATCCGGCCGCCGTCAACGCAGTACCGGGCAGTTCACACGTGTAGTCTCCGCGCCGCACGACAAAGGCCGGGCCATCGGGTCCGGCCACCGCCGGCGCGGTCCATCCGGCCCCGGATAGCATCAGGGCAGAAATCAGCCATGCCCGCCGCCATTGCCAGATGGCGCGGCTCGCGCTAAGGGCGCGCGTCATGCGCATTCCGGCCCGTTGGGCTGGATGCCCCACAATTTCGCTCTTTCGCATCAAAGGTCAGGTCCTCATGAAGATCAGCGGCGTCGATATTCGCCCCGGTAACATTCTGGAATATGAAAAGGGTATTTGGAAAGTTGCCAAGACCCA
>CAIOKP010000082.1 GCA_903858875.1 uncultured Sphingomonadales bacterium
CTCGGTGTTCGAAGCGCTGGCGTCTGACCCGCGCGCCTTTTTGCCGCGGGACACCTATGCCCGCTATCAGGCCTGCGACACGCCCACCCGTGTCATCTGCGACCATATCGCCGGCATGACCGACCATTTCCTGTTGAAGACCTATGAACGGCTGTTTGCCCCGCGCATGGGATCGGTATTCGACCGGCTGTAACCTGACCTGAGGGAACGCATTACGCATGAAGAAAGCTTCTCTGGGTGCCGCGCTGTTCAGCGACGGAACGATCGACCGCAATCTCGCGCTCTGGGGCAGTGCGGGGTTGACCATCGCGGCGCTGATCGCGGCGCGGCACGATGGGCGTTGGCTCTATGCGTGGATCGTCACGGTGCCGGTGCTCGTGCTGGCCTTGGTCGACCTCGCCCAACCGGCGCATGCGCTGCGCCGCAATTTTCCTGCCTTGGCGCGGGTGCGGTGGTTCTTTGAATGGTTGCGGCCGTTTTTGCGCGCCTATATCGTGGAGGGCGATCAGGATGGCCGTCCTTATACCCACGACGAACGCGGCCTGATCTATGCCCGCGCGCATGGCAATGCCGATGCCCATCCGTTCGGCACCGAGTTGGACGTCTATTCGGACGAGTATGAATGGCTGGCCCATTCGATCGTGCCCAATGCCGCGGCGCCCGCCGATATGCGGGTCGCGGTCGGGTCGGACCAATGCGCCCGGCCTTATTCCGCCTCGCGCCTCAACATTTCGGCGATGAGCTTTGGATCGCTGGGGGGCAACGCGATCGAGGCGTTGAATTTGGGCGCAAAAATGGCCGGTTGCTATCACGACACCGGTGAAGGCGCGATATCGCCCTATCACTTGCGCCACGGCGGCGACATCGTGTGGGAAGTCGCCTCGGGCTATTTCGGATGCCGCGATGCCAACGGGCGGTTTGACGCGGCCCGCTTTGCCGACCATGCCGCGATCGATCAGGTCAAGATGATCGAAATCAAGCTGTCGCAGGGCGCCAAGCCAGGCCACGGCGGCATGTTGCCCGGCGCCAAGGTCACGCCGGAAATCGCCGAGACGCGCGGCGTGCCGCTGGGCGTAGATTGCATTTCGCCGGCGGCGCATTCGGCATTTTCCACCCCGCGCGAATTGATCGAATTTGCCGCGAAATTGCGCGACCTGTCAGGCGGCAAGCCGGTCGGGATCAAGCTGTGTGTCGGCCTGCCCCATGAATTGTTCGCGATTGCCAAGGCGATGCTGGCCACCGGCATTACGCTCGATTTCATGGTGATCGATGGTGGCGAGGGCGGCACCGGAGCCGCGCCGCTGGAATTGTCGGACCGGGTCGGAATGCCCTTGCGCGAAGGGTTGATGATCGCGCGCAATGCGTTGGTCGGCGCAGGGTTAAAAGGACAAGTTCGATTGGCGGCATCAGGCAAGGTGACGTCGGGTGCCTCTATCGCAATGAATGCGGCGCTAGGCGCGGATTGGTCCAATGCGGCGCGGGCGTTCATGTTCTCGCTCGGTTGTATTCAATCATTGAAGTGCCACACCGATACGTGCCCCTCGGGTATCGCCACCCAATCGGCCGCCCGCCAGCGCGGGCTGGTCGTACCCGAAAAGGCCGAACGCGTGGCCCGATTTCACAATTCAACGATCAAGGCGCTGCATGAGATTGTCGTGGCAGCGGGGCTGGACAGCCCGTCCGATTTTCGTCCCTCGCACCTACGCCAACGGATCAATGTCGCAGAAATGCGCCAGATGGATGAAATCTGCCCGTTCGTCGCACCGGGCGAATTGGTTGCGGGCACCCGCCATGCCGTATTGCGCCGGTGGTGGGATGCGGCCGATGCCGAAAGTTTCCGCCGCGTCGATGGCGACCGACTGGCACCGCATTAATCAGGCCGTCACGCCAGCCGCCAGTCGATTGCACCCCGGCCCTTGGCCGTTAAAAACACATTGGCCTGCGAAAAATGGCGACAGCCGAGAAAGCCGCGATGCGCGGACAGGGGGCTGGGGTGCGGCGCGGTCAGTACGAGGTGGCGGCCCTCAGCACCGGCGTTCAGCCCCGACACTTGCGCCGCCTTCTTTTGTGCATGGCTGCCCCACAGCATGAAGACGCATGGCTCCCGCTTGGCGGCGACCGCGGCGACAACGGCATCGGTAATCGCCTCCCACCCCTTTTTCTGATGCGACCCGGGCTGTGCCTCCTCGACCGTCAGCACGGCGTTGAGCAGCAACACCCCAGCGCTGGCCCAAGCCGACAGATTGCCATGGGGGGCAGGCGGGATGCCAAGATCGGCCTGCAATTCCTTATAGATATTGGCGAGGCTGGGCGGCACCTGAACGCCATCCTGGACCGAAAAGGCCAGCCCATGCGCCTGTCCCGCACCGTGATAGGGGTCCTGCCCCAAGATCACGACCTTGACCGCGTCCAGCGGCGCCAGATCGAGCGCGGCCAGTCGTGTGCCTTGCGGCGGATAGATCCGCTTGCCCTGCGCCGCCTCGCTTTGCAGGAATTCTTTTAGCCGAACCGCCTCTGGCGCGGCCAGCACCGGGGCCAACGCCGCCTGCCAACTTGTGGGAACTGTATCACTCATTGGCATAATCGCGCATTTGCTCCATTCCGGGCTTTCCAGTCCGCCGGTATCGGCCTAAGCATTTTGGCACAATGGCTGTATATTTTCACGAAGAAGATCTCCCCGAAGGCGTGCTGGCTCCCGGCGCGATTGCGGTGGACACCGAAACCATGGGCCTCATCACCCGGCGCGACCGGTTGTGTGTGGTGCAAATCGCCGACGGCAAGGGGGACGAGCACCTCGTCCGATTTAAGCCGGACAGCGACTATGCAGCCCCTAACCTGAAGGCGGTGCTGGCCGATCCGGCCCGTTTGAAAATTTACCATTACGCCCGTTTCGATATTGCCGCGATCCAGTGCTACCTTGGCGTCACCGCGGGGCCGGTGTTCTGTACCAAGATCGCCAGCAAACTGGTGCGGACCTATACCGATCGCCACGGGTTGAAGGATCTCGTACGCGAATTGCTCGGCAAGGAAATTTCCAAGCAGCAGCAGTCGAGCGATTGGGGCGGCCCCGACTTGTCGGATGCCCAGCGCGAATATGCAGCGTCGGATGTGCGCTATCTGCACGGTTGCCACACCATTCTGGTCAAACGACTGGCGCGCGAGAATCGCACCGAACTGGCGCAGGCCTGTTTCGATTTCCTGCCGCATCGCGCCGCGCTGGATCTGGCCGGGTGGCCCGACCACGATATTTTCAGCCACGAAGCGGCCTGATCGTTTTTGTATGACACGTGGTGCCGACCTGTTGCGCGACCGTCGCCGCGCCGACGCCGCGCCCGGCGGGCCGCATGACCGGTTGGTGCATTTTCTGTTTTCCGCGCTGCCGATCGGGGTGGGGATGATCGTGGCGGTCATGGTCATCACCCCGATATTTCCCCGCAATGAGGTGAGCTTTCTGCTCGACCGCAACAAGGTGGCGATGACGCGGGAACGGTTGCAGGTTGACCACGCCGTCTATCGCGGGATCGACGATCAGGGCCGCCCCTTTTCGTTAAGCGCCGGACAGGCCGTGCAGCATTCGGCGCATGTGCCCGTGGTGCAGATGAGCGACCTGATCGCGCAATTGCAATTGCACGATGGGCCAGCCGAAGTTGCCGCCACCACCGGCAATTACGACATGCGCAAGGAAGAGGTGGTGGTGTCTGGGCCGGTTAATTTCCATACGGCTGACGGCTATCACATGGTGACCAGCGGCGTGGCGATCGATCTAAAGGCCCGGCGCGCCTTTGGCGCGGGCGGCGTGACCGGCACCATGCCCGCCGGGACTTTTGCCGCCGACCGGATGTCCGCTGACCTGACCGCGCGGACCGTGGTGCTGGAGGGACGCGCCCATTTGCGCATGACGCCCAGCAAGATGGCGATGCCCAAATGACCGCATACACGGTCGCTGAACGGGATAAATGCAAAGCCGTGCTTCACCGGCACGACGGCTTGGGCTAAGGGCACATCATGCTTCGTCGTTTCACCACCGTCGTTTCTGCCCGCCTGTCCGGCCGGGTTGCCCTGCTTGCACTCGCCTTGGGCTGTGCCGGGGGGGGCTTTATCGCGCACGGCGAAGGGCTGAGCGATCATAACAGCCAAGCGCCGGTGAATTATGCAGCCGACCGTATCGAATTGCAGGACAAGCAAAATCGCGTCCTGCTATCCGGCAATGTCGACATCACGCAGGAAGATTTGCGGTTGCGCGCCGCCAATACCGTGGTCGCCTATACCAATGATGGTGCGATCAAGATCCAACGCATCGACGCCACCGGCAATGTCATCGTGACCCGCGGCAAGGAAAGCGCGACCGCAGATGTCGCCACCTATGATTTCAACCGCCGGATAATCACGATGGCAGGCAACGTCGTGCTCCACCGCGAAAACGATGTTTCACGCGGTAGCCGATTGGTCATCGATCTGGACGCGCATCATACCGGATTTGTCGGGGCCAATGGCGGGGTGGGCCAGACGGGTTCGAATTCGGGCCGTGTCACGGGCAGCTTTTCGGTAGCCAAGCGCAAGGATTGATAACGGGCGGTAGGCGCGGGCATTTTTGGAACCAACGCGTGCGGTTTCGAACCAATTTGAGACGCCTTTAAAGCGACTAGTGTTTATACCTACATTTGGACTTGCCTAATCGCGATGCCGGACTAGACCGTTCGCATCTGCAAAAAGAATGAAGGCTGTCCGCCCGTCATGGCTATCGACGAAACTCCCAAAGTCGCCCTCATTACCGGGGTGACCGGTCAGGACGGTGCGTATCTCGCTCGGCTCCTGCTGGAAAAGGGCTATGAAGTTCACGGCCTCAAGCGCCGATCGTCATCCTTTAACACCGGTCGTATCGAAGATATTTACGAAGATCCGCATGTCGAGGGTGCCCGCTTCAAGCTGCACTATGGCGACCTGACCGATTCGACGAATATCATCCGCATCGTGCAACAAGTGCAGCCCGACGAGATCTATAACCTCGCAGCGCAGAGCCATGTGCAAGTCAGTTTTGAAACGCCGGAATACACTGCCAACGCCGACGGGATCGGCACACTGCGTATTCTGGAGGCGATTCGCATTCTCGGCCTCGAGAAGAAGACCCGCTTTTATCAGGCCTCGACCAGCGAGTTGTATGGCCTGGTGCAGGAAGTGCCGCAGCGCGAAACCACCCCGTTCTATCCGCGGTCGCCCTATGGTGTGGCAAAGCTGTATGCCTATTGGATCGTCGTAAACTATCGTGAGGCCTATGGCATTCATGCGTCGAACGGCATCCTGTTCAACCATGAAAGCCCGTTGCGCGGCGAAACCTTTGTCACGCGCAAGATCACCCGCGCCGCCGCCGCCATTTCGCTGGGCCGGCAGGACAAGCTGTTCCTGGGTAACCTCGATGCCAAGCGCGATTGGGGCCACGCGCGCGAATATGTCGAAGGCATGTGGCGGATGCTGCAACAGGATGTTGCCGACGATTACGTGCTGGCCACCGGCGAGACGACGCAAGTGCGCCAGTTCGTCGAATGGGCGTTCGAAGATGTCGGCATCGATCTGGAATTCCGGGGCAAGGGGATCGATGAAAAGGGCTATTGCAAGAAAACTGGCCAGTGCCTGATCGAGATCGATCCACGCTATTTCCGCCCGACCGAGGTGGAATTGCTGATCGGCGATCCGACCAAGGCGAAGGAAAAACTGGGCTGGACCCACGAAACGTCGATCCGCGATCTGGCGCGTGAAATGGTGCAGGCCGACCTTGCCGTGATGCGCGACGCGCCAATCGCCAAGGATAGCTGAACCCCACAATGCCCCAGCGCGCAGGACTTCTGGCCCGACGCCCCGTTCGGCGCGACGTCGGGCCAGCATATGGTGCTTTCTCAATTCTTCGCATTATGCTCACTATGGGCAAGCCCCTTTCCCCCGATCAGGAGCCGTCCCCGCAATGATTTTTTCGCTCGCAGGCAAGCGCGTTTATGTCGCCGGCCATCGCGGTATGGTGGGCGGCGCCGTTGTGCGCCGCTTGGCCACAGAACAGTGCGAGGTGGTGACAGCCGGGCGCGATGTGCTGGACCTGATCGATCAAGCACAAGTGCGCCAGTGGATGGCGCACAAGCAGCCGCAAGTGATGGTGGTGGCCGCGGCCAAAGTTGGCGGCATTCTGGCCAACTCGACCTATCCGGCTGATTTTCTGTACAATAACCTGATGATCGAAGCCAATTTGATCGAGGCCGCACATCAGGCCGGCGTCGAAAAGGTACTGTTTCTGGGCTCGTCCTGCATTTACCCGCAACTCGCGCCGCAACCGATCCGCGAGGAAAGCCTGCTGACCGGCCCGTTGGAGCCGACCAACGAATGGTACGCCATCGCCAAGATCGCGGGCATCAAACTGTGCCAGGCCTATCGTGCGCAATATGGCCGCGATTATATCAGTGCCATGCCGACCAACCTGTATGGTCCCGGCGACAATTTCGATCTCCAGTCCAGCCATGTCATGCCCGCCTTGATCCGCAAGGCGCATGAGGCCAAACTGGCCGGGCGCGACAGTTTCGAGATCTGGGGTTCGGGTACGCCGTTGCGCGAATTCATGCATGTCGACGACCTGGCCGACGCCTGCGTCTTTTTGCTCAAGGCCTATTCCGACCCGATGCCGATCAACATCGGTTTTGGCAGCGATGTGACGATTGGCGAACTCGCGGAACTGGTGGCCAAGGTGGTCGGATTCACCGGCATCGTGACGCGCGATGCGACCAAGCCCGATGGCACACCGCGCAAGTTGATGGATTCGGCGCGGTTACACGCAATGGGCTGGGCACCGAGAATTGCGCTCGAGGCAGGCATCGCAGATGCCTATCAGCACTTTTTGGCTGCCAACGCCGGATGAGCGACGTCCCAAATCCCAATATTGCAATCGTTGGCCTGAACTATGCGCCAGAAGCCGTCGGCATCGGCCCGTTTACGCGGGGTATGGCCGAGGGTTTGGTGGCGCGTGGATTTCCCGTATCGGTGATTGCGGGCAAGCCCTATTATCCGCAATGGCGTTCGCACGAAAATTTCAGCGGCGGCGGATGGCGCCATAGCGTCGAACAAGGCGTAATCATCACCCGCTGCCCCCACTACATCCCGACAACCCCGAGCGGCCTCAAACGTATTCTTCACCTCGCCAGTTTTGCGGCGACGGCGGCAATCCCGGCACTTCGGGCTGCGCGGGCCGTCCACAAACCGGATGTCGTGATCTGCATCGCGCCGGCGCTGCTATCGGTGCCTGTGGCTTGGATGATGGCTCGGTTGTCGGGCGCAAAACTGTGGGTGCATATTCAAGATTTCGAGGTCGAGGCGGCCTTTGCCACCGGGCTTGTGGGCGAAGGCGGGATGGTTTCGCGCCTCGCCCGTGTCGTTGAAAACACCCTCCTTGGCCTCGCGGACCGGATTTCGTCGATCAGCCCGCAAATGTGCGCCAAGCTGCTCGAAAAAGGCCTGCCGGCGGCCAAGGTGGTCGAGGTCCGCAATTGGGCCAATGCGCCCGAACCTGACCCCGCCCAGGGCGCCGCATACCGCGCCGAATGGGGGCTGGCGGGCAAGAAAGTCTGCCTCTATTCGGGCAATATCGCCAATAAGCAGGGCATCGAGATCATCGTCGAGACCGCCCGACTGTTGAGCGCACGCACCGACATCGCCTTTGTCATCTGTGGCGAAGGGCCTAACCGCAACCGCTTGATGGCGCTGGCGGCGGGGCTGGACAATGTGCAATTCCACGACTTGCAACCGGCGGGGCGGCTGGGCGAATTGTTGACGCTGGCCAGTGTCCACCTGTTGCCGCAAATCGCGGGCGCGGCGGACCTCGTGCTACCGTCAAAGCTAGCCAATATGCTGGCGTCGGGGCGTCCCGTCGTGGCCACCGCACAGGCCGGCACCGGTTTGTATGCCGAGGTCGAGGGTTGTGGCCTGTCGGTCGATCCGGGCAACGCCCCGGCGCTCGCCACCGCGATCGAACGGGTGATCGACGATGTCGACATGACCGCCCGGTTCAGTATCGAGGCACGCAAACGCGGGCGCGAACGATGGTCGCAGGACGGTGTGATCGATCGGTTGGCCACCGAACTGAGGGCACACACCCGATAATGGCCGCCACCTTCAACCGCCAGCGGCTGCTCAAGGGCAGTGCGTCGAGCGTCACCGCCATGGTGGTGCGCGTGCTGGTGCAATTAATTCAGGTGCCGATCCTCTATTCTGCATGGGACGTAAAACAGGCGAGCGCCTGGCTGGTGCTCTGGACGCTGCCAAGCTACATGTCGTTGACCGTAGCCTCGTTCAGCACGGCGGGCGGCAATTTCGCTGTCGAGGCCAAGCGGGAGGGCGATATCGCCGGGGTCTGCGCCGCCTATCGCGCCACCCAATTGTCGGTGGTGGCCAGCAACCTGCTGATGGTGATGGTGGTGGGAGCGCTATTCAACGTCATTGTCGATGATTCGCAATGGGGGATCAGCCATTCGCGCGTGATTTGGACCATTCTCGGGCTTGGCGCCTATGTCGTGATCCGGGTGCAAAGTGCGACGCAGGATATGATCTTTCGCTATGGCGAGGATTACGGCGGCTATAGCCTGTATGAATCGGGCGCGTCGTTGATCGAATTGGCGGCGATTGCGGTGGTCGTGAACCTGACGCACAACATGGTGGTGCTGCCTGTCGTGCTGGCCTCGGTGCGGCTCGCATTCTACATCGCGATGCACACCCAGGTCATGCGCCGCTGGCCAGAAGTGCTGGGCAAGGCGGATCCGGTTCTGGTGAAGGCGATGCTGCGGCGGTTGTTCGTGCCGTTTCTGGGTTTTGTGACCATGCCGCTGCTGTTTTCGATCAATATTCAGGGCTATTCGCTGCTGGTCAGCAATCATTTCGGCCCGGTGGTGTTTGCGACCTTTTTGACCATGCGGACGCTGGCGCGGTTGATCGATCAATTGTGCGGCATCGTGAACCGGATGCTGTTTTTCGAACTGTCCTATCTCGATTACGAGCGGGACAGGGTGACGGTGATCGGCGTGACCGCGATGACGATGATGATGCTCGTCGGGATGGGCGCGCTCTATACCAGCGCGCTTTTGTTGTTTGGCCAGCCGCTTCACCACATTTGGACCGCCGGGAAAATCGCGTTTTCGGCACAGATTGTGCTGGTATTTGGCGTTGCCGCATTGATGCGGGCGACCAGCGATTCGCTATTTTCCATGCTCGCGTCGCGCAATGCGCATGTGGTCATGGCGATGCTTTACCTGCTGGGCTCGGTTACGGCACTGGGCGTGGCGCTGGTGCTGGCACGACATGGGGCTGGGGTGGTGTGGGTCGCGGCCTGCGTCAATATTGCCGAATTCGTCAGCGTAATTGCCGGGATTGCCGCGTCAGCCCGGCTGTTCGGCATGAGCTTTCCAGGCTTTGTGATGGCGCTGGCGGTGCAAGGGCCGCGCGCCTTGTCACGCCTGCCCCAAATGATCCGCCAACGTGGGCACTGACCGTATGGCAAGCCGCCTCACGACCCAACATATCGAGCGATAGGCCCACGATGGACAGCCACAACTCTCCCCACTCTGGCATGCGCAAGCGCAAGGTCAGCAAGCGCCGCGACCGTGTCGGACTGCTCAACGAACTGCGCGGTGCCAAGGGTGGGGCGCTGACCTTTGCGCTAATGGTGGTGGTGACGGCCGGTTATATCGGGCAAGGCACCTATGCCGCCGCACAGGCCGCGCGCGAATATGCCGGGCTGCCGATCGGGGCGGACCGTCAGCAAGTGCGCTATTTGCTCGGCGCGCCACCTGCCGCGCAGGCACCAACGGCGCATTGGGCCTATCCGTCCAGCGCGGCGACCTATTCGGTTGGTTTTGATGCCAATGGACGCACCGAACACCTGCTTTGCGCCTCGGCCGGCGAAACGCTGTCGCTATGCCCGCCGGTATTCGGCGTCGTGCCGGGCATGGGGGAGAACGATGTGACCACTGGGCTGGGCCCTGCGACGGGCATCACTTTTGTCGGCAATGACAAGCATCGCAATTATGACGGGCTGGGTGTGACCTTCATTCTGGCGCAACAACAGGTGGTGGCTATCGAACATCATCAGCCGACCTATGGCGCCGATTTTGCGCGTTCCGTCCTGTGGCAATTGTTGCCGTAACGCCGGGGTCAGCGCGGATCGCGTAGCCGGGGACTAACCTTGCGCAACAGGTCGAATAACAGCCAAAAACCCTGCGCCGCGAAGAGCTCGCCCAATTGCTGGACGGCAAAAGCCTGCATAGGCGCGCGGATCGCGATGACCAGTGCCAGGCACAGACCCAGCGTGATCCCATGTACCAGCACCAATCCGGTAATCCGGCGAGTGGCCAGCGGGACCACCAACAGCACCCGGCTGATAAAATAGGCGAGGATCAGGGCGCCGACGAAGTGGGTGAGAGTCTGCATCCCCTGCCCTTATGCCACCACGGCGGCGGGGGCAACGCTGGCCGCGTGATCGGCGATCGCGCGGCGGAAATGCGCCCATGTCCATTGCTCACCCTCTGCCTGAATGGCGGCGGGGTCGAGCGCACCTGCGGCCTTGCGCCCGGCAAGATCGGTGATCGCGGCGGCGATCGCATCGATATCGCCCACCTGCAGGATCGTCGCGGCCGATGGCGACAGATTGAGATCGGGCAGACCCGTGTTGCCTGTGCCGACAATATGGCACCCGGCCTGCAATGCCTCCAGATAGACGAGGCCGAAGCCCTCGATTAGCGACGGCATGATGAACACATCGGCGGCGGCAAACAGCGCATCGAGTTCCGCCCGGCTCTGATAACCGAACCGGCGCACACCCGGTTGCATCAGCATTGTCTCGATACCCGGATCGATGCGATAGCTGACCACGGTCAATTCGGCATCGACCGGGGCCGCCACAGCCCAAGCCGCCGCCAGATGGTGCAGCCCTTTGCGCGATAGCCCCTGCCCCACGAACAGAAACCGGCATGGCCCGGCAGCGCGCGGCGCGGCGGGCTTTGCACTGCGTTTGGTGCCATAAGGTATGACGGTGATGCGTTCCGGCGGGCAACCGGCGTGTTCGAGCGAGCGCCGCGTCATCGCACTGGCGCAGACCACCGCATCCGCGTGGCGCCAGGCGACATTGATCTGTTCGTGCGCGTTACCGTGCTCTTCCAACGCCATCGACCATGCGACTTGCGGAAAGCGGGCGAAATCGGCGCGCAGGATTTCCGTCGACAGGCCAGGATGCGGGTGAAATTCAAAATCGATGACCGGCATGCCAGGCGCCAGGCGGGGCCGATCATTGAGGTAGGAGGAATAGGCATACAGGCCTGCGCCATGCCGCCGCGCAACCCGCGCCGCCGTCATGCCGAGCAGGCGGTCGCTGAGCGAGAACACCTTTTCCATCGGCAGACGCAGCACTTCACCGGCATATTGCACCGCAAAGCTGGCGAAGCCCATCGCGGTGCGGGCCGGGGGGATACCGGGCTTATGCCGCCGCGCGAGGAAACCGGGCAGGACACTCTGCCAGCTCGGCCGGGCGTAGAAATCGGTCACAAATGTGTCGAGGACCCCGGCTTCGGCCAGCGCCAGTGGCACTTCATAGGCATCACGATTGCGGTTATGGACACAAACGAAGCGCGGCGCCTCGGCATTTGGCGGGGTCGGGGAAGCGACAGTCATGGCCGCAGTCCTATCAGTAGAAATGCGGTAGCGCGATGACAATCGCCGGAAATGGTGCCCCAAAATTGGCCATCGCGCCGTGGCGAGTAGCGGGGTCGTCGCGGAAAACGCCTTTTTTTGGGAAATAATTTTCCTACATATCGCCATATAGGTTATTTCAGTCCTCGAATCGACCACAGAGGAACCGCTATGACCGTGCCCATTCTACAGCCTGCCGGCTTTGTACCGCCCGTCGCCGTGGCCTTTGCCGACCCCACCAACCAATCGAGCACGGTCAGCGCGACCAACCCATTGCCCGTGACCGTGGTCGCCGGTGCCAGTTCGACCACGCTGGCCGATCAATCGGTGGTTGATGCTGTCGGCATTTATTGGCTGGTGCGCGACAATGGCACCGCACTGACCTATCTGAACTGGGCCACCGGGACGGCTGGCACCCCGACCGCCCCGGTCGCGCCCGCAGGAAAGCTGACCGGCGAACAAGTGCGCGGCACACAGTATAACGCCACCGCCGCCGGCACCGGCTATGCTGTGGGCGACGTGCTGGAACATATCGTCATCCTCAACATCGCCACCGCGCCGGCCAGTGTGCTGGCATCGACATGGCTGAACATCACGCAGGGGCTCGTGCTCACCGCGCCGCCCGCGACGGCAAATCTGGGCGAATTGACCGCCACGACCAATGCGAATCTGATGATCGGCGGCAATGTGGTGACCGCCGGCAATCCCGTCCCCACCCAAGTGTCGAGCAGCCTGCCCGCGGGCACCAATCTGGTCGGCAAATTCGTGCCAACCTTTGCCGCGTCGGGCCTGACGCCCGTCACCGGCCTGATCACCGCCGGCACGCAATCGGCCGCCTTCACGCCCCAGAGCGGCCGCGATTTCAACATCACCGTCGTTTCTACCGGAGCCGGCACCAACACCGCCCAAATCGAGCGCCAATTCCCCGGCGACACCACCTGGTACGTGTTGATCACCGATACGATGCGGTCGAACCTCGCCCCGTCGTTTTCGTGGATCGAGGGCGAAGTCGGCGTTTCCTATCGCGTCAACGTTCTGGCTGGCCAGTTCCTCGTCCGCCTCAGCCAGTGATCGCCGGCAGGCAATCACCTTTGCTAACCCCGACGGGAAAACATCATGGCCTATGACCTGATAGCGCGGGTTGCCGCACTGGCCGCGATCAATTCGATCCGCGGCTCGTCGATCGACCTTTTCGTGAATATCGGCACCCATACTTTTGACACGGCGGTCACTGCGATCACCACGGGCGGTTGCTCGGTCACCGGTATCGGCGCCGCCACCTATGTTGCAGACAGCGTGGCCACCGCCACGCTGGCTGCGGCCAACCCCAACCTGTGCAAGAAATCGCAGGACGGCCGCTATTGGCGGCTGATCGCCAACAATGGCGGGATTACCGTTGATCAAGCCGGCGCGCTGGGCGATCCGACCGGCACGGGGTTGGTCAACGACCACGCCGCCATTCAGGCCGCGCTGAACTATGCCGCCGCGCTGGGCATCCGCACCGTGGTGTTTCCCCAGCGCAATTATGCGGTGTGGAACCCGGTGCGGACCAGCACGTTTTGGAACACGGCCGCCACCGATGGCATCGGCATGGTTATACCGGCGCTGACCACGGGCGACATCGTGTTGCAGGGGACCGGCGGCCACAGCCGGATCGCCTTTTACAACATCGACGGCCAAGCGTTTCAAAGCCACTATCAAGCCATTGCCGCCGACGGCAATCCATGGCGCGGTCACGGCCTCTACATCGTCTCGCCCAGCGTCGATCCCGGCAAGGATTACCGCCCGAGCGTGACGTTGGAAAACATCTGGCTCGACGGCGGCACTACCGCCAATGGCAATCTCAATTGGGCCAATCCGGTCACGGATGTGCCCAATGGCTGGGACGTCAGCCACAAGGGCATTTTGGTCCAGCCTGACCTGTTCAGCGGCGATCTGGTGTTGCGCAACACGCGCGTGACCGGATTTCGCGGCGAATTGGTCTATTCCAGCAATATGCGCGACAGCCGCCTGATCCTTGAAGGGCGGGTGGAATTGGGTGAAACCAACGGTCAGGTATTGAACCCGGCGGGCGGGGGCATTTTCTGTCCGGGATATGTGGTGGCGTGGAATTGCAACACCTTCTTTGAAGGGTGGTGCGGCATGGGCAACCTGCGCGGCGAATTCCATAATGTGTTGACCAGCAGCAGCAGCCTGACCGGCGGCGTGGTCGATGCCACCGGCAGCGGCATCGGCTATAAGCCGCAGCGGTTGACCGAAACGCCGTTCACCAATCAAGCGTCATATTTCGAACTCGATATCCAGATCACGTCGCCGCAACAGACGGTCAATATCGGATCGTTCCTGCGCGGCCGGATCATCGCGATCGACACCACGGTGGCGGTCGCCGCCCATGATGTCGCCGGGCCATTCCAGCTTGGCGTGATCGATAGCGATCTCGAAATCATTTCGGTATGCGACAAAGGCAATTTACAAACCGCACTGGCCTTGACCGGCGGGTCCACCGCGGGACAAAAACAGATCCGAAACTGCCGATATCGCCTGTCGCTCAAACGCACACGCGATGCGATCACCGCCGGGTTTCAGATCATCGATGCGGTGGTCTATTCCGGATCGATCGGCGAAGATGTCGCGGTCGAACAATCGAGCGGCCCCAGCAAGCGCGGGAGCGCCACGGGTGCCGTCTTGCCCGATTATTACCCGGTGTTCCGCAACAACACGTTTCAGCGGCCATCCGATTACAGCACTGTCGGGCAAAATGTCGTGGCCAACCCCGCGATCATCCCGCGTGGTGATTTCATGGCAGTGTTGGGTGGCACCGCGACCAATTCGACCACGACCGTCACCTTGCCCACAGCCGGTATTGTCGATGGGCATGAATTGACGCTTTACAACGGTACCGGGCCGACAGGCTATTGGAACTTTGCGATTGACCGTTCGGGCGGCGGGGCAAAATTGCCTGCCCGGCGGATTGTGGCGCCGGACGCGGCGATCCAACTGCGCTTTGATGGCGTTTACGCGATTTGGCGTGAAGCCGCCGCGCCGCCGCCGCTGTCGGCGGCGGCCATCGTCAGCGTACCCGCTGTCACGACCAATGGGGTGTCGGCGGTCCAAACCCTGACTGTCCCCGGGGCAGAGGTCGGGATGTCGGTCAGGGTCATTGCCCAAAGCGACCTCGGGGCGGCGGCGGAAATCTGCCAAATGCGCGTTTCGGCGGCGAACACGGTGTCCTTTCGGATCCGTGACCTGTCCGGATCGGGGGTCGGCGCTGCGACCACGGCCTTTTTGGCGGTGTGCCAGTGGGAACGGACGCCCTGATTATCGCGCTGGTTCGCTGGCCTGTGGGCTGGCGAACCAGCGCTTTACCTGTACTCGCACGGCTGCGGTCCGCGCCTCGGTCTGACTGGCAAAACCCAGCGCGATGATCTGGCACACTATCGTCAGCCCAATCACCAGCAGCATCGGCCACAGGCCCGGTGCCATCCGCCCGCCGATTGTCAGCCACCCTCCGATCAACGCGATGATCGGGAAATGCGTGATGTAAAGCGAAAAGCTGGCGTAATGCCCATAGCGGGCCAGCGGATACAGCACGGCCGGCATCGGCACCGCACCATTCAACAGGCCGAACAACAAGACCGCAAAGGTCAGCGCCAGCGGGACATCGAATTGGTGGCCCTTGAATAGGCCCGCAATAGCCAGAACGGCAAGGAACAGCGCCGCCGCGCCCCAGGCCACCGCGCGCCGCGCCATCACGCTGCGCCCCCATTGCCACCGCCGCTCGATCACCTGCGACAGGCCGGCGCCCAACAGCCAGCTGCAAAAACCTAACCCGATGTCCGGATTGAACCACCCAACCGCCAACCCCAACAGCCCGAGCGACAGACGCCGCCGCGCGATCAACAAGGCCAGCGCCGGAAACCACACATAATACCAAAACTCATTGGCCAGGCTCCACAAAGGGCCGTTTGACCCCCATGTGTTGACCACGATGGTTTGCAAAAACAGTACATTGCCGAGCAGCACCGCCGGCGCCAATCGCCCCGCAATCCCTGCTTCCAGACTATGGGCACCTGTCCCCCCCATATAAGCGGGGAGGTGCAAAACCGCGCTACCCCAATAATCGAGCAAGCCGCCAATCACCAACGCCGGCAACAACACAATGCCGAGCCGCGACACCCGATCGATCAAATAATTGCCCCAGAAGTTAGCCAGATCGAACCGACGCAAGACTGATTGCGAAATCCAGAACCCGCTGAGCACAAAGAACACGATCACGCCGGAATGCCCCAGGCCAGTGGCGGCGTAAAAAAATAACGCGGTTTTGGCACTGCTATAATCAACCATCAACACATCGCGGGCGTGACTGATGACGACGACGGTCGCCGCAGCGAAGCGGAAAAGATCCATCCAGTCGTGAAATTGGTTAGGCTTGTTTGACATCGCCCGCTCCCTGATGCGAGCGAACATAGCCGCGGAGCTTGCCGGAAACTAGATATTATACGTATTTAAATTTACCGGGTTGGCAATGCGCTCGCGCCTGGCGGCGTGTGATGCGCGCCGAGGCCCAGCATCGCTGGATTAGCGCCTTCGCGCCCAAGCTCGACGCTTTCCCATCTACGAATTCGCACATTTGACACCCATGAGAGCGGGCTAAACCTTGCCAGAAATAGTGGTATATGCGTATAAATCGCGACCTCAAAGCGCAGCGATACACCCTTGACCGTTTGCGACCCTCTGACAGGAACGACCTGTGACCACGTGCATGAACCTGCCGCGTATCGGATTTATTCGCACTGACCGATATACCAGACTGGGCGGGCCGAGCGTGTCCGGTTTTGGGGCGCCGGTCCGCGCCCATGCCCATTGCGATCGGTGGTTTCACTAAGCCATTATACCAAGGTAAACATAGCCGGATTTTTCGGGACGCAAGCGCGACAATGGCGTCATCACATGCCAGAATATTATTCCGCCTCAGTCGACTGAGCGAAGAAAGCTAGAGATCGAAAATGTACGAAATTTCTTTGCTCATCTCTGCACTTTGCCTGATCGGAGTCACATTTTATTTTGTCAGGAAACCCAGCTTTAGTATTTACCACCCGCTCGGTCTGTACATCATTGTTCACGGATTGCTTTTTGTAGTCCGCCCGATTGTCGGCGATATACTCCACTATTCGGCACTTTACACAATCTATGATTTCACACCTTCGCTCGAAGACCGATTGACGGTCATTTATGCGGCGAACCTCTGCTTCCTGTGCTTTTCGTTTTTTAGCCTGCGGGTCGGCAACATGCCCATGACCTTTCGGTTCGACCGATACGATGGCGAGGAAAGGCGCCGCCTGTCGCAGGTTTTTGTCTGGACGCTGGTATTGGTTATGCCGATCGGCCTCTACAGCCTGATGACATCATACAATGACCTCGCCGGCGGCGAGAACGTCAAGGGCATGTTGATCGATCATGCTTCTGGCTATTCGTTCAATACCGAGAGCAACGGTTACCTCACCGACGCGCAAGGGATGCTTGGGCCATGCGCCGCCTTGATCATCTGGATGGGTCGGTTTCGCCTTCTTTCATGGTTTCCGCTCGCCGGATTTATTCTATTCAAGGCCGGGACCGGCGGACGCGGGCCGTTTGTGCTTGCGCTGTTGATGGCAGGGCTACTGTATTGCTTCGAGAATCGCCGGCGATTTCCGCCGACGTCGGTGATCGTTGCGGCGGCGGCGGGCCTGCTCTTGTTCACCACGATCGGGGCGGACCGCGGCGCGACCTTGCGCGAATTGTTTGGGCAAAAGGTGACCGTCGATGCGGACGCTCTGCATGACGAATGGAACAAGCAGAAGTTTTTGGAGAGCATGGACTGGGCCAATATGGAGTACTTTGAGTACCTCGTTTATGTCATTCCTCATAAATCGGGCACTCACGACTATTTCCTCGATAATTTCCAGCTTTTCACCGACCCGATCCCCCGCGTCTTTTGGACCGAAAAGCCAAAAGGCGAGCCCTTTCGCAAAATTTTCCTGTTCAACTATGGCAACCCGGTTGGCATGACCCGCAGCCTGCCCGGCGAAGGCTGGTACGCGCTCGGCTGGTTCGGAGTAATCATCTGGTCGAGCCTATGGGGATATGTCACGGGCAGCGTCTATCGGCGTTTCGCGGCCAGCGAGCAGACCACAATGCAAACCTGCAGCTACATGATTTTCTGGACCGCTCTGGTGATTTTCTATCGAGACGGCCTTTTGGTCACGTTGATGCACAATCTCGGCGTCTATTTGGCACCCGTGGCGTTGTGGTACATTTTCGCTCGCCTGTTCGCGGTGCCAAAGGCGGCCCAATTGCGCCGAGAGGCCAAGCTGGCTGCCCGCCGCGCAGAGCAACTCAGCGCGAACGCTGACCTTACCCCGGCCGACCTCGCAAAGCGCAATGCGCAAAGTTATATGGCCTCGCTACCGGCCGCCGTGCGCCGTCGCCGCTTGGCGCTGCAGGGTCAGCCGACGACGCCCCCGTCCGCATGAGCGCGCCGCTGGCTGGCCGGCGCATCGGTCTCCTCACCGCGTCGGCCTCACGGCTTGGCGGCGGCGTGTTCGAAGCCGTTGTGGCGCAGGCGGCGCTTATCCGATCCCTGGGCGGCGAGGCACAAATCTTTGCGTTGGCCGATCGCCATACCGAAGAAGATCGCGCCCGGTTCGGCCCTAGCCCGGTAATCGCAACGCCCGTGATCGGCCCTTCGCAAGTTGGTTATTCGCCAAGCTTGCACAAGGCTTTGGCCTTGGCCGACCTCGATGCACTTCATTTACACGGCATCTGGATGTATCCATCGGCAGCCGGCACAGCTTGGGCGCGGGAGACCGGCCGACCGTATTTTGTGTCGCCACATGGTATGCTCGACCCGTGGATAACCGCGCGCGGTCGCTGGAAAAAGGCGTTGGCGCGGGCGGGATACGAACGTGCCAGCTGGTCGCGCGCTCACGCAATCCACGCTCTGACGTCGACCGAGGCCCGCGATATTGTCCGTGAAACGGGGCGCCGGAACACTTTGGTCATCCCGAATGCCGCACCTGCGCCACCGCCTGTCGCACAGAGCGGCAAACGTGGTCCTACCGTGCTGTATATCGGGCGCATTCATTCCAAAAAGAACCTGTTGGCGATGGTTGCGGCATGGCGATCGTTGACCCGACCAGCCAATGCACGGCTGTTGATCTGTGGCTGGGGGGATGATGCCGATGTTGCGGCGCTGACCGCCGCGGTCAACGCGGCGGGCGATAGCGTCGCCTTTCTCGGTCCGGTATTCGGCGCAAGCAAGGCGGCGCTGTTCGCAACCGCAAGTTTCGCCATCCTGCCCTCGCTCAGCGAAGGGTTGCCGATGGCCATCCTGGAGGCATGGGCCCACGGTACGCCAACGATCATGAGCCCACAGTGCAATCTGGACGACGGGTTCACCGCCGGTGCGGCGCTCGAATGTGGCTATGATGCCGTCGATATCGCGCCCGCCCTGGCGGCCGCTCTCACGATCAACACTGTCGAATGGGCAAAAATGTCAGCTGCGGCACAGGCACTTGCCGCTGGGCCGTTCAGCGCACAAGCTGTCGCGCGCCAATGGGGCGAGGCCTATGGCGCGGCGATCACCGGACAGCCCATCGCATGATCGCGCTCGACGCCAGCACGACCCGACCGCTCGAAGGCGGAGCAAGTTTTTCCTTGAGCAACCGGCTGTTTCGGGTGTTTTGGGGTGTCGCATGGTTCGTGCTGGCACGGTATACGCCGCCGCCGCTGCATGGCTGGCGCCGGCTGGTGCTGCGCGCGTTTGGTGCGAAGGTTGGGCGCGGCGCCCGCGTCTATGGCTCGGTCTCGATCTGGATGCCGCACCATTTGGAACTGGGCGAAAACGCGCTGATCGGGCCGGGCGTCCGGCTGTACAATCAGGGTCATATCCGTATTGGCGCCTGGACTGTGGTGTCGCAACGGGCGCATATTTGTGCCAGCAGCCACGACATCGCCGATCCGCATTTCCAACTGCTGCTGCGCCCGGTGGCCATTGGTGATCGGTGCTGGATCGCGGCGGAGGCCTTTATCGGGCCGGGTGTCACCATGGGCGACCGCACAGTATTGGCCGCGCGCGGGGCGTTGTTCGGCAAGGCCGAGGCCGACAGCGTCTATACCGGCAATCCCGCGCATTTCCTGAAGACCCGACAAATGCGCGACCCGGCCTAGCCCACCGGGGCGCCCACCAGGGCCCACCGGGCCTATCGCGCCGGGGCTGGCTTTGCCAATTGGTCAGCGATGATCCCCGCGAGCACCCGATCGCCCGTCGCCGAGGGGTGGATAACCCCATCGCGATAGAATTTGGCCGTCCATCGCGCATCGCCAAACACATCGACGATTTCCGCACGGCCGTGCAATTGCGCAAGCACCGGATCAAAATCAGCCGGGCGCGGGCGATGAAGCTCCGCCAAGGTGGGGTAGAGCACCCATATCAGCCGGCCATGATAATGCTCTAACAACCATGCAAGATCTGTTTGCCAGCGCCGACTGGCTTCGGCACTTTTGGCAGAAAACACGACGTCTTGCGGTTTGAACAGGAATTTGCGCAGATTATAATTGATAGCCGATAACGGACGCACGATTGGCCAATTCAGCGCACTCGTCCACGGCGCGATCTCGCCATAGTCGCCCGAATTGGCCACCACCACAATCGTCGGCGTCGCCAACAAATCGGGATTGCCGCGCACCATCGCCAGTTCATTGGCAAAGGCCCAACCGCCCGCAGACAGCGGATAGATCGGTCGGTGGCTCACCCGGTCGAGCGTCGGGCCCAGCTTGTCAGGCTGATCTAGTGGGTTGCCGCCATAGACGATGCTATCGCCCACCAGTAATACCGCGTCGGGTGATGGCATGAAAGGGCGCGCGGTGCCCATCGACCTTTCGTTAAAGACCCAATGGTGACGCCTGAGATATGCGCCGCGCTGGTTTGGTTGCGGGAAATAGCCGATGGCAGGGTCGGTTTGGAACAGCGGAAAATCCAGCGCGCCCACCGCTCGCAACCCGATTTCACCGGCCCCGGCAATCAAGGCCAGGCCGCCGAGCAACCATTTCAATGTGAACCGCACCATCGCCCTTACCTTTAAAACTGCGGCGTTGCGCTGGCTGGGGTCAGGGTAATCTTGCCAAATGTGACCGTGTCAGCGCCCGGACGGATCATGAATTGCAGCCAATGGCCGGCACAGGCTCTATCGACCTGAATGGTGGCCCTCCACCTTCCCGGCCCGGCGACTTCGGGCGCAAATTCTTGGGTCGCGCCCTTTTCACAGGATACCTGTGGCACAACGCGCGCCACACCGGCATTGGTCGACACACTGGCCTGCCATGCCAAGCGATACGTCCCCGCTGGCACGACGATCATTTGGCGAATCAGGGGCGCGGAAAAATCCGCGGTGCTGGTCACATCGAGCATTTGTCCCTGACCAAGTACCGGACGGCGCGACACACTCACTTCGCCCGAACCAATCAGGTTCCACGCCAAGGGCGATGACACGGCGTTCGGGTCAAACTGACTCAGCCCACCATCCCAAATCAGCGCGCGCGGTCCATCCGGATTGCGACAATGCATCTGCCAGATTTCGGCGGCGCTAGCGACCGCATCCACACTCACCAAACGATAGACCGCCGGTTGAACGCCGACACAGCCCAAAATGACACCGCGTTTGCCAAGATCTGCCATGACAATTGCCCGCTGGCTGATGCCAGATCGGGTCGCGCCCAACACATCGCTGGCATAGATCGGTAGCCAGTCGGGATGCAGCGTCATGCGCTCAACCATCGCCGCGCGCGCATCAGGCACCCGCTCAAACAGGTCGAGCAAGGCCGGCGTGTTCACCAAGGCCGGCGTTTGACGCAACAGGGCATCAAGGCGCAGCGCGGCAACGCGATAGTCCTGCACCGCCAAAGCGCGCTGCATCCAATATTCCTGGGTCAATGGCATACGCCACCCCATCGCGCCCGAAACACGAAAGGCTTGTTCCGCGCCGACGCCGTCGCCGGTCAACAGGCGGGCATAGCCCAGCAGGGCGGGGCCCGCGGCGTTGATCGGCTGGCGATTAATCAGCGCGGCACCGTTCTGCGCCGTCGCGGCGGCGTCATGGGCCCCCACCGCGCGCTGGCCCAGCACCTGCAGGGCGCTGGCCACGAACGGCGTGGGCACATATTTTGCGAGGCCGGGTTGTTCGACGCTTGCGCGATCAATACCGCTGGCCAGCGCCACGGCGGCAAAACCCGCCAGCCCGACCGCAGCGGCAAGGCGTACAAAGACGCCCCGCCGTCTGCCTGTGGCCCCTCTGCCCATCACTTCAGATCATCACCGTAACGGTACTGATACTGGTAATATTCATAGCCATAATAGGAGGTGTAACGGTTGCCCGTCTTGAGCGGATCAAACTTGGTCAACACCCCGCCCAGAATGATCGGTCGCATCGAACGCAGGCGCCGTAGGGCAGCCTTGAGCGAACCATGGCGGCTACGATCCGCCTCGACCACAAAGATCACGCCATCGGCCAGCGCCGACATCATCGGTGCGTCGGCCAGCCCCAGAATGGGCGGCGAATCGATCACCACCACATCATATTGCTTGGTCGCATCCTGGATCACATGTTCCAACCGGCCGCCCGACAGCAATTCGGTCGGGCTGGGCGGGATCGGGCCAGACGTGATCAGCGTCAGATTAGGCACCGTCGAGGTCAGGACCACGCTGCTCAACATCTCGGTCGAAGTCAGCAGGGTCGAGAGGCCCTTTTCATTGTCATAGTCGATCCGGCGATGCAACGACGGGCGGCGAAGATCCGCGTCGATCAACAGCACCCGCTTGCCCATCCGCGCCAGGCCCTGGGCAATGGCATAACAGGTCGTGCTCTTGCCTTCCGACGGCTGGGCCGAAGTGACCAGCAAGACCTGTGGCAAGCCTTCCGGCGTCGAGTAAAGCAACGACCCACGCAGCGAGTTATACGCTTCGGCAATCGCCGATTTGGGGTCGCCCATCTCGGTTTCCGGGTCCGATTTGTGCGCATGCGGCACCACACCCAGCAACGACAGGCCCAACTTGTATTCGATGTCTTCGGGAATACGGATCGAGTCGTCGAACTGGTCCTTCAGGAACACCGCGAAAGCCGCCAGACCCAAACCGATCACCAAACCGACGATCATGTTCTTCAACAGGCTGGGCGAGGTTGGACGCAACGGCGCTTCGGCGGTGTCGATGATCGACACGTTCGAAATGCTGATCCCAGCCGACGCGTTCAGTTCCTTGAAGCGCTGCAGCAGGCCATTATAGACTTCGCGGTTGGTATCGACTTCCCGGCTTAGCAGGCCGAACTCAACGTTACGATCTTGCTCGGACAGCGTATCGCCCTTGAGCGTCTCGACCTGCGCCAGCAATTGGTGCTCGGTATCGACCGCGGCGGCATATTCGGCCTTTACAGCGTTGCGAATATTGTTCGCTTCGAGCTGGATCTGGCGATTGATCGACGCCAGCTGCTGCTGCTTTGACCGCACGGTCGGATAATCGTCCATGTGGCGTGAACGTTCTTCGTCATACAGCGCCTCGATTGTCGCGCGCTGCCCCATCAATGCCGAGATCGTCGCGTTGCCGACCACTTCGGTCGAGCTCAACAGCGAGCCGCTATTGATCGCCTTCCAGCGCCCCTCCGCAGTAATCCGCTTGGACTTGGCTTCGTTGGCCGCCTGATTCAATTGCATCAAACTGGCCGTGGTGACCGAACTGCCGCCCTGCCCGCCCTCTTTCGGCGTGGCAGGATCGCGCATCTGGATCAGGCCGGCCGAGCGCGCGTAATTGTTCAACGCGCGTTCCGACTCTTCCAGCCGGACCTTCGCATCAGCCAACTGGCTGGACACGAAATCCCGCGCATAGGACGAGCTGTCGAACTTACGCTTCAGGTTCGACTGAATGAACTCGCTGGCGTAGGTATTGGCGATATCGGCGGACATCGCCGGATCGGTGCTCTCAAAGGTGATTGTCACAATGCGTGAATCGCGGGGCAGGTTGACAACCAAGTTCTTCAGCAGCAGCGTGATGACCTTGTCATGCACCACATTGTCGGCAGTGCCCGGCGCCGGTGCGCTGGTCTCTTCCGACGCGAAAAAGCGCGGATTGGCATCCAGCTTCAACTTTTGCGACACGCGCTGGGCAAGGCCGCGGCTGTGCAAGACATCGGTTTGGGTTTTCAGGAAACGGTCGGTATCCGACGCGCTGCCGACTTCCTCATTCTGCGCCTCGTCCTGCGTTTTTAGCACGCTGCGACCCTGATTGTTAATCTGGATCGTCGAACTGGCCGTGAAACGCGGTGTTTCCAACAAGGTCGTCACCAGCGCAACCGCCAGCGCCAAACCGATAATCCCCGCGATCACCAAGCTGTTCGAGCGGATCGTCGCGATAATATAGCGGAAATCGAACGCACCGGTACGGGCGCCAATCTGCGGCTGTTCATCCGTCAAATCCATCATCGCAGAGGATCGCGGGGCAGGCACTGGGCTGTTCATGATATAGATGCTTCTCGCTGTGTCCGCTGGATCACTTCAGGACGTAGAACAGGTTGAACAGAGGGGCGGCCTGCAACAGGTCGTGCCAGGCGCCCTTCACGGCCGAACGCCCGACGACGACCACATCACCAGCGATGATCTGTGGATCCGGCGCACGCCCTGTACGGATTTCGGCAAGGTTGAAACGCGCCGCCATGCGTTGACCGGCCATTTCGCGGAACACCACGATCTCGTCGAACTTGGCGTCCTTTGTCGTGCTCTGCGCAAGGGCAAGCGCGCCGATGAGAGTGAGACCCGGCGAGGCTTCAAACCGCCCCGCATGCTGCACTTCACCCTCAACGGTGACCGACGTCTTGTTGTGGTCGGCAATATTCACTGCCACCTGCGGATCGCGAATAAAGCGGGCGCCCAACCGGCGCGCGATTTCTTCGCGCAATTGGCCAGTGGTCCGGCCGCCTGCGACCAATTCGCCGGCCAACGGCACTTGCACCATGCCACCGCCATCGACCCAATACTGATCCGACGTCAGGTCCACTTCGCCCAGAACGCGAATATACAAGCGGTCGCCCGGCTGGATCGCGCCCAGTTCGATGCCCTGCGCCTTGGCGGGAATCGAGGCATAGGCACTCTGTCCGCCGGGCAGATTATTAGCCGGACGCATATCGCACCCAGCACAGGCCAGGCTTGCGATGGTCGTCAGCAGCAGCGTCTCGCGGAATTTCATACGCACACTTTCATTCGACAAGTTTCGAGCGCTCGGCCCGATTTTTCGGGCCCGCGCCCTGCGGATTGAGCAAGAAGGCCGCGAAGACCGCAGCAATGCCGCCCAACGACATGGAGCGCAACGGATAATCCACTATGGAATGTACCGCTATGATACTGAGTACCGAAATGGCACAGAATACTTGCCCGCGAATGCGTGGGCCACTCCGGGAAAACCCTTTAAAGGCGCTCGAAAGTACCAATACGGTAATCACACTAAATATCAGAGAGCCAGCAAGCCCCGCCTCTAAAAGCAGTTCGAGATAATCATTGTGGGCGCGATTCGAATAAGTCGCGCTGACAATTTCAAGGCGCTCGCCCGCCATGAACGTCGGCACGAACGTCCCCATGCCCGACCCCCAAGGAAAATAATTGGCTATCGCAAAACGCGTATCCTGCCAAATTTCTGGCCGTATTTCGGTCGCCGTGTGAAATCTGCCCAGCGCCCGCGCCGTCATTGCATTGTCCTGGAGCGCATAAAGCACCATCGCCCCACTCACCAATGCGACCACCGCGGCAATCGCCAAATTGCGCGCGCCCAGCCTCAACCAAGGCTTCACCAACACCGCTTGTGCCAGCACCGCCACAATGATAAGAACCATACCGGTACGCGATCCGGTCAAAACAACCCCGAGGCTGAACAGCACACTGGCACCCAGGGCAGTACTCAGCACCAATCGACGACGATCTGGCAACAGGCCCGCCAGCACCAGATCGCGGATCAGCGCCGCGGAGCAGATCATCGCGATCAACAGAATGTCGGCTTCGCTGTTTCGGTTGTTCTGAAATCCCGCCAGATAGCTGTAACCCGGGTCAAAAAAGCGAACGATGACGCCGTCACCGCCACCAACCTGACCGGCCCCAACCAACAGCGACAAAAGGCCAACCGCAACCACCGCGCCCAGCACCAGCGTCCGGCCCGCCAATCGCAACGAGGCGACCATGATCAACAAAATCAGCGCCGCGATCATCGACATCAGCGCTGACACTGTGAGGTTCGGCGCCATCGATAGGGGCCGCCAGGACTGATCTTGGCCAATCAACGCCAGCGCCCGCACCTCGATCCCGCGGCCGGGCAGACCGTGCCAGAACGCCGGAGGCAGCGGCACGAGTTGCGCCAAGGGCAACAGGGCAACCAACCCTGCGATAATCCAAACGCCAGGCGGAATATCGCGCAAGCGATCATCAGACGCCGACCACAGCCAACCCACGGCCAGCCCTGCCAGCAGACCCTGTAATGCGGCCTCGAGCAATGGCGCGGCCAAACCGCTGCCGCCCAACACCATGTTGCAAAACACCGCCGCGACCACGACGATTGTTGCGGGGCTCTGCTTGCGGGCCAGTTCACGTATTCTCGGCATGGGCGTCAACTTTGGGCAAGAAAAAGGCCCCTCAACCCGAGGGGCCTTTTCAATTCAGATCAGCAATACCGCCAATCAGCGACGGTCAGCACTTGCTACCGCTGCCCACCGAGCAGGTAACCAACACGCTGACGAGGGTTGCGGTAATCACCGGAATGAGCACCGTGTTCGGGCTCGTGGTAGGCGCAAAACCTGCCGAAGGCGCCGACATGGTACCGGTCTTGGTCACTTGAGCGCTGGAGCATTGGCCCGCAGCGCGGGCTTTGCGAATGTCAGCGAGCTTGGCGACCTTGCCAGTCGGCGCGGGCAGGAAGCAGGCCGCGCCCACCGATTTTGCAGGAGCACCCTGAACAAGGGCAATTTGGGCCGCCGGAATGGCGTCGGCCGAGCGGGTCTGGGTCGTCGCATTAACGCCGGTAGCCAACAGGCCAGAAGCGGCAAGGACCACGATCAGGTTCGAAGCCATTTGGTATTCTCCATAAGTAGACCCGAATCACATAGCATAAGTGTTAATACTTGGTCTAGGCTTGGTGCCAAACAATTTTTCGCAACTGCGAAGGCGGGTTCAATGGCGCAACAACGACAGCCCCCGCGCATCAAAACGCCCGGTGGTGCACCAGCACTTTAAAAGTTGCGAGCAGTATCCAAAGATCGCGCCACAGCGACCAACCATTAAGATACTCAAGGTCCGCATTCAGGCGGCCAGCAAGGTCCTCCTCGCTATCGGTTGCCCCGCGCAAGCCACGGATCTGAGCCAATCCCGTCAATCCCGGCTTCAGCGCGTGCCGCTCCCAATACCGCGCATCGACTTCCCAGAACAGCTTGTCCCCCGCCTGCGACCCGATGGCGTGCGGGCGCGGCCCGACAAGGCTCATGTCGCCGCGCAGAACGTTGAGCAACTGCGGCAATTCATCGATGCTGGTCGACCGGATCATGCCGCCAATGCGGGTAATTCGTTGGTCATCCTTTGACGCGGACTGCCCCCCATCACGACCAATCACGTTGACCGTCATCGACCGAAATTTCAGAATCGCGAAAAACCGGTTGCCGCGCCCCACTCGGCGCTGCACAAAAAAGATGGGCCCGCCATCCTCAAGCTTGATGCCGATCGCCACCGCCAGCAATAGCGGCGACAGTAGGATCAATGTCGAACCGGCAACCACCAAATCAAGCACCCGCTTGGCCAGGCGCGACCGCATGCCCAAAGGCCCCAGCGACACCTGCAGCAAGCCATGGCCCGCGACGATCCGCGCGCCCTGGGCCAGCAAGGTCGCGACCGTGTCATCGATCACCTCGCCATCGACATTAGCGCCCTTCAGAATGATCGCCCATTCCCGACGCCGTTCCGGCGTCGAGCTAACGATAACGCGGTCGGCGTTGCGCATCACCATGCCAATGCGATCCATCGCATGCGGGTCGCACAACGAGGGCACCAAGCCAAAACTATGCGCCGAAACATGGAACGCGCCTGGCAGGCTGAGGGGTGGACCGCCGTCATCGATCACCAATTGGTTGACCACCCAGGCCCCGCACCGCCAGCGCACAAACCGTCGCATCGCCAAACGCACCAGGGACATCGCTACCGCCGCCGCCGCAACCCCCAACGTAAAGCCAATGCGCGAGAATTGTGCCGACGATTTGGTGTAAAAAGTGATGAAGGTAACAACCGCCGCCGCCAGAACCAGCGCTAGCAGGGAACGCCCAAGACTATGTTCGATACTGCGCAGCGATTCCAACGAATAGGAACTGTTGTAGAGAGCGACCGTGAGAAAAACCGGCAAGAGTAGTTGCGCGAGGATCAATTCACCACCAAGCCCGGCGCCGGCCCGATACAGCAATCCCGTAATGACAAAGCCGAGAAACAGTGCCCCAATATCGCCCAGCATGAGCGCAAGGTAGCATTGCAACCGCCGCCGCCCCAGCGATGGCATAAGCGGCATACGCAAGGCCTTAGCCCGGGCGCGAGCCCGTTTGCGCAACGATCCACTGATCCGTGCTATTGGCGCGTTCATCCGATATCCCCGAGGCGTCCATGGCAAAACGCCGTAAAGACATGCCAGCGAAAAGCGGCACTTCCTCCCCCGTTTGAACTACTTATGTAAATTTACCATAGATATGTTGCATCGCGATATGCGCGATTGTGCGGCTTTTCCGGCCCATACCGGGACAATCTTATTAAAAATTCAATTAAATCAGCCGTCAACCGCGCCGCGCCGCCGCCCGGGAAATTTCAGCCAATCCCTGCGCCAATAGCAGCTCCGCCGTCTGACTATTGGTCAATAGCGCCCGATGCAAAGCGGTGATTCGCTGCACCAGCCGTTCGAGTCGGTGCCCCCGCCAGTGGCGCAGCTGGACGGCCAGGTCAGGAATATCTTTCCAGAACACCCGCCGCGATGCCTTCTCCGTTTCCAAAAAGGCTCCGACATCCCCGTGCGGGCCGATCTGGCCGGACAGCTGGGCCAATTGCGCCGCCCGCCGTTCGAACGCCAGCAATAACCCGACGGGATTGAGTTGCAACTCGATCATCCGCCGCAATTCGGCGGGCACCTTGGCCACCTCGCCATTCAGCACCACACTGACCAGCGTCGCAAAGCCGTCCTCCTCGGTTCGCGCGCCGATCGCGTCAAACGCTTCGGGCGTGGCCGGACGAGGGCGTTCCGGCGTTGCGTCGAGGTACAGCGCCAATTTGGTGACCTCCGACGCCGCCAACCGTGTGTCCTGACCCACCGCGCGCGCAATCCGCTCTGCCAGTGCGCTAGTCATCGGTACGCCCAACGTGTCACCCATGGCGCGAACCGTCGCGGTGACAGAACGCAGATCGGGCGGGTAGAACATTGCGACCAGCGCATCATCGCGCTTTTCGAGCAATTTTGCCGTCCGCGATTTGTCGGTCGCATTGCTCGCCTGAATGATGACCGGACAGGGCGGCACGTCGCCGCTGATCAGGATCTCGACGGCATCATGCGCCTCATCGCCGCTAGCGCGCACCCAAATGTGCCGGGAATCGCCGAATAATGACGTCGATCGCGCCTCATCGCCAAGCCGGACAGGGTCACGCTTTAATTCCGCGCCCGTCATTTCGATCCGCTCACCCGGATCGGTCAACAGGCCGGCGATCCGATGCGCTGCATCCTGCACGCCTGAATCGTCGGGCCCACAAAAGAAAAACACCTGCGCCTGTTGCGCCATTCTGGCCGCCTGGCCAGCAAAGTCTTTCTGAGTGGCCTTCATCGCTGGTTACGGCTTGGGGTGATTTTCGGCGCGCAATTTCAGCGCCAAACTGGTTACAATCCGGTCCACCACCACGCGGGACAGGTTCTCCAACGCCGTCTGCTCGGCCGCGACCGTGGCATATTCGGACGACACCACATCCAGCCCGGCATCCGACCCCGCGGTTGCGTCGAGGAGGATCGCACCGCTAGCCACATCGACCAGTTGATAGCGCGCGCGCAACGTCCGCCGCTCACGCCCAACCGTGTCGTTGGACAACAGGCCAAGCCCCTCCAACCGGTCATCCAGCCGCACATCCAGCCGATACCGCACCGCGCCACCCGCCGGCGCCGTGCCCAGCCGGTCGACCAGTTCATTGTGCAAAAGCCAACCCGCCTTGCCCGCAATCGCCGGCACCTCGATTTGCCCAAGGCCCTGCCCGACCACCGCCCGCCCGCCGCCCTGATACAGCGGTTGCAACCCGCAACCCGCCAGCATCAGCGCTGGCGCCAACAGCGCAAGGCGTAAGGGTCGCATCTCAGACGACCAGATTCACGAGGCGGTCGGGCACAATAATCACCTTCTTGATTTCCGCGCCATCCAGCGCCCGCTGCACCTTCTCACTCGCCAGAGCCAAGGCCTCCAGCGCTTCTTTCGCAGTGCCCTTGGCCACCGTCACCGTATCGCGCAACTTGCCGCGCACCTGAATGGCCACGGTCACTTCATCATCCACCAACAGCGCCGGATCAACAAGCGGCCATGCCGCATCGGCGATCAAGCCGTCACCAATCGTCGCCCAAGCCTCTTCGGCCAGATGCGGCATCATCGGCGCAACCAAGAGCAACAGCGTGCGAATCGCCGCCGAACGGCTGGCACTGGGCGCCGCCTTTTCCACCGCGCCGGTCAGCTCATAGATCCGCGCCACGGCCTTGTTAAAGCCCAATGCCTCGATATCCTGCGCGGCGGCGGCGATGGCCTGATGCGCCTTGCGATCGACCGCCTTGTCCTCGCCCGTCGCATTGGCGTCATATTGCGCGAACAGGCGCCACAACCGCTGCACAAACCGCGCGCAACCCTCGATGCCCGATTCCGACCACGGCAGATCGCGCTCCGGCGGGCTGTCGGACAGCATGAACCAGCGAATCGCGTCGGCGCCATAGGTTTCGACAATAGTGTCCGGGTCGACGACGTTCTTCTTCGACTTGGACATCTTGATCACGCGGCCAACGTCGACCGGGCCACCATCTGCCTTCAAGCTGGCCGCCTCGCCCGTCCGGTCAATTTCGTCAGGGGCGAACCAGATCGGCTGGCCGCTGGCGGAATCGAGGCGGGAATACGTCTCATGCGTCACCATGCCCTGCGTAAACAGGCTGGCAAACGGCTCGGCCACATCAATCTTGCCGATGCGCTTCAACGCGCGGGTCCAGAACCGGGCGTAAAGCAGGTGCAGGATCGCATGTTCGACCCCGCCAATATACTGCCCCACCGGCAACCAGCGGGCGATTTCCGCCGGATCGAACGGCGCATCGACCGGCTGGCTGGCAAAGCGCAGGAAATACCACGAGGAATTGACGAAAGTATCCAGTGTGTCGGTTTCGCGCCGCGCCGGATGGCCGCATTGCGGGCAATTGACATGCTTCCACGTCGGATGCCGCGCCAACGGATTGCCGGGCACCGAAAAATCGACATCCTCGGGCAGCGTGACCGGCAATTGCTTTTTGGGCACCGGCACGACGCCGCACACTTCGCAATGGATGAAGGGGATCGGCGTGCCCCAATAGCGCTGGCGGCTGACGCCCCAGTCGCGCAGGCGCCACACGATCTGCCCCTTGCCCCAGCCCTCGGCTTCGGCGCCGGCGATGACGGCGGCCTTGGCAGCGGTCACTGCCATGCCGTCGAGAAAGCCCGAATTGACCAAAATACCGTCGCCGCTTTCGGCTTCCTTGCCAAATGGTGTGGCGGCATCTTCGGCCGATGCGGCAACCACACGCGTGATCGGCAGCGCATATTTGGTGGCAAATTCAAAGTCGCGCTGGTCATGGCCGGGAACAGCCATGATCGCGCCCGTGCCATATTCCATCAGCACGAAATTGGCGATCCACACCGGCAAAGCCGCGCCGGTAAACGGATGCGCCACCGTCAGGCCGGTATCAAAGCCCAGCTTCTCGGCGGTTTCCATCTCGGCAGCGGTCGTCCCCCCCTGCTTGCACAGTTCGACAAAGGCCTTGGCCTCGGCCGAATGGGCAACGATCCCCTGCGCGATCGGATGTTCGGCCGCGACCGCCACAAAGCTCGCGCCGAAAATCGTATCGGGGCGGGTGGTATAGACCTCGATCCGGCCGTCGAAATTCGCGCCCTGAAAGCCGAACTGCATGCCCTGCGACTTGCCGATCCAGTTTTCCTGCATCAGCTTGACTTTGTCCGGCCAATGGTCGAGCGTCGAGAGGCCATCGAGCAATTCGTCGGCAAAATCGGTGATTTTCAGGAACCACTGCGACAACTTGCGCTTTTCAACCAGCGCGCCCGAACGCCACCCGCGCCCGTCGATCACCTGTTCATTGGCCAGCACAGTATGGTCAATCGGGTCCCAATTGACCGCGCTTTCCTTGCGATAGACCAAGCCGTTGGCGTAGAGATCGAGGAACAGCGACTGTTCATGGCCGTAATATTCCGGCTCACAGGTCGCCAATTCGCGGCTCCAGTCGAGCGCAAAACCGAGGCGCTTCAACTGCGCCTTCATATTTTCGATATTGTCGCGGGTCCAACCGCCAGGATGCACGCCCTTTTCCATGGCGGCGTTTTCCGCCGGCATACCGAACGCATCCCAACCCATCGGGTGCAGCACTTCAAAGCCCTGCATCCGCTTGTACCGGGCCAGCACGTCGCCCATCGTGTAATTGCGCACGTGGCCGATGTGGATGCGCCCCGACGGATAGGGAAACATCTCCAGCACATAGGACCGCGGCTTCGCGCTCGAATCATCGGCGCGAAAGCACTGCTGCGCGTCCCAGATCTGTTGCCAGCGGCCGTCGGCGCTCGACGGGTCGAAACGTTCACTCATCATCTTGCCCCTGGCCGGCGACGCCCCAGCCCCGCGAGGGGCTTAGGTTACGTGATACAATCGGCGCCGCCGGGCATTTTTCCTGAAATGTTACTTGATCAAAGTCGCGGCACGCAGGTCGCGCGCCTTGGTCAGGATCACGTCCTCGAACCGCTGTACCGTCGCTGCCTCAACCGGGGCATCGACCCATACGCCGCCCTGCGCCACCTGACGCGCGGCGGTGACGCGCAGGGCGTCCGAACGCAAATCCTTGTCGAGGATCGCGACAGTCACCTTCATCCGCTCGCCCGGATTGGCCGGGTTCGTGTACCAATCGGTAACGATCACACCGCCATTGGCGTCGCTCTGCGACAGCGCCATGAACGATACGGTGTCGAGGCTGGCGCGCCACAGATAGGCGTTCACGCCGATCGTCGTCATGTTTGACGGCGGCAATTCCATGCGGGTGCGGGTCATGCGGTGATGCTTGATATGGATCGGGTTATGGATCGGCATATTCCCGATCTGACACCCGCCCAGCGCCACAACGGCCAAGGCAATCGCGGTGCCGCGCAGCGACATCGAAAGGATAGTACGGCCGGGAGCCTGGCTGGCAGTCATCGTCTTTGCATTCCCGTCAACAAGAACAGTCCCGATCCCCAACAGGCTCGGGCATTTGAAGCCTCTATAAACGCCAAGCGCCGCTCGGCAAGGGGCGTTAGGCGTGCAATGTTTTGGCCGGCCAGACGGTGAACCATCGCTGAACGCGCCAACCGAGGTAAAAGGCGTGAAACATGGCGCAACGCCGCCGCGTATCAATCGCAGGTTCACCATAGCGGTGGCAGACGAAAAGCGGTATTATGGGGAAATCATCGACGCGTCGCCCGATTGGGCACCCGACGACAGGCAGATAAAACGAATCATGGCAGGCACGATATTACGCAAGCCCTTCGCAGGCCAACAAGTTGGCAGCAGCCGGCCAGCGCTGATTATCGTCGGCGCGGTCAGCGTGTTGGCGCTGCCCAGTGCGGTTTTGGCGTTTTCCACACGTTTCGACATGCCGCCGCCCGACTTTGCCGCCAATCAGGAAATGGGCGCCTTTGCCCCCGGACAGGCCGACCCGCGCCTTGCCCGGGCGATTGCCGCCCGGCCACAGGGCAAAGGGCCGCTATACCGCTTTACCCCGGCCGGCCTCGCGACCCGGCCGGATCGTTCTGTCACGGTGGCAGTGCGGGTCGATGCCGAAACCGCACGGGCGATTGTGGTTCGGGCGCCCTCGTCCGCGTCGCGCGCCATTCCGAATGTGGCGGTGCTGCGCATTGCCCCGGCGGCGTACAGCCTCGGCCTTTCGCGCGGCTATCAGAACTTTGCGGGCAATGCGCAGACCTATACACTGCCGGGTATCGATATGCGCAAACAGGACACGCCCGACCTGTCGGCCTTTTCGCAAGCCGACCCATCGTCGGCTGAACCCCGGCTCGCCCCCCGCATCTCGCTGGGGGAGCGTGATCGGGCGGGCCGCGCGCCACGGACATTGGAAAGCATGGGTGAGCAGAGCGTCGATCTGGGCGGCGCCTATCGCATTACCCGAAACCTCGATGTCACCGCCGGCGTTCGTTATTCGCAGGACCGTGACCGGCTGAAACCGACGTCTGATGGCAAGTCGGACAGTCAGGCTGTGTTCGTTGGAACGCAATTCCGCTTTTGATTTAGTATGTGATGCCAACAATGCTGCGTTTGCGAGTAAATATTTTTATTTCGCAGTTGCGGCATTTAAGGCAATCGGTTCAATTAGAAAGTCATTTTCTTTAGTAGTACTTTAGCACTTTGCTCAATCCCCACTTGCCCGGGCTGACCTCATATTCTAACGATTGCGCGGGATAAAAACTGCAAAATTTTCAGGAGAGGCATGATGACCCGCGTCGCAATCGTTACCGGTGGAACCAGAGGAATCGGCGGCGCTATCAGCGTTGCCCTCAAGGATCTGGGCTATACCGTCATTGCCAATTACGCTGGCAATGCCGAAAAGGCGAAGGCCTTTACCGACGCTACGGGCATTCCCGCCTATGCATGGGATGTGGGCGATCATCAGGCCTGCCTCGATGGGTGTGCCCAGGTCGCGGCCGACCACGGCCCGATCGATGTCGTCGTCAATAACGCTGGCATCACCCGCGACGGCGTGTTGCACCGGATGAGCTTTGAAGACTGGAACGAGGTGATGCGCATCAACCTCGGTGGCTGCTTCAACATGGCTAAGGCGACGTTCCCTGGTATGCGGGAACGCAAATGGGGCCGGATCGTCAACATCGGCTCGATCAACGGGCAATCCGGCCAATATGGGCAGGTCAACTATGCCGCTGCAAAGTCCGGCATCCATGGCTTTACCAAGGCACTGGCTCAGGAAGGCGCCAAGTTCGGCGTCACCGTCAACACTATTGCGCCGGGCTATATCGACACCGACATGGTGGCCGCTGTGCCCCCGGCCGTGCTGGAAAAGATCGTTGCCAAAATCCCGGTCGGCCGGTTGGGTCATGCCGAAGAAATCGCGCGCGGCGTGGCATTCTTGTGCTCCGAAGATGCCGGTTTTGTCACCGGTTCGACCATGAGCATCAACGGCGGCCAGCACATGTATTGAGCCACAAGGGCCAGCGTCGCCATGATTGGCGGCTTGGCCCTTGCCTCAGACCCGCCGGGTGGTAGGGTGGCCGCGTGACCACTTCCTATCACCCGCCGGTCAAACGCTCGGTCGAGATTGCCGGGCACAAGACATCGATTAGCCTCGAACCCTTGTTCTGGGACATGCTGCGCGCCGCTGCCGAGGCGCGGGGCGTGCCGATCAACGCGCTTGTCGCGCGGATCGATGCAGAACGGATTATTGCCCCGGTACCACCGGGATTGGCCGGCGCGGTTCGCTTGTGGTTGGTCGAGCAGCGCACAATGGCGCATCGGGAACCGCCCGGAATTTAAGCGAAAAATATAAATGCGCGCGTTTGCGTATTTAGGGCCTATCGGTGACGGGATGTGATCGACATCCTAGGAGACTCACAATGCACGGCAAACTTCAACGCTTGGCGCTGGCCATCGGCGCAGCGACGCTCGCGATCGCCGCGATGCCCGCCACCGCAGATGCCAAAACTCACCGTGTTTACAAGACCTGTCGCCGGTCAAGCGGCACGGCTGGCCTGATCGCTGGCGGCGGCGCGGGCGCCGTCATCGGCAGCCGGGTGATCGGTGGCGGTATTGCCGGACCATTGGTCGGCGCCGTCGGCGGCGCCTTTGCCGGCCGGGCTATCGACCGTTCCATGACCGCAAAGCGCCGCTGCCGCTATACCCGGCACCGCTAATCGCGCGCTTGGCGGGGACTCAGTCCCCGCCGACGCGTTCGATATCCGCGCCCAGCAAGGCGAATTTTTCCTCTAACCGCTCATACCCGCGATCGAGGTGGTACAAGCGGTGCACCTGCGTCTCGCCCTCTGCGGCAAGACCGGCGATCACCAGGCTCATAGAGGCGCGCAGATCGGTCGCCATCACTTCGGCGCCGGTCATCCGGGGCACGCCATGCACGATGGCGGTCCGGCCCTTGGTCTCGATCCGCGCGCCCATGCGGGTCAATTCCGGCACATGCATGTACCGGTTTTCAAAAATCGTTTCGGTCAGCACGCTGGTGCCCTCGGCCCGGCATAGCATCGCCATCAATTGCGCCTGCATATCCGTGGCAAAGCCGGGATAGGGCGCGGTGGACAGCGTGACGGGGCGTAGCGGGCCATCGGCCGCGACATACAGCCCGCCCGGACGCGGTTCCACATGCACACCCGCCTCGCGCAATGCGGCGACAGTCGCGTCCATTTCTTCGATCCGCGCGCCCTTCAACTCGACCTCACCACCGGTGATCGCCGCGGCACAAGCATAGGACCCCGCCTCGATCCGGTCCGGCATCACCTGATAGGTCGCACCATGCAGCCGGTCGACACCGTGAATCGTCAGGTCCGACGTGCCGATCCCCTCAATTTGTGCACCCATCGCGACCAGCAGATTGCACAGGTCGACAATCTCCGGCTCCCGCGCGGCATTGTGCAGCCGGCACACACCGCTAGCCAGCGAGGCGGCCATCAACGCGTTTTCCGTCGCGCCGACCGACACCACCGGAAAGGCATAACGCCCGCCGGGTAACCCCCCATCGGGCGCAATCGCCCGGACATAGCCAGCCGCCATTTCGATCCGCGCGCCAAACGCCTCCAGCACCTTGAGATGCAGGTCGATCGGACGGTTGCCAATCGCACAGCCCCCGGGCAACGACACCGTCGCCTCACCCGCGCGGGCCAACAATGGGCCGAGCACCAGAATAGACGCACGCATCTTGCGCACCAATTCATACGGCGCAGTCGTCGACGTCAGCCGCGTCGCCCCCAGCGTCATAACCCGGCCGAAATCCTCCGGCCGGCTGCCCGCGATGGTGGTTGATACGCCAAATTGGTTCAACAAATGTTGAAACCCATCCACATCGGCGAGGCGCGGCAAATTGCGCAACGTCAACGGCTCTTCGGTCAACAGGGCGCAAGGCAACAGCGTTAGCACCGAATTTTTGGCGCCCGAGACCGGAATAGTTCCCGAAAGCCGCTTGCCACCACGAATAATGATCTTGTCCATCACCCTCGTTTAGAAGCGTCTGCCCCGCGCCGCAATGGTCGGTTTGCGATCCATCTGACAGAAATGACTCCGCGTTGATGTGTAAACCTTGCCTAACAGCCCGCCATACGGTTTAACACCTGTGTAACCTAGACCTGCCACGAGTACTTTTCATGAGCGATGCCCAAAAAATAAAACCCGTCCGCAAGGCAGTCTTTCCCGTCGCAGGCCTTGGCACCCGCTTTCTGCCCGCCACCAAGGCGATCCCCAAGGAAATGCTGCCCATCGTCGATCGGCCCCTGATCCAATATGCGGTCGATGAGGCGCGTGAGGCTGGCATTGAACAGCTGATTTTCGTCACCGGCCGCGGCAAGACCGCGATCGTCGAGCATTTCGACACCGCCTATGAACTCGAAGCGACCATGCATGAGCGCGAAAAGTCGCTCGATGTGCTGGCGGCCACCCGCGTGCAACCGGGCAATCTCGTCACCGTGCGCCAACAGGTCCCCCTTGGCCTTGGCCATGCCATCTGGTGCGCCCGCGCGGTCATTGGCGATGAACCCTTCGCCATTTTTCTGCCGGACGAACTGATGATCGGTACGCCGGGCTGTATGAAGCAAATGGTCGATGCCTATTCGCAGGTCGGCGGTAACGTGATCAGCGTGCTCGAAGTCCCGCGTAGCGACGTGTCGAGCTATGGCGTGATCGCGCCGGGCAAGTCCCATGGCAACCTGACCGAGGTGACTGGTCTGGTTGAAAAGCCGAAGATCGATGCCGCACCGTCCAACCTGATCATCTCGGGCCGCTACATCCTTCAGCCTGAAGTGATGGACCTGCTGGAAAATCAGGAAAAGGGCGCAGGGGGCGAGATCCAGTTGACCGATGCCATGGCGCAGATGATCGGCAACCAGCCGTTCCATGCCGTCACCTTTAACGGCACACGCTATGACTGCGGGTCAAAGACTGGCTTTGTCGAGGCGACGCTGGCCTTGGCAATGGCGCGGCCGGATATGGGCGATGAGGTGCGTGCCATGGCCAGGCGCTTGCTCGGCCTCTGATAAATATGGGTGCCATCCATGGCACCCATCGTCCGATCGGCATCATGGGCGATCATAGAAAAGGCGGCTGTTACCAGCCGCCTTTTCCGCATCCTCTCCAAGATGCATTATGCCTGTTGGGCTTGTTATCCGCCCTTCATTCTCAGGCTGGGTTATTCGCCTTCGGGTTCAGCAACCGCGCCCGTGCGCGCGATGGTGGCCAGCGCCATTTGCGGCTGACCTTCACCCTGTAAATAAGGAATGGGGTTCACAGCCTCGCCGCCCACGCGCACTTCATAGTGCAGGTGTGGGCCGGTCGAACGACCGGTGGTGCCAACAAAGCCGATCAGATCGCCCTTGTGCACCATCTGGCCAGCCCCGACATTCAGCCGCGACAGGTGACCATAACGGGTTTCCAATTCACTGCCATGCTCGATCTGGATATACAGGCCATAGCTGCTGAACCAATCAGCGCGGCCCACCACACCATCGGCAGTGGCATAAACGGGCGAGCCGACCGGGCTGGCCAGATCGATGCCCTTGTGCATACGAAAACCGCCCATCACCGGGTGGTGCCGCATACCAAAATCGCTCGTCATGCGGACGCCATCCAGCGGCATACGCGACGGTATGGCCATCGCATGGCTGCCCGCGCTCTGATTGGCGATCGAGGAGGCCGCCGCGAAGCTGGCGCCGCCTTCGATGGCGCGCCAGGACGAGAACAGCTGACGGAATTGCTGATCGCCGCCATCCTGACCCGGTGCCGTCGCCTGTGCGGCGCGCAGCGGGGTCGAGATGTCGGCATTGGCAGCGCTGTTGGCCATGACCGGATTGCTGACGATTGCGATCGTGGCGGCAACGGCGCCCATCACAAACTTGCCAACTAAAAACTTGGAGGAATTACGAAGCACGATCACTCCAGAAGCACCTTAAATCTTGCGCCGACTATCGCGATAGCGACCGCCGACATGGGAATTGGGCCATCGAGAAAATCAATGGCTGGCGTTTATTGGAGATCGCCGGAGCCCCCCGCCGTCTCATGGATTTTCCCTAGCCCGGCATTGTCCTTATAGGCAAGCGCAGCATAAGCATCTCGCGACAAACCGGCTGCCTGACGCGCCGAGTCGTTGAATGGAGGCTTAATTGCGCCTCCAAAATAACGCGTTACCAGCGTTTGCCACAAAGAATCGGGCGATTCACCCAGCCCAAAACAGATCGCGGCGAAATGCGTCGAGCCAAATCGAACGTGGCGAATTTCATCGTCAAGGATCCGCTGCAGGATCCGCACCCCGCGCGTATCGCCGTTGGCGCGCACCCGTTCCAGCGTCGGCGGCGTAACATCCAGGCCACGCGCCTCCAGCACCATCGGTACAACGGCCAGCCGCGCCGCAACATCATGAGCAGTCGCCTCTGCGGCTTGCCACAGCCCGTCATGCGCTGGCAAATCGCCATAGGTCGCGCCCATCGTCGCCAAATGCCGCTGGATAATCGCGAAATGCATCGCCTCATCCGCCGCCACCGCCAGGAAATCGCCGACAAAGCCCGCGCCCATCTGCGCCCCAAATCGCCCGGCCATGTCGAGCGCCAAATCAATCGCGACAAATTCAATATGCGCCAACGAATGCCATAGCGCGATGCGGGCACGATCCGATTGGCCGCGCCCGCGTTTGGGCATCCGGTTGGGCGGCAACAATTCGGGCCGGTCGGGGCGCCCGGGACGATCGGGCATCGCCACATCGAACACCATCGCCAGCCGCCCCAGCCGCCAGTCGCGCGCCACCGTCCGCGTCGCCATCAATTTTGCCCGCGGGTCCGCCGTCAACAGGGCGTCGCGAATGGCCGCCGCGACGCTCTGCCTCACAGCGCCTGCGCCGCCGCCAACACTGCTGCCGCGTGATCCTTAACCTTGACCTTGGGCCACAATTGCGCGATCCGGCCATCGGGCGCGATCAGATAGGTCGTGCGCACCATGCCCATATAGGTCCGGCCATAATTGACCTTCTCCGCCCAGACGCCCAGCGCGTCGGACAGACCGCCCTCCACAGCATCGCTGGCCAGCGGCGCGGTCAACGCGTGCTTGGCAATGAACTTGGCGTGCTTTTGCGGCGTATCCTTGCTGATCCCCAGCAGGGCCACGCCCGCCGCCGCGAACGCCGCCGCCAGCGTCGAAAAATCCTTGTTCTCGGTCGTGCAGCCCGGCGTATCGTCCTTGGGATAAAAGAACAGCACCAGCTTTTGCCCGGTGAAATCGGACGGCTTGACCGTGCCGCCTTCGGGCGTCGTCATCGCGATATCGGGAATCATATCGCCGACCTTGGCAAAATTGCTCATGCGTCAATCTCCATTTGCTCGCCAAATACCTGGGCCCAGGCGCGGGCGATGGCGTTCCGGGCGCTGTTCACCGCCGCCGTCAGGTATCCCCAATCCTCGGTTCCGCATGCCTTGGCAAGCACGGCATATGGGGCAGCGGGCGGCGGCGCGCCATCGGGTGCCAATAGGCGAGAGGCCATCAACAGCCGCGACAATAGCGCAAACGCCGGCTCGACCTCGGCCGCCAACAGACCGCCTATGACCAGCGCCGACAGCGCGCCGGCCATATCGGGCCGCCGCCCCACCCCTTCGCGCAATTGCAGGCAATGGGTGAGAAATTCGGCATCGACCAGCCCGCCACGCAACAGCTTGGCATCCAGCGGCCCCTTGGGATGTTTATGCTCGGCCATCCGGTGGCGCATATCCAGCACTTCGGCGGTGAGTTTTTCAGGGTCGCGCGGGCGGTCCAACACCTCGTTGATAATTCCGTCCATCGCGTCACGCGCCGCGTCGGACCCGAACAATACGCGCGCCCTGATCAGCGCCATATGTTCCCACGTCCACGCCTCCTCGCGCTGGTATCGCGCGAAACTGTCGAAACTGGCAGCCAGCGGCCCCTGTGTTCCCTGTGGGCGCAACCGCGTGTCGACCTCGTACAGCGCGCCCTCGGCGGTCGGCACCGACAGGGCGGCGCTGATCCGCTGGGCCAGCCGGTTGAAATAGAGCGTCGCGCCCAAGGGCCGCCGCCCATCGGATTCGGCCCCATGATCGCCGGTAAATAAATAGATGATGTCGAGATCGCTGGCATGGGTCAGCATGCCCCCACCCAGCCGCCCCAGCCCCAGAATGACCAGTTCGCCCCCCGGCACACGGCCATGCGTCCGCTCAAATTCGGCAATCGTCGCGCGGGCCAGCACGGTAATCGCCGCCTCTGCCACCCGGCACAGCCCTGCCGAGATGGCGAGCGGATCCTGCGCGCCCTCGATCAATTGCACGCCCAGCGCGAACCGCCTTTCTCCCACTTTGCGTCGCACAATGTCGAGCAACCGCTGGTAATCGTCGCCCACCTCGATCGACGCGAAATCCGCCGCCAACGCGGTCACATCACCCGGCAGGTCAAACGCGCTGGCGTCAATCAGCGCGTCGAGCAAATCGCTCCGCCGCGCCAGTTCATCGGCCAGGGGCGGCGCCAGCGACAATACCCGCACCAAGACCTCCAGCAAGCCGGGTCGCGCCTCCAGCAGGTTGAACAGGTTCACCGCGCTCGGCAAATGGGTGATCAACTGTTCCCAGCGGGTCATCGCGCGATCCGGCTCGGGCGCCTTGGCCAGCGCGGCCAACAGCGCCGGCTGGATCGCATCCAGCGCCGCCAGCGACGCCGCCGACCGCAACGAACGCACCGTGCCGCCCCGCCAGCCATCAATCCGCGCCGCCAGCCCGGCAGGTTCGGCAAAACCGAGCCGCGCCAGAACCGCCTCCAGATCCTCGCCACGTGGCACCGCGACCTGGTGACTGTCGCCCCCGCTGGCCGCGATCAGCCGGTCATAGCGCGCGCCGACCATCGTGGTGATCCGGGCGATCTCGTCGATCAACGCCGCCGCGCCGGGCAATCCGTCGAGCCGCGCGACATTTTCGATCCCGGCCATATCGTTGGGCAAGGCATGGGTTTGCTGGTCAGACACCATTTGCAACCGATGCTCAATCTGGCGCAACCGGTCATAGGCCTCACCCAGCCCCAGCGCATCGGCGCCATCGATCACCCCCGCCGCCGCCAGCGCATCCAGCGTCGCGCGCGTGCCCTTCAGCCGCAGCGCCGGGTTGCGACCGCCGTGGATTAACTGATGCGTCTGGGCGAAAAACTCGACCTCGCGGATGCCGCCCCGCCCGCGTTTGAGGTCAAAGCCGGGGCCGACCACCTCGACCTTGCCATGATGCGCGCGGATCCGCCGGGTCAGCCGGCCGATTTCGGAAATCGCCCCGAAATCCAGCGATTTTCGCCACACAAACGGCCGGATCGCGGCCAAGAACCCCTCGCCCATCGCCACATCGCCCGCCGCCGACCGCGCCCGAATAAACGCCGCCCGTTCCCACGCCAACGCCGAGGATTCGTAATGCGCCAGCGCGCCGCCGATCGGGATCGCCAAGGGGCTGATCTCGCTCGCCGGGCGCAGGCGCAGGTCGACGCGGAACACATAGCCCTCGGCGTCGATGTGCGACACATCGCGCAGGATCGCGCGCGCGACATATTGCGCCGCGTCCGCCGGATCGTCGCGCGGGCGGCGCGGCAGGACGGCGGGGTCATAAATCAGGATCGGGTCGATGTCGGACGAATAGTTCAGCTCGCCCGCACCCTGCTTGCCCAAGGCCAGCGCGAAAAAGCCCGCGGGCGCCGCATCGGGCACCCGCGCGGTGATCGCATGGGCAATCGCGGCATCCAGCGCCCGGTCGGCCAGCGCGGTCAATTCGCCCGTCACCCGCAACAGCGGAAACGCGCCCGCCAGATCCCCGACCGCCAAGGCCAGCGCCAACGCCGCCTTTTCCCGCCGCAATGCCGCGCCAAGGTCGGGCGCATCGCCCCCCGCGCGCCGCGCCCACGCCAGCGCGCCATCCCCATCGCCCGCCGCCAACACAGCCACCAGATCAGGCATCCGGTCGCACGCCCGGGACAGATAGGGCGCATGCGCCTGCGCCCGTGCCAGCGCTCCGTTCCAATCGGCCATGATCGTTTCCCCTTGCTGCGGACTAGTCATGCCCCCCGCCCCGTCTTCCCGCAAGGCCGCTTTGGCGCTATGGGGCGGCGCATGAACAACTGGCACTTCCCCCCCGAATGGCACCCGCAGGATTGGCTGTGGATCGGTTTCCCCCATGATGCGGACGAATGGCCGGGATTCTTAGGCGCGGCGCAGGTGCAGATGGCCGCCTTCGCCAGCGCCGTGGCCGACAGCGGGCAGGAAGTCCGCCTGCTCGTCCGCGATGCCGCCAATGAAGCGCGCGCGCGCGCGCTGTGTTCCGCCACGGTGCGGATCGAGCAGCGGACCTATGGCGATGTCTGGCTGCGCGATACCGGGCCGTTGGTGATGGCAGACGGCGCGGGTGGACGCGCGGCGCGGCGGTTTGGCTTTAACGGCTGGGGCGGCAAATATCTGATGGCAGGGGACCAGACCATCGGGGCGGAAATCGCCACCGACGCCGGCCTTGCGATCACCACGGGCGATTGGATTTTGGAAGGCGGCGCGCTCGATATCGACGGCACCGGGCTGGTGGCGACGACCGAGCAATGCCTGCTCAACCCCAACCGCAACCCGCATCTGTCGCGTGGCGATCTGGAAATGCGGCTGGCCCGCGATCTGGGGCTGACCCGCGTGCTGTGGCTGGGCGAGGGGTTGATCAATGATCATACCGATGGCCATGTCGACAATCTGGCGCGGTTTGTGGCGCCCAATGTGCTGGCGCTGCCCACCGCGACCGGCGTGGATGACCCCAACGCGGCGATCTATGCCGATGCCAAGGCCCGCGCCGAGGCGATGGGCGTTGTGGTCAAAAACGTGCCATCCCCCGGCCGTGTCGAGCGCGATGGCCGGATCGAGCCGGCGTCCTACATGAACTTTGCGATCACCAGCCATCTGGTGGTCGTGCCGATTTATGGCACGGCGCAGGACGCCGATGGCGTGGCGGCGATTGCCGAACTGTTCCCGGACCGGGCGACGGTGGGCATTATGGCCGACGCCATTCTGGCCGGGGGTGGATCGTTCCACTGTTCCAGCCAGCAAATGCCGCGCGCCTCATCCGGCGTTAACGCTTTGGGGAGGATTTCGGGCGCAACCTCGCTCGCATGACAAATGCCCGCGCCATTGCCGCCCGCCTGACCGTCGACCATGGGATTGAGGCACTGCGCCTGATGATCGTGTGCGGTTGCGCCATGGCATTAATCATGGCCGGCCGGATTTAGTCCCCCAGGATTTGCATCACCAGCGGCGCCGCCGCAAGGCTGGGCGACCCGTCGAGCAGGCGTAGCGCCTCGGTCACGGCGGCCTCGCGCACTTCGTGCGTGACCATCGCGACCATCACGGCACCGGCGTCCCCGGCGCGACCCTTTTGGATCAGGCTTTCGATCGAGACGCCCGCGTCGCGCATCGCAGCGGTGATCTCGGCCAGCACGCCCGGCCGGTCGGCCACGATAAAGCGGATATAGGCCCGGCCCAACCGATGCCCCAGTGGCGCAGGCGGCATCGCCTCCAGCCCGGAAACGGGGATCGAGAACGCCATGTCCGCCTCAAAGCCGGTGTCCATGCCGCGCGCGATGTCGATAATGTCGGCAACCACCGCGCTGGCGGTTGGGCCATCGCCCGCGCCCGGCCCCTGGAACAACAGGCGGCCCGAGAAATTGCCCTCGACCACCACCGCATTGGTCGGGCCATCGACATGCGCCAACAGATTGTCGAGCGGCACCAGATGCGGCTGTACCCGCTGGAACAGGCCCGGCGTGCCATCGGGGCCAGCATCGGCCTCGGCCATGCCAATCAGGCGGATGCAATAGCCCAGCGCGTCGGCCTGCGCGATATCGGCGGCCAGAATGCGGCTGATCCCGGTGGTTTCAACAGAGGCAAAGTCGATCTGCGCGCCAAAAGCGATGGCCGACAGGATCGACAATTTATGCGCCGCGTCGATGCCCTCGATGTCAAATGTCGGATCGGCTTCGGCATAGCCCATGGCCTGCGCCTCGGCCAAGACCTCTACGAAATCGCGACCGGTGTCTTCCATCGTCGACAGGATGTAATTGCACGTGCCGTTGAGGATGCCATAGACCCGCTCGATCTGGTTGGCCGCCGCGCCTTCGCGCAGGCCCTTGATCACCGGGATACCGCCCGCCACCGCCGCCTCAAACCGCAAAGCCACGCGTGCCGTTTCGGCGGCGGCGGCCAATTCCATGCCGTGATGCGCGATCATCGCCTTGTTGGCGGTGACCAGCGCCTTGCCATGCCGGATCGCATTACGCGCCAGCGTCAGCGCCGGGCCATCCGACCCGCCGACCAGTTCGACCACCACATCGACATCATCGCGCGCCGCGATGCCGGTCATGTCATCTTCCCACGCATAGGGCGACAGATCGACCCCGCGATCCTTGCCGCGATCGCGTGCCGATACCACGGTGATGTGAATCGGGCGCCCGGCCCGCCGCGCAATCAACGCGGCATTGGCCTCGACCAGCTTGATCACCCCGGCACCGACCGTGCCCAGCCCCGCCAAGGCGATTCGCAGCGGCGGTTTGGTGGTTTTCGCAAGGTTGGACGTCGACGTATCAGCCATGATGATCCCTTTCGGCGCGATCACCTAGGGGGCAAATGGCGATGCTGCAATGGTGCAGCGCGTACTTAATGCCGCGTTCGCCCGCAAGGTCCAAGATCGCGCCGGACCAATAGATAATCGGCGACGGCCTGATCCTTGGCATCCTGCGTTTCGCCCACATCGGCGGCGGCGGGCAACATGTCAGGCAACGCGCAGGCGAGGCGATACCATGCCAGCGTGTCGTGAGCAGGCGCGCCGCCTGCGGCATTGACCACCTCGGTGAAGGACACGCCCCAACGCGCCGATTGCCCCGCCTTATGTTCAACAATGATCGAGGCTGGCGCGCCCGACCGTGTGCCCAAAAAAATCTGCGTCTCGCCCTCGCCCGCCAGAGTACCCGGCTGATACAGCGCCATGCTGATACCGGTGATATGCGGCGGCGCGGTCGGGGCGGCGATTTCAGCCAGAATATCGCGGATCCGCTGTTCGGTCACCGCATCCCAGATCCATTGAGTGTCCGGCCCGACCAGTTGCAATTCGCCGCCACCTGCCGCCGACGGCCGTGCAAAGATCAAAACTTCCTGCTTTTTCAGCTGAGGCACCTTGCCCCGCGCATCCAACCGCACATCAGCAAGGTAGCGCAAAGTCGGCGCGACCGGCATTTGGCCGGCCAGCGTGGCATCACCATGGGCCTCGACATAGATTCGCGCGGCGCCCGGCGCGACGTTTCCGGACCGCGCCGGTTCGACCCGTATGACGTCGCGAACCTGCGCCCGAAGGATCAAAGGCGATGATTCGGCAAGATCGACAAGATCAGCGTAAGCCTGTACGACGTTTTGCGTAGCAGGGGCCTGTGCGAAGGCCGATTGAGACGTCAAAACCGCAAAAAAAGCACTAAAAAACGCGACCCGGCGACCCGAGAAAGACTGAAACACCACGGGATTCTCCGAGAAATTCGGGTTGACGACCCGTCTGGGCCAGATATGCTCTTCCTAATCACCTTACCATGGCGTTAACAGAGCTGAATCACGGGTGAACCGAGTCGTTTTGCCGATAAGGCGTTGCGCGGGGGTCACAAGGTGGTTAAGCTTTGCAAAAAACGGGCCCCGATAATGAGGGTTCGACAAAAGTCTTGTAAGCCCGACAAAGGGCGTACGAGACATTTCCGGTTTATCCGGCAGGGTGGATACGAGTTATATTCCATGCGTTGCGGCACTAGCCGTAATTCGTGGCCGGCCCGGGGTTTTCCCGGGAATTGTGATGGAGTGATGCGTCTGAATGGCCTACGCTGATCAACAGATGAGCGGTAACCGCGTTACCGCGATTGTCATCGTTGCCTTGATTCACATCGTGGTCGGTTATGCTCTGGTCACTGGGCTCGCCTATTCGGCGGCCAAGCAGATCTTGAAGAAAGTGACCACTGTTGACATCAAGGATGAGGTGAAACCACCGCCGCCGCCGCCGCCGCCGCCGAAGGACACGGCGCCGCCGCCGCCGATCGTGGCACCGCCGCCGCCGATGAATATTTCGGTTGCGCCGCCGTCGATCCAAACCGTGTCTGTGGCTCCGCCGCCGGCACCGGCACCTGTTTTGGCACCGCCTGCGGCCCCCGCGCCGCCTGCGCCCCGGTTTACGCCGGTGGGGGCTCAGCCAAAGGGCAGGCCCGCCGAATGGGTGACGACCGAGGATTACCCCTCACGCGCGTTGCGTGAAAACGCGACTGGTACGACTGGCTTCCGCCTGAGCATCGGCCCTGATGGCCGCGTGAATGGCTGCGAAATCACCAGTTCGAGCGGTAATGATGAACTCGACAAGGCGACTTGCAAATATGCAAGCAGCCGCGCCCGATTTGCGCCAGCAAAAGACGGTGAGGGACAGCCCACGACCGGTTCATATTCGAGCCGGGTGAAATGGGTGATCCCGAAGGACTAATCGCTTCTCCCCACGGGGGGTGCGGCATAGCTCCGGTTCCCCGAACAACTATCCACCTTATCTCTTCGAGAGTTCTTTGAGAGGACCATCGCATGCTTTTTGAAATCCTCGCCGCTGGCGCCAACGCCGCTCCCCAGAACAAGTTCGGTTTTGCCGAAGCTCTGAAGGGCGGCGGTCTGATCGCTCAGACCACCGTGGCCATCATGGCGATCTTTTCGTTCGGTTCGTTCTTCATCCTGTTCACCCGCTGGGCCGATCAGTCGAAGATCTTCAAGCAGTACCAGGCCCTGACCGGCTTCTGGAAGGCCGCCACCCTGAAGGACGGCGCTGCCAAGCTTGAGAAGACCAGCCCGTTCCGCGACATCGTGGAAGCCGGCCTGACCGCTGAAGAAAACCACGGCAAAATGGCCGACACGCTCGAAGCCCACGACTGGGTCCACGGTTCGCTGTCGCGCACCGAAGCTTCGATCAGCGCTTATCTTGCTCGCGGCCTGCCGTTCCTGGCAACCGTGGGTTCGACCGCACCGTTCGTCGGTCTGTTCGGTACCGTGGTCGGTATTTACCGCGCACTGATCGCCATCGGTCTGGCAGGGTCTGCCTCGATCGACAAGGTCGCAGGTCCCGTTGGTGAATCGCTGATCATGACCGCTATCGGTCTGCTCGTCGCCGTTCCCGCAGTGTTGGCTTACAACTTCCTGCAGGCCCGCAACAAGCGCATCAACGAACTGCTGACCGGTTTCTCGGCTGACGTTCTGGCCTACATCAACTCGAAGGGCATGATCAAGCCGGCCGCTCCTGCCGCCGCGCCTGCCAAGCCTGCCGCTGCGCCTGCCAAGCCGAAGGCCTAAGGCCAACATAGGGCGGGCGCGGATCTCAATCATCCGACCCGCCTGACGGGAGAGGGGCGCCAAAGCCGCAAACGCGGTCAAGGCTCCCCGATCCACCCTGCCCCCACGTGGGCATTGCAAGGATAGGATCATAACATGGCAATGGCTGTTGGCGGCGCGGGCGGCGAAGAAAAGCCGATGTCCGACATCAACACCACCCCGCTGGTGGACGTGATGCTAGTGCTGCTGATTATCTTTTTGATCGCGGTTCCGATCGCGATTCAGACGATCCAGAAGCTGAAGATTCCCATCATGGTTTCGCAGGAATCGAAGGATAAGGTCGAAAATCTGTTGATTACGGTCAGCACTTCCGACCTTGCTGGGCACAGCGCGGGTGAACCGGGTTTCGCAGGAGCATCGCGCGGTGGACAATGCCGCGTGTATTTCAACAATATCACGCCGGTGGATTCAACCGAGCTTTACGACATGGCTTTCAAGCGTCTCGATCAGATCGTGAAGCGTGAAGGTGGTGCCGAAGCGCTGCGGGCGAATCCGGAAAAGGTGCCGCAGGTTCATATTCGTGCTGACGTCGAGGCGCCTTGGCGCTGTGTCGCCGGTGCGATCTTTAACGTGCAGCGCGCTGGTTACCCCACCGTTGGCTTCATTTCGACCCCGGTCGATCCGAACGGTTAACCCGGTCGGCACCCACATTCAGGAGTAAGTTTCCATGGCTATGTCAGGAGGCAAAGACGACGGCGAACCGATGGGCGAAATGAACACGACGCCGTTGATCGACGTCATGCTCGTTCTGCTTATCATGTTCATCATCACCATTCCGGTGGCGACGCATGCGGTGAATATCGACCTGCCGACCCCTAACCCGAATGCGGTGAAGCCGCCGATCGACCCGATCAAGAACAAGGTCGTGCTGACCCCGGATAACAAGATCCTGTGGAATGGCACCCCGATTGATCAGGGCGTGTTGGCATCTAACCTTGTTGCTTCGGCCCAGATGCCCGTCGAGCCGGAACTTCAGTTCCAGCCCGATGCACAGGCAGGTTACGACCTGTCGGCCCATGTGCTGAACATCATCAAGGCGTCGAACGTCACCAAATTTGGTTTCGTCGGCAACGAAAACTACGCAGCATTTGGCAAGGCCGCTGGCGCCCCCAAGGCTGACTAATTCTCAGCTATTGCAAGATAGCGAGTGAAGAAGGGGCGGAGCGATCCGCCCCTTTTTTTGCGCCTACTCGCCCATCGCGCCCGGCCCCATGGCGCCCGGCCCCATCGCGATGGTCGCCAAGGCTTCGGCCTCGAGCAAGAGCGCATCGTCGGCGGCCCCCGCGGGCAAGCTCTCGCGCCCGATCATCGTCAGCGTTGGCACCGCGAGCGGGCTGACCCGCGCCAGATCGATGTGCCGTATCGAGCGCTGCGCCCGTTCCAGCACCTCGGCCACGCGGGCCACATCGGTCATCCCTTGCCGCGCATCGGCCCAGGCGGCCTGTAGCAACAGATGGTCAGGTTCGTACCGGCGCAGGACATCGTAAATCAGGTCGGACGAAAACGTCACCTGCCGGTTGCTCTTGCGCTTACCCGGCACCTGCCGCTCGATCAGGCCGGAAATCACCGAAACCTCGCGAAAGGCACGGCGCAGGAGATAGGAGTTTTCAACCCATTCAACAAATTCATCGACCAAAATATCGGGCGACAATAGCGCGGCGGGGTCTTCCATCGGCGTCAGCCCCCACACCGCCAGCGCGTAATCATTCGCCACGAACCCCATCGGCGCGAGGCCGAGATGCTCCATCCGCCGGGTCACCAACATGCCCAGCGACTGATTAGCCGGCCACCCCTCGAACGTGTAGAACACGGTATAAGCACGGCCGGCGTGGGGGAAACTCTCCACCAGCAATTCGCCCACGCGCGGAATGGTCGACACCCGGCGCTGCATCATCAACCATTCCAGCACATCGGGCGGAAAATCCCGCCAACGCGCTGGATCAGCCAACAGGCCGCGCACCCGGTCGGCCAAATGACTGCTGATCGCGATACGCGCGCCATTATAACTGGGGATTGCTGCCGCCCGCTTGGCCGCCCGGACCAGCAATGCCCCCTCGCGCAGCCCCTCGACCTCCAAGTCCAGCCCCGCGAACCGGAACGTATCACCCGGCCCCAGCGAGGCCGCGAAATCCTCCTCCACCCGCCCCAGCGAACGACCGTTGCGAAAGCCGACTTCGACCATATCGGCATCGACGATGATCCCTGCATTCAACCGATAGCCGCGCGCCATATCGGGATGCGACAGCCGCCACGGCCCTTCGCGTTCACGCACAATCCGCCGAAACCGGTCATAGGCTCGCAATGCATAGCCGCCCGTTGCAACAAAATTGAGCACACGCTCCCAATCCGCCGCGTCAATCCCGGCATAGGGCGTCGCGCTGACCACTTCGCGGTGCAACGCCGCCGCGTCGAACGGCCCGGCGCAGGCGATCCCCAGAACGTGCTGCGCCAACACATCAAGGCTACCCGGTCGCAAGCCCTCGCCGTCACGCTGCCCGTCGCGCACCGCCTCGACAGCGGCCACCGCCTCGAGAAACTCAAACCGGTTGCCCGGCACCAACACCGCCTTCGAAGGGCAATCCAACCGGTGATTCGCCCGCCCGATCCGCTGCAACAGCCGCGACGATCCCTTGGGCGCGCCCATTTGCACCACCAGGTCGATGTCGCCCCAATCCACCCCCAGATCGAGACTGGCGGTACAAACCAATGCGCGAAGCCGGCTATCGGCCATTGCCGCCTCGGCCTTGTGGCGCGCCTCTTGGCTCAGGCTGCCATGGTGGATGCCGATCGGCAAATTGGCGTCGTTCACATCCCACAGCAACCGGAATGTATATTCCGCCAAGAATCGGGTGTTGGTAAAAATCAGCGTCGTGCGGTGGCGCTGGATCAACTCGTAGATCTGCGGGATCGCCCAACTGGCGGCATGGCCGCTCCACGGGATGCGCTCGCCCTGCGGCAACAGGATTGACACTTGCGGCGGCGCGCCCGCCTCGCCCGCGACCATCGCAACGCTCGCGATATCGCCCCCCGGCGCGATCCAGCCGCAGAACCCCTCTGGATCGGCCAGAGTCGCAGACAGGCCAATCCGCCGCATCGCCGGCGCCAACACCTGCAACCGCGCAAGAGCCAGGGCCAATAAATCGCCCCGCTTGCTGGCCGCCAGCGCGTGGATCTCGTCGATCACCACATGACGCAAGCTGGCAAATATCGTCGCGCTTTCGGGATAGGACAGCAGCAGTGACAGTGATTCAGGCGTGGTCAACAACACATGCGGCGGGTCGGCCCGCTGGCGCGCCTTGCGGTCGGACGAGGTGTCGCCGATCCGCGCTTCCACCCGCAGGTTCAGTCCCATTTCGGCCACCGGCGTCATCAAATTGCGCTGCACATCATGCGCCAATGCCTTCAACGGCGAGACATACAGCGTGTGCAAGCCCTCCGGCATCGCGCCGGTCGCGGCATCGGCCAACACCGGCATAAACCCCGCCAGTGTCTTGCCCGCGCCCGTATCCGCCGCCAGCAGCACATGCCGCCCCTCGCGCACGCGGGCCAGAACCTCGGCCTGATGGCGGCGCACTTGCCAGCCCCGCCCGGCGAACCAGCCAGCCACAAGGGGCGGGATGCTGGAACCGGGCATCAGTGCCGCGAAACCCCCGATGCCGCCAATTGGCCGTCGATCTCGGCCATCATCGCCGTCAATCCGGCCTCGCTACCGCTTTCCGCGCGGGCGACCAGCATGTCCTGCGTATTCGAGGCGCGCAACAGCCACCAACCGCCATCCCGCGCCACACGCAGGCCATCGGTTGTGTCAACCGATGCCCCCGCCGCCGCCAATCGCGCCGCGACTTCATCCACCACCACCCATTTCCGGCGGGGGTCGACCGCGAACCGCAATTCCGGCGTATTGATCATCGCCGGCAACGAATCGCGCAACTGCGTCACACTATGGCCCAGCCGAACCACCGCGGCCATCAACCGCACCGCGGCGTACAGCGCATCGTCAAAGCCGTAAAAACGATGGGCGTAAAAGATGTGCCCGGTCGTCTCGCCCGCCAACATCGCGCCAGTCTGCTTCATTGTGGACTTAATCAGACTGTGCCCAGCAGCCCCCATCAACGGCCGCCCGCCCAGCGCGGCAATCCGATCAAAGACCACCTGCGATGCCTTTATATCGGCCAAAACCGCCGCGCCGGGACAATCGCGCAACAGATCTTCCGCCAGGATTGCCAGCAGTTGATCACCAAGGATCGTCCGCCCCCTTGCGTCGATTACCACGATCCGGTCGCCGTCACCGTCGAAGGCCAGCCCGAAATCGAGCCGTCTGGTCGCGACCAACCTGCGCAAATCTGCAAGATTGGTGTCATCAGTGGGATCAGGATGGTGGTTCGGGAAATGGCCGTCAATTTCGGTAAACAGCAAATGGTGCGCACCAGGCAAACGGGCGGTGAGGGCCTCGATCGCCGGCCCAGCAGCACCATTGCCGGCATCCCAGCCTATCCGCAGGCCAGCTGCTTCGTCCCCGCCTATGGCGCTCAGCCCTTCGAGCAATCGGGTGATATAGGGCTTGAGAATTTCGCGCGTGCCGCAAGCGCCGCGAACGTCGACCTGTCCGCGCCCACCGGCGATTTCGCCGCCCCCCATTTGACGAGCGACGACGCCGATCTGCCGGATTTCCGCGCCGAACAGCGCACGCCCCCCAAATACTATCTTGAAGCCATTGTGATCGGCGGGATTGTGGCTGCCAGTTATCTGAATGCCGCCCTGCACCTCTGGGGTTGAGGCCTCGGCATAGTAGAGCATTGGCGTCGGCCCCAGCCCGATGCGCAGGACATCAACGCCGCCATCCAGCAACCCGTCGATCAACGCGGCCTCTAACGCCGGCGAACTGAGTCGCCCATCGCGTCCCACCGCCATGCATCGGCCACCACTTTGGCGGAATACCAAGGCGGAGGCGCGACCGATCGCATAGGCGTCCCCATCGGTCAGTGAAACGCCATACACGCCCCGAATATCATATTCGCGAAAGATCGTGGGGTCTGGGCGTGGCGCCATGCCTAGGGCCGCTGCGCGCGGTTCTTGTCCGGCCCCAATGCTTCGAGCAACACATCGCGGGCATCGTTCGCCTCGTACACCAGTCGCACATCGCCGCCGCGATCGGGGTGAACCTGCGCAATCAACCGTTTATGCGCCTCGAGAATCTCGGCCCGCCCCGCCCGCCGATCAACGCCCAGCAAGCGCCGCGCCTGATCCCCCGGCGCGGGGCGGTTCCAACTCGCCCAAATCTGCCACGGCCATTGCCCGGCCAGATAGCGACAGGCAAAACTCGCAACCAACAATAGCGTGAAGAGCTTGCCCATGGTCCGCGTTGCCCCCCTCTACCGTTCGGCGAGGGATGGTTCGGCAATCGGCCGGACGCGCTGCGCCCCCGGCGCGGGCAGGTTCAACCCGGCGACCAGCGAGCGCAATTCCTGCCGCGCAACCAGATGGCTGGTGCCCAGATCGCCCAGATGCCCCTTGTCGAGCAAAGTCAGCCCCGACGGGAACAGTTCGCGATAGATCACGCGTTCGGACAGGCCCTGCGCAATGCGAAAGCCGACCCGCTTGGACAATTCTAGCAACGCGGCATCGATACGGCGCATATTGCGCGCCTCGATATGCTGGGTGCGATTGCGGACGACGACCCAATCCATCTCGCGCCGGTTGTCCTGAATGGTCGCCATCGCCCGCTTCTTGCGCGCTTCCCAAATCAGTTCGGCATAGAACGACAGACGGCGGACCTTGAACGTCTCGGCATCGACCTGACCAATCAAGTCAAAGTCGACAAAGCTGTCGTTCAACGGCGTGACCAGCGTATCGGCACTGGTCGCGACATGGCGGGCGAATTCATCGTCGCTGCCCGGCGTGTCAAAAATAATGTAATCGGCATCCTGCGACACTTCGGCGACCAGCGCGTCAAGTTCTGCCGTGGTGGTGCCACGGAACACTTCGAATCCCACGGTGGGCAGGTCGACCTGCCGCCGGCGTGCGGTGTCGGCGCGGTTTTCCATATAGCGGTGAAAGGTGCGCTGGCGCGGAGCGAGATCGATGCCGGTCACGCGTACCCCCAGATA